>NZ_OU963893.1:3810354-4127883 GCF_918797525.1 unidentified bacterial endosymbiont | reverse complement strand
TTCGATAGCCGTATGATCAACTACCTGGTTGATGAGTTTAAGAAAGATCAGGGCATTGACCTGCGTAACGACCCGCTGGCGATGCAGCGTCTGAAAGAAGCCGCTGAGAAAGCGAAGATCGAACTCTCTTCTGCTCAGCAGACCGACGTGAACCTGCCGTACATTACTGCAGATGCGTCTGGTCCTAAACACATGAACATCAAAGTGACCCGTGCGAAACTGGAAAGCCTGGTAGAAGACCTGGTGAACCGTTCTATCGAGCCACTGAAAGTAGCCCTGCAGGACGCAGGCCTGTCCGTATCTGACATTCAGGACGTTATCCTGGTCGGTGGTCAGACGCGTATGCCAATGGTTCAGAAGAAAGTGGCTGAATTCTTTGGTAAAGAGCCGCGTAAAGACGTTAACCCGGACGAAGCTGTTGCTATCGGTGCAGCGGTTCAGGGCGGCGTGCTGACTGGCGAAGTGAAAGACGTACTGCTGTTGGACGTTACCCCGCTGTCTTTGGGTATCGAAACCATGGGCGGTGTGATGACTGCGCTCATCAGCAAAAACACCACCATTCCAACCAAGCACAGCCAGGTGTTCTCTACTGCGGAAGACAATCAGTCTGCGGTAACCATCCATGTGCTGCAGGGTGAACGTAAGCGTGCGGCGGATAACAAAGATCTGGGTCAGTTCAACCTGGATGGTATCAGCCCGGCACCGCGCGGTATGCCGCAGATCGAAGTGACCTTCGATATTGATGCTGACGGTATTCTGCACGTGTCTGCGAAAGACAAAAACAGCGGTAAAGAGCAGAAGATCACCATTAAAGCATCTTCTGGCCTGAACGAAGCTGAAATCGAAAAAATGGTTCGTGAAGCGGAAGCTAACGCTGAGTCTGACCGTAAGTTCGAAGAGCTGGTTCAGACGCGTAACCAGGGTGACCATTTGCTGCACAGCACTCGTAAGCAGGTTGAAGAAGCTGGCGAACAACTGCCAGCAGAAGACAAAACGGCTATCGAAGCTGTACTGAGCGCGCTGGAAACGTCTCTGAAAGGCGAAGATAAAGCGGACATCGAAGCGAAAATGCAGGAGCTTGCACAGGCTTCTCAGAAGCTGATGGAAATTGCTCAGCAGCAGCACGCACAGCAGCAGGCTGGCGCGGACGCTTCTGCGAACAACGCGAAAGATGACGACGTTGTCGACGCTGAGTTCGAAGAAGTGAAAGACAAAAAATAATCGCCCTGATGCAGGGTCATTAATTGGCACGGGCGAAGGGGTTTCCTCTCCGCCCGTGCTTGCATGTTAAGGGGCTTAAAAAAAACAATGGCAAAGCAAGACTATTACGAGATTTTAGGCGTTCCGAAAACAGCGGACGAGCGTGAAATCAAAAAGGCGTATAAACGCCTGGCCATGAAATTCCACCCGGATCGCAACCAAGGGGATAAAGAGGCCGAAGCCAAATTCAAAGAGATTAAAGAAGCCTACGAAATCCTGACCGATGCACAAAAACGTGCAGCCTACGATCAATACGGTCACGCTGCTTTTGAGCAGGGCGGTATGGGCGGCGGTGGATTCGGTGGCGGCGGCTTTGGTGGCGGCGCTGATTTCGGCGATATCTTTGGCGACGTATTTGGTGACATCTTCGGCGGTGGTCGTGGCCGTCAGCGTGCAGCCCGTGGTTCAGACCTGCGCTATAACATGGATCTGACGCTGGAAGAAGCCGTTCGCGGTGTGACGAAAGAGATCCGCATTCCGACGCTGGAAGAGTGTGAGATTTGCCACGGCAGCGGGGCGAAAGCGGGAACTCAGCCGCAGACCTGTCCTACCTGTCATGGTTCCGGCCAGGTACAGATGCGTCAGGGCTTCTTCGCGGTACAGCAAGCCTGCCCGCACTGTCATGGTCGCGGTACCCTGATTAAAGATCCGTGCAATAAATGTCACGGTCATGGCCGCGTGGAGAAAACCAAAACCCTGTCGGTTAAAATTCCTGCGGGTGTGGATACGGGCGACCGTATCCGTCTGACGGGTGAAGGCGAAGCGGGGGAGCATGGTGCTCCGGCAGGCGATTTGTATGTTCAGGTGCAGGTCAAGCAGCACGCTATCTTTGAGCGTGAAGGTAATAACCTGTACTGCGAAGTTCCTATCAACTTCGCGATGGCGGCGCTGGGTGGTGAAATAGAAGTGCCGACGCTCGATGGTCGCGTGAACTTGAAAGTGCCAGGTGAAACCCAGACCGGCAAACTGTTCCGCATGCGCGGTAAAGGCGTTAAATCCGTTCGCGGTGGCGCACAGGGCGACCTGCTATGTCGCGTAGTGGTAGAAACGCCTGTTGGCCTGAACGATAAGCAGAAACAATTGCTTAAAGAGCTGCAGGAAAGTTTCGGTGGCCCAACGGGCGAGAAAAATAGTCCGCGATCGAAAAGCTTCTTCGACGGTGTCAAAAAATTCTTCGATGATTTGACCCGCTGAGTTCAAGCAAAAAAAGAGCCCGGAATTTATTCCGGGCTTTTTTTTATCTCATCTATTTAAGATCTTATCCTTGATATTAAAAAATAATTAAATGCTTTAAATGAGGAAATAATGCTTTTTGTTTTAAGATTTCCTTAAAGTCTCATTACTTTCCTCTAAATATGATTGCCCCTTAATCAGTGATATCATCCCAACTTATCAATTAATGATATTAATTGATTTGGATTATATCTGAGAGGGAGTAATAATGTTCCTTATTACTCCTTTATTACGTTGTGGAGGTGTTGATGAAACGGGAGTTATTTTTTGAAGAGTGAATTTGATTATAATTTGATTAAGGTGCTTGATGCGGTCATTTCCGCTGGAAATGTCACGAAAGCATCTCAACGATTGTCAGTCACCCCGGCGGCTGTATCGATTGCACTGAACCGTCTGCAGGGGTTCTACCAGGAAACCCTGTTTGTCAGAGGTCGAACGGGTCTCGTTCCCACGGTTAAGGCGCTCGAAGTCCATGGTCGCTTCTGTCAGGCTATTGATTTAATTAAAACAGCGCTTAAACCCGAAATAAAGGATACGGAGCAAAATAATATAACGCTTCTGGGGGGAGATATTACCGAAAACTATTATTTATCACAGATTTACGACGATAAATTTTTTGAACGTTTTTCTTTTCGCCATTACTCTAATCGTAATCGGGAAAAAGCAGAAATGAAAAGACTATTAGTTATGGAGGAGTGCGATATAGCGATTAGCCATGAATGTAATAATGATAGTGATTTCGAATGCAAGGCGATTGATAGTTTCAAACACTTTTGTGTTATCTGCGGCAAGGACAACTTATTAAGTGAACTCTCGCAGTTATCATTGCATAACTTTTTTTCTGCCCAACACGCGGTTTTCAAAGCTAACGATTGTCCCGAAATGACAATTGAAGATGATAATTTATACAGTAATCATGTTGATGTTAAAGAGCGAAGGGTTATTGGCTACAAAAGCGATTCTCTGACAGGTCTGATTGGCATTGTTGAGCGCACGCAACTCATCGCGTTGATCCCGCTAAAAGTTGCTATTTTCTTTAAGAATCAACGTAAATATAATATTAATATCTTACAGTTGCCGCGTGAAATGAAAGTTCGACAAATGAATGTTTACGCATCATGGTATAAAAGAAATACCAAGGGCCAATATATTCAAGAAGTCGTCGACATGCTACATACCTTATCTGCCTTCCGTCATTAACGTTCCAAATAAGAAATTTTGCAGTATCTATGTTAAGTGATTCTTTTTGACTCTCATCTTTTCCCTGACGGGGTTAAATTTGTCGTGTCACGCAATCCAAAAGGAATCATGTATGTTATTACCAGCGCAACTAGAAACGCCAAAGGCGATCCTTCTCGAAGTAGAAGTGCTTATTATGGTCATCTCGACCGGAGCATGGGGAGGGGTTGTGAGTTTTTTGTTAAAATCAGAGGAGTTCAAAGCCAGTAACCTTCATTGCCGCTTAATGGGATGTATTACCCAAATAATCATCTCTTGCTTTACCAGTCTTATACTGAGTGCTGTAGCGATTGAAAAAGGTCTAAGTTTTAATATGATATTACTTTTTGCCGGTGTGGGAGGTGTATTTTCTGTTCCCATTATCAAGTTACTCGGTGCGCGAGTTAAGCGTATTGTATCAGGTAAAGAATGAGCGTCTTCAAACAACGTAAATCTTGAAATTGATCGGCAATTAATTATCGATGGTGAAAATGGGGCGTTGTAACGTTTACATCGCCCCATTATTCAACTTAAACAACACGATTTTTTAGCCAGCCATAAACAAACTGCTCGTTCTGTCTTCTCTCCTCAGTAATGTTTAGATAATAAGCTCCCTGGCTACAATTCAGCGCTCTGAGCAGAACCTCTTCGCCTTCGCTACCGCGTGCATTCAGAAAGGATTCCAGAGCCGTTAGCGTCATTGGACCGATAAGACCATCAGCGTTTAAATCACGATACAATTGCTGCTCCTTGTTGAAGGCGTTTAACCAGCGCTGCAACCACGTGCAGGGATAATGTGGGCCGATGTTGACCGCGGCGTCACACAATTCAAACGATATAGACCAGGACAGATGCGAAATACTCTCGAACCCTGGCTTGATCCAGTAAGCATTCTCAAGGATAGCGTAGGCCTCTTCACGGGTCAGTGCTTTCATTTCGCCAGAGTAACCATTCGCCCGGGCAGTGGATTTCGTAATCCCCCAGTTGGTTTCACCCCCCCGATCGGCGGGATTATTGGAGTAACCCCCTTCTACTGCAAGAATACCATCTATAACAGGATTCATTATAACCTCCGTGATAATATTTGAATGTAATTATCTGTGCTTAAAAAAAGCGATAAACAGTTGTTTAAGACGGGCAAGATTAAAAAGTGGAACTGCTGCTGGCGTGTCGGTATCCTTTGATTCAATAGGAATTAAATCATTTACGTGGATACCTTTACGGGGGATTGTAATGAGGAGATCATGAATCCCGAGTGATTTAAGATCTTTGCGAATCAGATAAAGAATTTGCGTTAGGTTTGCGTCATTAACATAGTTTCCTCTGCTACCCCACAGTGCTGTGGTCAACTCCTGGCGTTCAATCACCTCATTTTGTGCATGCTCAATGATAAAGCTCAGGCACCTGGCCCTCATCGCCGTCATCCGCACGACCATTGAGTTGGTGATATTCCGTAGCTCGTATTTACGTTCATTAAAGATGCAGTCATGGTTGATGATATACGTTTTCATTGTGTTCCCTCAGAATGATATCGCCACATGCTTTTGTGGCGGGGTAGGATATTAATTATGAGAATCGACCTAATCCATATATTAAAAATAAATAACTGCATTTTAGGTTTGATTTTTTAATGTGTATCACAGCTTGGATTGGATCTTAAATGAAATTTAAAAAGGTATTAAATGCTATTTAACTTTTTGTTGGCAGGATATATGTTGCCGGACTGGTGAATAAAATGTTGAAATATATCCTCGGTTTAATTTATTGTTAGCGTTTATTAATATAAATTAATTGTCATCGGCAATGATGATGTTTTGTGATTAGCCTTCGGTACGCAATTAAGGGATTATTCAACCAGCAGAACGAACTGCGAAAACACAAATATCTATATATAAGGGAAATATTATGACTACCAGCAAATTGATTAAAGGCGATACTCTGACTGAAACCAGTAATGCAGCGGACGGATTTATTCCTGCAACTGAAGTAAGCAAATTCAGTTATACGTCTGCCCGTGTGGCTAATCCGGTTTATAACGTTTATAAAGCCGATGCGAAGAAATCTAAGGTATTTGGTTACTACACCGACTGGTCTCAGTACGATGGCCGCCTGCAGGGCGGTGACACGCCTGCTAACCGCGGACGTGGCTACGATCTGGCGAATGTCGATCCACTGGCTTATGACAAAATCATCTTCGGTTTTATCGGCGTTGTTGGTGATAAAGGTGAAAAACAGTACACCATCGAAAATGCGGCGGCGCAGACCGGTAAAACCACTAACGAACCGACTTTCCTCGACCCATGGGGTGACTTCCAGTCCTATGTCAACTGCAACCAGGAGACCAGTGGTTGGGACGTTGAGCCGATGACGGTGACTCAACAAAATACTCACGGCCTGCTGGGCGGCCTGCGCGACCTGCAGGCGAAAGCGAAGCAACTGGGGCACACTCTGGCGCTTTCCATGAGTATCGGTGGCTGGACCATGAGTAACGGCTTCCATGAGATGGCAAAAACTGAAGCTGCGCGCAAAACCTTCGCAGCCGGTGTGGTGAAGTTATTTAAACAGTTCCCAATGTTCAGTGAAGTTGATATTGACTGGGAATATCCAAATGCAGCCGGTAACAACAACCCTTACGGCCCGGAAGATGGTGCGAACTATGCTCTGGTCATCAAAGAGCTGAAAACTCAGCTGGATGCCGCAGGCCGTAGCGATGTTAAAATTTCTATCGCCAGCTCTGCTGTTGTAGAAACCCTGGGTTACTCTAACGTTAAAGCGCTGCTGGATGCAGGTCTCTATGGCATCAACGTGATGACCTATGACTTCTTCGGTACCCCATGGTCAGAAAGCCTGACCCATCACACCAACCTGTCTCCACTGTCTGCAGGTGGCTGGAGCATTGAAGCCGTTATCGATTATCTGATTGCCGAAGGCTTCCCTGCGGATCGCATTAACATCGGTTATGCAGGTTACACCCGTAATGCCCGTAACGCAGAAATCGAAAGCTTCTCCCCGCTGAAAGGTTCTTACAGCGCAGGTGAAGGTACAACCACTGGTTCCTTCGAATCTGGCACTACTGAATGGTATGACACCATTTATAACTATCTGGATCTGGAAAACCAGAAAGGTCGTAACGGCTTCAACGTTTATACTGACCAGGTTGCAAATGCAGATTACCTGTACAACCCACAATCAAAACTGTTTATGTCCCTCGATACTCCACGCAGCGTAAAAGCGAAAGGTGAGTATGCGGCTAAACTCGGCCTGGGTGGCCTGTTCACCTGGACCATTGACCAGGACAACGGGGTGCTGGCAAACGCAGCGCGTGAAGGTCTGGGTTATGAAATCAGCAAAGAAGTGATTGATATGGAGCCATTCTACTTTGAAGGCATCAATGTCGAACCTGCTGACGAAGACAAAGAAGATGGTGAGAAAGCTAACCATGCACCTAAAGCGGCTATTGAACTGCGCGTTGTCGGCGGTTCCCGTATCCAGCTTTCTGGCGAAGGTTCAAGCGATGAAGATAATGATGCGCTGAGCTTCAGTTGGGGTGTGCCAGCAGCCATTGACGTTGCAGATAAAACCGCTGCGGTTATCGAGTTCGTGGTACCGGTTGTTGAAGCTGCGACTGAACTGCAGTTCACCCTGTTTGTGCGTGATGCTCAAGGCGAACCTTCAACCCAGCAACGTTTCGTTCTGACCGTTGTGCCAGCGGCAAGCGCGGTTGAACCGACTCCGGCTGATGACGAAGAGGATGTCACTCCGACCCCAACACCGTCTGATGACACTGATACTCTGCCAGATGACTCTGCCTCTGAATACCCACAGTGGGATGCAACAACCATTTACGGCGTAAACTGGGGTGAGTTCGAAATCGTGAGCTGGAAAGGTCACAACTACCAGGTTAACTGGTGGTGTGAAGGCCTGCAGCCAGACCTGAACTGCGGCCCAGGCCAGGCATGGACTGACCTCGGCGCATATTGAGTTATAAGCTGTCCTTAATTACAGCCCCGGTCAATCCGGGGCTTTTTCATTATGGATCCTCAACGGGGAGGAGATATAGATCGCTTAAACTGAGTCATCTACGCTGAATAATCTAATTTTAACGAATATTTGAGGAGAGTATGATTGTCTCTATTGTGTCGTCATAAAAATGTGAGAGTAGAGATGAAACATCTGCATCGTTTTTTTAGTAGTGATGCCTCGGGAGGCATCATTCTCATCATCGCTGCTGCACTCGCCATGGTCATGGCTAACAGCGATTTTACCCGTGCCGCGTATCATGCTCTTCTGGAAACGCCTGTTCAGCTTCGGGTGGGGGCGCTTGAGATCAATAAAAACATGCTGTTATGGGTGAATGATGCCCTCATGGCGGTGTTTTTTCTGATGATTGGGCTGGAGGTAAAACGTGAGCTGATGCAAGGATCTCTCGCCAGTTTACGTCAGGCGGCGTTTCCGGTCATTGCCGCTATCGGTGGGATGGCCGTCCCGGCGTTGCTGTTCCTGGCATTTAACTATACCGACCCCGTTACCCGCGCAGGATGGGCCATACCGGCGGCGACGGATATTGCCTTTGCATTAGGCGTATTGGCACTTTTAGGAAGCCGTGTGCCGGTAGCGCTGAAGGTTTTCCTGATGGCGCTGGCAATTATTGATGACCTCGGAGCAATAGTGATCATCGCCCTGTTTTATACCCGCGATCTATCAGTGGTATCGTTGGGCGTGGCCGCCTGCGCTATTGCGGCTCTGGGGCTGCTTAATCTGTGCGGTGTCCGACGTACCGGGGTTTATATTCTGGTGGGCGCGGTTCTCTGGACTGCTGTATTGAAATCCGGGGTGCATGCTACGCTGGCGGGCGTTATCGTAGGTTTCTTTATTCCGCTTAAGGAGAAGCATGGCCGCTCGCCGGCGAAACGTCTTGAGCATGTTTTACACCCCTGGGTTGCGTATATGATCCTGCCCTTATTTGCGTTTGCCAACGCGGGCGTTTCGCTGAAAGGGATTACGCTGGACGGGCTGACGTCGATCCTCCCGCTGGGCATCATTGCAGGACTGTTTATCGGCAAGCCGCTGGGGATTAGCCTTTTCTGCTGGCTGGCGCTGAAGCTGAAACTGGCATCATTGCCATATGGCACTACATTTAAGCAGATTATGGCGGTGGGCGTGCTGTGCGGAATTGGATTTACAATGTCAATCTTCATCTCGACGCTGGCGTTTGGCGCACACGCGCCTGAACTCATCGTTTGGGCTAAACTCGGCATTCTTATCGGTTCATTGCTGGCCGCGGTAGTGGGTTACACCTTATTGAAGGTGAAATTGTCCGGACAGGTCGTCCAGGCATAGCGGAAAGCGGGGGGAGGCAAGCCTTCTCCCGTTTCACAATCAGGGAGTGAGGGCGCAATGTCACATTTGAACTATAACCATCTTTACTACTTCTGGCACGTCTACAGGCAGGGCTCGGTGGTGGGGGCTGCAGAGGCGCTTTACCTGACACCGCAGACCATCACCGGGCAAATCAAGGCGCTGGAAGAACGTCTTCAGGGCAAGCTGTTCAAGCGCAAGGGCCGTGGGATTGAGCCAAGCGAGTTGGGCGAACTGGTTTTTCGCTACGCGGATAAGATGTTCACCTTAAGCCAGGAGATGCTGGATATCGTTAACTATCGCAAAGAGTCGAACCTGCTCTTTGATGTTGGCGTGGCCGATGCGTTGTCAAAACGGCTGGTGAGCGGCGTACTGGATGCGGCGGTAGTTGAAGATGAGCAAATCCACCTGCGCTGCTTTGAATCCACTCACGAAATGCTGCTGGAGCAGTTAAGCCAGCATAAGCTGGATATGATTATTTCGGATTGCCCTATCGATTCCACACAGCAGGAAGGTCTTTTCTCGGTCAAGATTGGCGAATGCGGCGTAAGTTTCTGGTGTATTACGCCGCCGGAAAAAGCCTTCCCGGCCTGCCTGGAAGAGCGCCGTTTGCTGGTGCCAGGAAGGCGATCCATGCTCGGGCGTAAGCTGCAAAACTGGTTTAACTCGCAGGGCCTGAAAGTAGAGATCCTCGGGGAATTTGACGATGCCGCGCTGATGAAGGCCTTTGGCGAAGCGCACAACGCTATCTTTGTGGCGCCAACGCTGTACGCGCACGACCTCTATACGGATCGCAGGATCGCGGAGATTGGCAGGCTCGATAACGTGATGGAGGAGTATCACGCGATATTTGCCGAAAGAATGATTCAGCACCCGGCGGTGCAGCGCATCTGCAACCGCGACTACTCGGCGCTGTTTACGCCCCCGGCAAAATAAAGGTATAAAAAAACCCGCGTTAAGCGGGTTCTTTAAACAAGCAACAGCAAGTAGCGATTAAGCCAGTTTGCCGATCTGCGCGGTCAGGTTTGCTTTATGACGCGCTGCTTTGTTTTTGTGGATCAGACCTTTAGCAGCCTGACGATCCACGATTGGTTGCATTTCGTTAAATGCGTTCTGTGCTGCAGCTTTGTCGCCAGCTTCGATTGCTGCGTATACTTTCTTGATGAAAGTACGCATCATAGAGCGACGGCTTGCGTTGTGCTTACGAGCCTTTTCAGACTGAACGGCACGTTTCTTAGCTGATTTGATATTAGCCAAGTCCAACTCCCAAATATGATCTATGTGGACAATTCAAAGGCCGAGGAATATGCCCTCTCTGCCTTCTTTTGTCAATGGATTTGTGCAAATAAGCGCCGTTAAGTCGCGACGCCTGGTTACGTAGTGATGGCGCAGGATTCTACCAGCTTGTCTTCCGTGAATACAGCTTTTCGGTATAAAAATCGCAGTTCGCGGGCAGATTTTTTCGCTATGAAAGGTCAGCATGATGAAATCATTACGGCTTTCTGTTTTGCGCGAACAATCGCCGGTTAACCTTAACCGCTCTACAAGGTATACTTTGGCGATTTTCACTGTTAGAGCCAGACATGAAGCTGATACGCGGCATACATAATCTCAGCAAAGCCCCACACGGGTGCGTGCTGACCATTGGTAATTTTGACGGCGTGCATCGTGGTCACCAGGCGCTGTTGCAGGGGTTGCGTAAAGAAGGAGAGGCGCGTGGCCTGCCCGTTGTGGTGATGATTTTCGAGCCGCAGCCGCTGGAGCTTTTCGCAGGCGATAAATCGCCTGCCCGACTCACGCGTCTGCGCGAAAAGCTTCGCTATTTGGCGGATTCCGGCGTGGATTACGTCCTGTGCGTGCGCTTCGACAGGCGCTTTGCCGCGCTGACAGCACAAAATTTCGTCAGTGACCTGCTGGTAAAGCGTCTTCGCGTGCAGTTTCTCGCCGTAGGGGATGATTTCCGCTTTGGCGCTGGTCGTCAGGGCGATTTCTTGCTATTACAGAAGGCTGGCCTTGAGTACGGCTTTGACATCACCAGCGCGATGACCTTCTGTGAGGGCGGCGTTCGCGTCAGTAGCACGGCGGTTCGCCAGGCGCTGGCTAATGATGACCTGGACACCGCCGAAACGCTGCTCGGGCATCCGTTTACCCTTTCAGGCCGTGTGGTCCATGGTGATGCGCTGGGCCGCACCATCGGTTTCCCGACGGCGAATATCCCGCTGCGTCGTCAGGTCTCCCCGGTTAAAGGGGTCTATGCGGTGGAAGTGGCTATGTCGGGCGACAAAACCTTTTATGGCGTCGCCAACATTGGCACACGTCCAACGGTCGCTGGCGTGCGACAGCAGCTTGAAGTGCATCTGCTGGACGTTGTAATGGACCTTTATGGTCGCCATATAGATGTAA
This sequence comes from unidentified bacterial endosymbiont, assembly GCF_918797525.1. Lineage (NCBI taxonomy): Bacteria > unidentified bacterial endosymbiont. Next base: position 4,116,411 of record NZ_OU963893.1, on the reverse strand, counting down.
TACTGCGTAAAAAGATACGCAATGAACAGCGATTCGCTTCGCTGGATGAGCTTAAAGCGCAAATCGCGCGAGATGAATTAACGGCCCGCGAGTTTTTTGGGCTTTGACCGGCTTAAATGCCTACGTGATAAATACGGAACCGAGAATCTGATGAGTGACTATAAATCAACCCTGAATTTGCCGGAAACAGGGTTCCCGATGCGCGGCGATCTCGCCAGGCGTGAACCGGGGATGCTGGCGCGTTGGACCGATGATGACCTGTACGGCATCATCCGTGCAGCCAAAAAAGGCAAAAAAACCTTCATTCTGCATGATGGCCCTCCCTATGCGAATGGCAGCATTCATATTGGTCACTCGGTTAACAAGATTCTGAAAGACATTATCGTGAAGTCTAAAGGCCTCACGGGATATGACTCGCCTTACGTTCCGGGCTGGGACTGCCACGGTCTGCCAATCGAACTCAAAGTTGAGCAAGAGTTTGGCAAGCCGGGTGAAAAGTTCACCGCCGCCGAGTTCCGTGCGAAATGCCGTGAATACGCCGCGACGCAGGTTGATGGTCAGCGTGAAGACTTCATCCGTCTGGGCGTGCTGGGCGACTGGTCGCATCCGTACCTGACCATGGACTTCAAAACCGAAGCCAACATCATCCGGGCCCTGGGCAAAATCATCGGTAACGGTCACCTGCACAAAGGCGCGAAGCCGGTGCACTGGTGCGTGGACTGCCGCTCTGCGCTGGCAGAAGCCGAAGTGGAGTATTACGACAAAACGTCTCCTTCTATCGACGTGGCTTTCGAAGCGGTCGATCAGGACGCGATCAAAGCTAAATTCGGTCTGCCTGGCGTAAGCGGCCCGATCTCGCTGGTGATCTGGACCACTACCCCGTGGACCCTGCCGGCGAACCGCGCAATCTCTCTCTCCGGCGAGTTCGAGTACGCGCTGGTACAGGTTGAGGGGCAGGCGGTAATCCTGGCGAAAGATCTGGTAGAAAACGTGCTGAAGCGCGCGAACATCACCGACTACACCGTGCTGGGCACCGTAAAAGGCGACGCGCTTGAGCTGATGCGTTTTAAACACCCGTTCCTGGATTTTGACGTTCCGGCGATCCTGGGCGACCACGTCACGCTGGACGCGGGTACCGGTGCGGTACATACCGCCGGTGGTCACGGTCCTGACGACTACAACATCAGCCTGAAATACGGTCTGGAAATCGCTAACCCGGTTGGCCCGGATGGGTCTTACCTGCCGGGGACTTATCCGGCGCTGGACGGTATTAACGTCTTCAAAGCAAACGACATTATCGTCAACATGCTGCGTGAGCGCGGCGCGCTGCTGCACGTTGAGAAAATGCAGCACAGCTATCCGTGCTGCTGGCGTCACAAGTCGCCGATCATTTTCCGTGCTACCCCGCAGTGGTTTATCAGCATGGATCAAAAAGGCCTGCGTGCGCAGTCTTTGAAAGAGATCAAAGGCGTGCAGTGGATCCCTGACTGGGGCCAGGCGCGTATCGAATCGATGGTGGCTAACCGTCCTGACTGGTGTATCTCCCGTCAGCGTACCTGGGGCGTGCCGATGTCTCTGTTTGTCCACAAAGAGACGCAGGAACTGCATCCGAACACCCTGGCGCTGATGGAAGAAGTGGCTAAGCGTGTAGAAGTCGACGGTATTCAGGCGTGGTGGGATCTCGACTCCCGCGATATCCTGGGCGCTGATGCTGACAACTACGAGAAAGTGCCAGATACTCTGGACGTATGGTTTGACTCTGGTTCAACCCACTCTTCCGTGGTGGACGTGCGTCCTGAGTTTACCGGTCATGCTGCCGATATGTATCTGGAAGGTTCCGACCAACACCGTGGCTGGTTCATGTCATCGCTGATGATCTCCACCGCCATGAAAGGCAAAGCGCCATACCGCCAGGTTCTGACCCACGGCTTCACCGTGGACGGTCAGGGCCGTAAGATGTCCAAATCTATCGGTAACACCGTCTCTCCACAGGATGTGATGAACAAACTGGGCGCGGATATCCTGCGTCTGTGGGTGGCATCCACCGATTACACTGGCGAAATGGCGGTGTCGGACGAGATCCTCAAACGTGCTGCCGACAGCTATCGTCGTATCCGTAACACCGCGCGCTTCCTGCTGGCGAACCTCAACGGTTTTGATCCACTTAAAGACATGGTGAAGCCGGAAGAGATGGTGGTGCTGGACCGCTGGGCGGTAGGCTGCGCGAAAGCGGCTCAGAATGATATCCTGAAGGCCTATGAATCGTACGACTTCCATGAAGTGGTACAGCGCCTGATGCGTTTCTGTTCTGTCGAAATGGGGTCGTTCTACCTCGACATCATTAAAGACCGCCAGTACACCGCCAAAGCGGACAGCGTAGCGCGTCGTAGCTGCCAGACGGCGCTGTACCACATCGCAGAAGCGCTGGTTCGCTGGATGGCGCCGATCATGTCCTTCACCGCCGATGAAATCTGGGGTTACCTGCCGGGCGAGCGTGAGAAGTATGTCTTCACCGGCGAGTGGTACGAAGGTCTGTTCGATCTCTCCAGCACCGAAGCGATGAACGATGCCTTCTGGGACGAACTGCTGAAAGTGCGTGGCGAAGTGAACAAGGTTATCGAGCAGGCGCGCGCAGACAAAAAAGTCGGTGGTTCTCTGGAAGCGGCAGTAACCCTGTACGCCGAACCGGAGCTGGCGGCGAAGCTGACGGCGCTGGGCGAGGAATTGCGATTTGTCCTGTTGACCTCGGGAGCGAAAGTTGCGGATTATGCTGACGCGTCTGCAGATGCCCAGCAGAGCGAACTGCTCAAAGGGCTTAAGATCGCGCTCAGCAAAGCCGAAGGTGATAAATGCCCGCGTTGCTGGCACTACACGACGGATGTCGGCCAGGTGGCGGAACACGCAGAGATCTGCGGACGCTGTATCAGCAATATCGCCGGTAACGGCGAAAAACGTAAGTTTGCCTGATGCCTAACTCTCTCTGTTCAACAGGTCTGCGCTGGCTGTGGCTGGTAGCGGCGGTGCTGATTATCGATCTGGGCAGCAAGTACCTGATCCTCCAGAACTTCGCTCTGGGGGATACGGTTCCGCTGTTCCCGTCGCTTAACCTGCACTATGCCCGTAACTACGGTGCGGCGTTTAGTTTCCTTGCTGATAGCGGTGGCTGGCAGCGCTGGTTCTTCGCGGGTATCGCCATCGGTATCTGCGTCATACTGGCCGTGCTGATGTACCGTTCGAAGGCGACGCAAAAGCTGAATAACATCGCCTATGCGCTGATCATCGGCGGCGCGTTAGGTAATCTGTTCGATCGTCTGTGGCACGGCTTTGTCGTCGATATGATCGACTTCTACGTCGGCGACTGGCATTTCGCGACCTTTAACCTGGCCGATACCGCCATTTGCATCGGTGCGGCGTTAATCGTGCTGGAAGGCTTTTTACCCAAACCGGCCGCGAAAGAGCAGGCGTAACAAACTCGCCCGGTGATGTCGCATCGCCGGGCAAAATAAGCGAGCAATTTGCATGTCTAAATCCGTACAGAGCAACAGCGCGATCCTCGTTCACTTCACGCTGAAACTGGATGATGGCTCCACGGCAGAATCCACCCGCAACAACGGCAAACCTGCCCTGTTTCGTCTTGGCGATACCTCCCTGTCCGAAGGTCTTGAGCAGCAGTTGCTGGGGCTGAAAGAGGGTGAGAAAAAGGCGTTTTCGCTGGAGCCGGATGCGGCGTTTGGCGTGCCAAGTCCCGACCTTGTCCAGTATTTTTCGCGTCGCGAGTTTATGGATGCGGGCGAACCGGAAATCGGGGCAATTATGCTCTTTACCGCTATGGATGGCAGCGAAATGCCTGGCGTGATCCGTGAAATCAGCGGTGACTCTATTACCGTTGACTTCAACCATCCGCTGGCCGGGCGCACCGTCCATTTTGATATTGAAGTGCTGGAGATAGACCCAGCGCTGGAGGCTTAAGATGCAGATCCTGTTGGCTAACCCGCGCGGTTTTTGCGCTGGTGTAGACCGCGCTATCAGCATTGTTGAAAACGCGCTGGAGATTTACGGCGCACCGATTTACGTGCGTCACGAAGTGGTGCATAACCGCTACGTGGTCGATAGCCTGCGTGAGCGTGGCGCCATCTTTATTGAGCAAATCAGTGAAGTGCCTGACGGCGCGATCCTGATTTTCTCCGCGCATGGCGTTTCTCAGGCGGTACGTAACGAAGCGAAAAGTCGCGATTTGACCGTGTTCGACGCCACCTGTCCGTTAGTGACCAAAGTGCATATGGAAGTGGCGCGCGCCAGTCGTCGTGGCGAAGAGTCGATCCTGATTGGCCATGCAGGTCATCCTGAAGTGGAAGGCACCATGGGGCAGTACAGCAACCCGGCAGGGGGGATGTACCTGGTCGAATCGCCGGAAGATGTCTTTACGCTGGACGTGAAAAACGAAGGGCGTCTGTCGTTTATGACCCAGACCACGCTCTCCGTAGATGACACGTCAGACGTGATTGACGCCCTGCGCCAGCGCTTCCCGAAAATCGTCGGCCCGCGTAAAGATGATATCTGCTACGCCACCACCAACCGTCAGGAAGCCGTGCGTGCACTGGCTGAACAGGCGGACGTGGTGCTGGTTGTCGGCTCCAAAAACTCCTCTAACTCCAACCGTTTGGCCGAGCTGGCGCAGCGTATGGGGAAAGCGGCGTTCCTGATTGACGATTCGACGGATATACAGGAAGCGTGGGTCAAAAATGTGGCCTGCGTCGGCGTTACCGCGGGTGCTTCCGCACCGGATATTCTGGTGCAGAACGTGATTGTACGTCTGCAGGAGCTGGGCGGTGGCGAGGCGGTACCGCTGGAAGGGCGTGAAGAGAACATCGTCTTTGAAGTGCCGAAAGAACTGCGTATTGACGCCCGGGAAGTGGAATAACCCTTTATCCAAACGATGGTCAGCACCTTCTGTGTTGGCCTTTTTTTTATCCCTTGCTTTATCTTGACCACATAATCATGTCTTTTACTGATAGTTAAGTCAGTTTCACATTAAATTCTAATTATCGATGTTTTCTGTGGCAGCCTCGGTGAAGGCTGGTTACTCTGAAAACGGTTTACATCATTTTAACGTAAGAGAATAACTATGCATGATGCACAGATCCGTGTCGCGATTGCGGGCGCGGGTGGACGTATGGGCCGCCAGCTTATTCAGGCGGCACTGCAGATGGATGGTGTTGCGCTGGGCGCGGCGCTAGAGCGTGAAGGTTCATCACTCCTGGGAACCGATGCAGGTGAACTGGCTGGCGCGGGTAAAACAGGCGTCAGCGTGCACGGTAGCCTGGAGGCGGTAAAAGACGACTTTGATGTCTTGATCGATTTTACGCGCCCGGAAGGCACGCTGAACCATCTGACCTTTTGCCGCCAGCACGGCAAAGGCATGGTTATTGGCACCACCGGTTTTGATGAGGCCGGTAAGCTTGCCATTCAGGATGCGGCAAACGAGATTGCGATTGTCTTTGCCGCCAACTTCAGCGTCGGCGTCAACGTGATGCTGAAACTGCTGGAGAAAGCGGCAAAGGTGATGGGCGACTATACCGACATCGAAATTGTCGAAGCGCACCACCGCTACAAGGTTGATGCGCCATCAGGCACCGCGCTGGCGATGGGCGAAGCGATTGCAGATGCAATGGATAAAAATTTAAGCGATATCGCGATCTACTCTCGTGAAGGGCATACGGGCGAGCGCGTTGCGGGCACAATCGGTTTTGCAACGGTGCGTGCAGGGGATATCATCGGCGAACACACGGCGATGTTCGCCGATATTGGGGAACGCGTCGAGATTACGCATAAAGCGTCCAGCCGAATGACATTTGCCAACGGTGCGGTACGTTCAGCTTTGTGGCTGAAACAGAAGGATAATGGTCTTTTTGATATGCGAGATGTGCTAGATCTTAATAATTTGTGAGTTTTATTACCCATTGTGATGTGGTTTTGCAGTCTTAATGTCTTGATTGCATAGGGCGATATTTTATTGCCCTTTTATTTTAACTGTTTAAGGGTAAAATTCCTATGTAAGCCATTAAAGTAGGCTTGTGTGAGATAATTTGTGTTGCGTCAATGTAAATTTTAACCATCCAGTCTACTTTTGAGTATTTTAACGCCAGCATTTCCATTAACCTTACCGCGCAAGCGTTTCCCTTGGTTGTTTAGCTGATCTTTTTATCCCTTAATCCGCAATATGTTCTCAAGTATTGCAAAATACTAGACAAAATATCCTTTTTTAGTTGACTTTATCCAACCAAATCTCCAGAATGCCGCCGTTTGCCGAAAATCCGCCGGCAGCAAATTTGCGTTGCTCATCACGTTGTTGTGAATTAATATGCAAATAAAGTGAGTGAATATTCTCTGGAGGGTGTTTTGATTAAGTCAGCGCTATTGGTTCTGGAAGACGGAACCCAGTTTATCGGTCGGGCCATAGGGGCAACAGGTTCGGCGGTTGGGGAAGTCGTTTTCAATACTTCAATGACCGGTTATCAAGAAATCCTCACTGATCCTTCCTATTCCCGCCAAATCGTTACTCTTACTTATCCCCATATCGGTAATGTCGGCACTAATGCTGCCGACGAAGAATCCTCTCAGGTACATGCGCAAGGTCTGGTCATTCGCGACCTGCCGCTGATTGCCAGCAACTATCGTAATACCGAAGACCTCTCTTCTTATCTGAAGCGCCATAACATCGTGGCGATTGCTGATATCGATACCCGTAAGCTGACGCGTCTGCTGCGCGAGAAGGGCGCACAGAATGGCTGCATTATCGCGGGTGATAACCTGGATGCCGCGCTGGCGCTGGAAAAAGCGAAAGCCTTCCCGGGCCTGAACGGCATGGACCTGGCGAAAGAGGTAACCACGGCAGAAGCCTACGGCTGGACGCAGGGAAGCTGGACGCTTTCAGGCGAGCTGCCGGAAGCTAAAAAAGAGAGCGAACTGCCGTTCCACGTGGTGGCCTACGATTTCGGCGCTAAGCGTAATATCCTGCGTATGCTGGTTGACCGTGGCTGTCGTCTGACGGTGGTGCCGGCGAAAACCTCTGCTGAAGAGGTGCTGAAGATGAACCCGGACGGCATCTTCCTCTCTAACGGCCCGGGCGACCCGGCACCGTGCGACTATGCAATCGACGCTATTAAGTCCTTCCTGGAAACCGATATTCCGATCTTCGGCATCTGTCTGGGCCATCAGTTGCTGGCGCTGGCGAGCGGTGCGAACACCGTTAAGATGAAGTTCGGCCACCACGGTGGTAACCACCCGGTGAAAGACATCGACAACAACAGGGTAATGATTACCGCGCAAAACCACGGTTTTGCCGTGGATGAAGCCTCTATGCCGGCTAACCTGCGCGTCACGCACAAATCCCTGTTCGACGGCACGTTGCAGGGCATCCATCGTACCGATAAACCGGCGTTCAGCTTCCAGGGACACCCGGAGGCGAGCCCCGGCCCGCACGATGCCGCACCGCTGTTCGATCACTTCATCGAACTTATCGAGCTTTACCGTACTACCGTTAAATAATCAGGAGCCGAGAAGACCATGCCAAAACGTACAGACATAAAAAGCATCCTGATCCTCGGCGCTGGCCCAATTGTTATCGGCCAGGCCTGTGAATTCGACTACTCCGGCGCCCAGGCGTGTAAAGCTCTGCGTGAAGAGGGTTACCGCGTTATCCTGGTGAATTCTAACCCGGCTACCATCATGACCGACCCGGAAATGGCGGATGCAACCTACATCGAGCCGATTCACTGGGAAGTGGTGCGTAAAATCATCGAGAAAGAGCGTCCGGACGCGGTGCTGCCTACCATGGGCGGCCAGACGGCGCTGAACTGCGCGCTGGAGCTGGAGCGTCAGGGCGTGCTCGCCGAGTTCGGCGTAACCATGATTGGCGCCACCGCCGACGCGATTGATAAAGCTGAAGACCGTCGTCGCTTCGACGTGGCAATGAAGAAAATCGGTCTCGACACGGCGCGCTCCGGTATCGCACACACCATGGAAGAGGCGCTGGCGGTTGCCGCTGACGTGGGCTATCCGTGCATTATCCGGCCTAGCTTCACCATGGGCGGCACCGGCGGCGGTATTGCCTACAACCGCGAAGAGTTCGAAGAGATTTGCGAGCGCGGACTGGATCTCTCCCCGACCAAAGAGCTGCTGATTGATGAGTCGCTGATTGGCTGGAAAGAGTACGAGATGGAGGTGGTGCGTGATAAAAACGATAACTGCATCATCGTCTGCTCCATTGAAAACGTCGATGCGATGGGTATCCACACGGGCGACTCCATCACCGTTGCGCCAGCGCAGACGCTGACCGACAAAGAGTATCAAATCATGCGTAACGCCTCGATGGCGGTACTGCGTGAAATAGGCGTAGAGACCGGCGGCTCTAACGTTCAGTTCTCCGTAAACCCGAAATCCGGCCGTCTGATTGTTATCGAAATGAACCCGCGTGTCTCCCGCTCTTCGGCGCTGGCCTCTAAAGCGACCGGCTTCCCGATTGCCAAAGTGGCGGCGAAACTGGCGGTGGGTTACACCCTCGACGAGCTGATGAACGACATCACCGGCAGCCGCACCCCTGCGTCCTTCGAACCGTCCATCGACTATGTTGTGACCAAAATTCCACGCTTCAACTTCGAGAAATTCGCCGGCGCGAACGACCGTCTGACCACCCAGATGAAATCTGTCGGCGAAGTGATGGCGATTGGCCGCACGCAGCAGGAATCCTTGCAGAAAGCCCTGCGCGGTCTGGAAGTGGGCGCCACCGGATTTGATCCGAAAGTGAGCCTGGACGACCCGGAAGCGCTGACCAAAATCCGCCGCGAGCTGAAAGACGCGGGCGCAGAGCGCATCTGGTATATCGCCGACGCCTTCCGTGCGGGCCTCTCGGTCGACGGTGTGTTCAACCTGACCAACATCGACCGCTGGTTCCTGGTACAAATTGAAGAGCTGGTGCGTCTGGAAGAGAAAGTGGCGGAACTGGGCATCACCGGCCTGGACGCTGATTTCCTGCGCCAACTGAAGCGTAAAGGCTTCGCCGATGCGCGTCTGGCAAAACTGGCGGGCGTGCGCGAAGCGGAAATCCGCAAGCTGCGCGACCAGTATGACCTGCACCCGGTCTACAAGCGCGTGGACACCTGTGCGGCGGAATTCGCCACCGATACCGCGTATATGTACTCCACCTATGAAGACGAGTGCGAAGCGAACCCGTCCGTTGACCGCGACAAAATTATGGTGCTGGGCGGCGGTCCAAACCGTATCGGCCAGGGCATTGAGTTCGACTACTGCTGCGTACACGCCTCTCTGGCGCTGCGCGAAGACGGCTACGAGACCATAATGGTCAACTGCAACCCGGAAACCGTCTCGACCGACTACGACACCTCTGACCGCCTCTACTTCGAGCCGGTGACCCTGGAAGACGTGCTGGAAATCGTGCATATCGAAAAGCCGAAAGGCGTTATCGTGCAATACGGCGGCCAGACCCCGCTGAAGCTGGCGCGTGCGCTGGAAGCGGCAGGCGTGCCGGTTATCGGCACCAGCCCGGATGCGATTGACCGTGCAGAAGACCGCGAGCGCTTCCAGCAGGCGGTTGACCGTTTGAAGCTGAAACAGCCGGCAAACGCCACCGTCACCGCCATCGAAATGGCCGTGGAAAAAGCTAAGGATATCGGCTACCCGCTGGTGGTGCGTCCTTCCTATGTTCTGGGCGGCCGCGCGATGGAAATCGTTTATGACGAAGCCGACCTGCGTCGTTACTTCCAGACCGCGGTGAGCGTTTCCAACGATGCGCCCGTGCTGCTTGACCGCTTCCTCGACGATGCGGTCGAAGTCGACGTTGACGCCATCTGCGACGGCGAAAGGGTGCTGATTGGCGGCATTATGGAGCACATAGAGCAGGCGGGCGTTCATTCCGGTGACTCAGCCTGTTCTCTGCCAGCCTACACCCTGAGCCAGGAAATTCAGGACGTGATGCGCCAGCAGGTGCAGAAACTGGCCTTCGAGCTGCAGGTTCGCGGGCTGATGAACGTTCAGTTCGCGGTGAAAGATAACGAAGTCTACCTGATTGAAGTCAACCCGCGCGCGGCGCGTACCGTCCCGTTCGTCTCTAAAGCCACCGGCGTTCCGCTGGCGAAAGTGGCGGCGCGCGTAATGGCAGGCCAGACGCTGGCGCAGCAGGGCGTCACCAAAGAGGTCATCCCGCCGTATTACTCGGTGAAAGAAGTGGTGCTACCGTTCAACAAGTTCCCGGGCGTTGACCCGCTGTTAGGGCCAGAAATGCGCTCTACCGGGGAAGTGATGGGCGTGGGCCGTACTTTCGCAGAAGCGTTCGCCAAGGCACAACTGGGCAGCAGCTCCACCATGAGAAAATCGGGCCGTGCGCTGCTCTCTGTGCGCGAAGGTGATAAAGAGCGCGTGGTTGACCTGGCCGCCAAGCTGCTGAAACAGGGCTTCGAGCTGGATGCAACCCACGGCACGGCGATTGTGCTGGGTGAAGCGGGTATCAACCCGCGTCTGGTAAACAAGGTGCATGAAGGTCGTCCGCACATTCAGGATCGTATCAAGAATGGCGAATACACCTACATCATTAACACTACCGCAGGCCGCCAGGCGATTGAAGACTCGAAGCTGATCCGCCGTAGCGCGCTGCAGTATAAAGTGCACTACGACACTACACTGAACGGCGGTTTCGCAACGGCCATGGCGCTGAATGCGGATGCCACCGAGAAGGTGATTTCAGTGCAGGAAATGCACGCCCAGATTAACAAGTAAGCTCACATGCCCGGTAGCGCACCGTTGCCGGGCCCGTTTCCCCTCTTCAGAACCTTCTGGTTTTCCAGCCACATGCAGTCAGTTAGCCTACTATTGTTAGGTCGATAATCAAATTCAACTGAGAGCAAGGGAAAACACCATGCAAAATAAACGACTGATCGCTTCTGTTCTGGCTGCCACCGCGATGTTTACCGTTGTCGGCTGTTCATCTAATCAGGCCGTGAAAACCACTGACGGTAAAACTATCGTCACTGACGGCAAGCCTCAGGTAGATGACGATACTGGTCTGGTATCCTATAAAAATGCTGAGACCGGTCAAACCGAGCAGATCAATCGCGATCGGGTGAAATCGATGGGTGAACTGGATAACTAGTTCAGATTTCTGACGTTAGCTCGTCAATAATATTCACTATTAGCCTGTTGAATTACTGACTACACTCTTTGGCAAAAGAAAGCGGTAAAACAACAGGCTAATCAATGATTCTAATAATTTATGCCCATCCTTATCCGCAGCATTCGCATGCGAATAAACGGATGCTCGAGCAGGTAAGGACGCTTGAAAACGTAGAAATACGTTCCCTCTATCAACTCTATCCCGACTTTAATATCGATATAGCTGCTGAACAGGAAGCGCTCTCGCGTGCTGATCTGATTGTCTGGCAACATCCTATGCAGTGGTATAGCACCCCTCCGTTGTTGAAACTGTGGATCGATAAAGTGTTTTCCCACGGCTGGGCGTATGGCCACAATGGCCGGGCACTGCTGGGGAAAAGCCTGATGTGGGCGGTGACCACCGGCGGAGGCGAAAGTCATTTTAATATTGGTGCTTTCCCGGGGTTTGACAGCCTGGCGCAGCCGCTGCAGGCGACGGCGCTCTACTGTGGTCTGAACTGGCTGCCGCCTTTTGCGATGCACTGCACCTTTGTCTGCGACGATGAAACCCTACAGGCGCAGGCTCGCCGCTACAAACAACGCTTACTTGAGTGGCAGGAGACGCACAATGGATAGCCATACGCTGATACAAGCGCTGATTTACCTCGGCGCGGCGGCACTGATTGTGCCCGTAGCGGTTCGCTTCGGGCTGGGGTCCGTTCCCGGTTACTTGATCGCCGGCTGCGTCATCGGGCCATGGGGGCTTCGTCTGGTGACGGACGCTGAGGCGATTCTCCACTTCGCTGAGATAGGCGTCGTGCTGATGCTGTTTATTATTGGTCTGGAGCTGGATCCGCAGCGTTTATGGAAACTGCGCGCCTCGGTGTTTGGCGGCGGAGCGCTGCAGATGATGGCCTGCGGTCTGCTGCTGGGCGGATTCTGTATCCTGCTGGGGATGGAGTGGAAAATTGCCGAGCTTATCGGCATGACCCTGGCGCTCTCCTCGACGGCTATTGCGATGCAGGCGATGAATGAACGCAACCTGACGGTTTCGCAGATGGGGCGCAGTGCGTTCTCGGTTTTACTGTTCCAGGACATCGCCGCCATTCCGCTGGTAGCAATGATCCCGCTGCTGGCGGCGAGCGGTTCCTCCACGACGTTAGGGGCTTTTACGCTGTCGGCGCTGAAGGTCGCCGGGGCGCTGGCGCTGGTTATTCTCCTTGGTCGCTATGTTACCCGTCCGCTGCTGCGCTTTGTCGCCCGCTCGGGCCTGCGGGAAGTGTTCAGTGCCGTTGCATTATTCCTGGTGTTTGGCTTTGGCCTGCTGCTGGAGGAGGCCGGGCTGTCGATGGCCATGGGCGCTTTCCTCGCAGGTGTACTGCTGGCAAGTTCTGAATACCGTCATGCGCTGGAAAGCGATATCGAGCCGTTCAAGGGGCTGCTGCTGGGGCTGTTTTTCATCGGCGTGGGGATGTCTGTCGACTTCGGTACGCTGGTTACGCATCCGCTGCGGATCGTCATCCTGCTGGTCGGTTTCCTGGCGATCAAAATGGCGATGCTGTGGCTGATCGCCCGTCCGCTGAAGGTGCCGAACAAACAGCGTCGATGGTTCGCCGTGCTGCTGGGGCAGGGGAGTGAATTTGCTTTCGTGGTCTTTGGCGCGGCGCAGATGGCTAACGTGCTCGACCCCGAGTGGGCGAAGGCCTTAACGCTTGCCATAGCGCTGTCGATGGCCGCGACGCCTGTTCTGCTGGTGCTGCTGACGCGTCTGGAAAAATCAGGGAGCGAGCAGGAGCGCGAAGCCGACGAGATTGACGAAGAGCAGCCGCGGGCGATCGTTGCCGGGTTTGGCCGCTTCGGGCAGATCGCCGGTCGATTACTGCTCTCCAGCGGGGTGAAAATGGTCATTCTCGATCACGATCCCGATCACGTGGATACCTTGCGTAAGTTTGACATGAAAGTATTCTACGGCGATGCGACCCGGGTTGACCTGCTGGAATCCGCCGGAGCGGCGAAAGCCGAGGTGCTGATTAATGCCATCGACGATCCGCAGGCCAGCATGGAGATGGTTGCGCTGGTGAAAGCGCACTTCCCGAATCTGACCATTATTTCACGCGCCCGCGATGTGGATCATTACATCCAGTTGCGCCAGGCCGGGGTAGTCGCACCGGAGCGTGAAACCTTTGAAGGCGCGCTGAAATCCGGGCGTATGGCGCTGGAAAGACTGGGGCTGGGGGCGTACGAAGCCCGTGAGCGTGCTGACCTGTTCCGCCGCTTTAACATCGGGATGGTAGAAGAGATGGTCGCGATGGCGAGCAGTACGGCTTCAGAACGTGCCGCCGTGTTTAAACGCACCAGCGCGATGCTGACGGAGATTATCAATGAAGATCGTAATCACCTGTCGCTGACCCAGCGACACGGCTGGCAGGGCACGGAAGAGGGGTTGCATACCGGTGATCCGCAGGATGAGCCCGAGAGTAAACCTTCCGCGTGAAGCGGAGTTGCCAGTAATAGTAAAAAATTTCTATTTCTTTACTCTGCCGCCAGTCGACGAAAGATTAAGCTTTCCGTATAGTGGCGGCAATTTTTTGGATCCGGGAAATTTCTAATGATCAGTCTGATTGCAGCGCTGGCGGTAGACCGTGTTATCGGTATGGAAAACGCCATGCCGTGGAACCTGCCTGCCGATCTCGCATGGTTTAAACGTACTACGTTAAACAAGCCGGTAGTGATGGGCCGCCTGACCTGGGAGTCGATTGGTCGTCCATTGCCGGGCCGTAAGAATATTGTTATCAGCAGCCAGACGGGCACTGACGACCGCGTCGAATGGGTAAAATCCGTCGACGAGGCCATTGTCGCTTGCGGTCATGTCGAAGAGATCATGGTGATTGGCGGTGGTCGTGTGTACGAGCAGTTCCTGCCAAAAGCGCAGAAGCTGTATCTGACGCACATTGATGCGGAAGTAGAAGGAGATACCCATTTCCCGGATTACGATCCGGATCAATGGGAGTCGGTCTTCAGTGAATTCCACGATGCGGATGCGCAGAATTCGCATAGCTACTGCTTCGAAATTCTGGAACGTCGCTAGGCGAGAGACCCCCTCATCCCATTGGGGAGAGGGGATGAGTCAGGAGGCGACAGCCTCATCTTCTCCTGAGTTCTGCTGTCGGTTGGACGGCTGCACGAAATACGCTTTATCTTCCCAGCGTAAGCAGGTCAGTTCTCCGCCCCAGCAGCACCCGGTATCAAGCGCGTAAACCCCGTCCGGCGTGCCTTTACCCTCAAGTGCCGCCCAATGACCAAATACCACGCTGTATTCGCGGGTGACCGGTCCGGGTATGGCGAACCACGGCTTAAGCGGTGCAGGCGCATTTTCTGGCGTCTCTTTGGCGTACATATCCAGTTGCCCATTCGGGAAGCAGAAACGCATGCGCGTGAAGGCGTTCGTGATAAAACGCAGACGCGCCAGGCCGGTGAGATCGTCGCTCCAGTGGTTCGGCATATCGCCGTACATGGCGTCGAGGAAAAAAGGATAGGAGTCGCTCGCCAGCATCACCTCTACGTCACGGGCGCAGGTTTTTGCCGTTTCAGGATCCCACTGTGGCGTGATCCCGGCATGGGCCATCATCAGTTTTTTCTCTTCATCGACCTGCAACAGCGGCTGACGACGCAGCCAGTTGAGCAAATCATCCGCGTCTGGCGCATCCAGCAGCGGCAAAAGTCGGTCTTTCGGCTTGTTACGGCTGATGCCGGCAAACACCGCCAGCAGATGCAAATCGTGATTACCCAACACCATACGCACGCTGTCGCCCAGCGATTTTACGAAGCGCAACACGTCAAGCGAGCCAGGTCCACGCGCCACTAAGTCACCCGTCAGCCAGAGCGTATCCCGCCCCGGCGTAAAGTCGACCTGCTTTAATAATGCGATCAGTTCATCGTAGCAACCGTGAACGTCGCCAATCAGATATGTAGACATTAGATTAGTGAATGTGTGTTGTAATGGCGAGACGGAATACAGGAATGGCAATGCGGAACGCATTACCCTCGGCATCGACCATTTCATAATGGCCTTGCATGGTACCCATTGGCGTTTCGATGACCGCGCCGCTGGTGTACTGGTACTCTTCGCCAGGATCGATGTGGGGTTGTTCGCCGACCACACCTTCGCCCTGAACTTCGATTTCCCGGCCATTGCCGTTGGTGATAAGCCAGTAGCGCCCAAGCAGTTGCACAGGCACCCGCCCCAGGTTGCGAATGGTCACGGTGTACGCGAAGACATAACGTTCTTCATCCGGTAAGGACTGAGATTCAACATAGACGCTTTGTACATGGACACAGACGCGGGGCGAATCGATCATGGCTTAGCTCTCCTTCGGCGGGGCATTTTCGCTGATGTAATTAGCCAGCTTGCAGTACTGCTCGACGGAAATATTTTCCGCACGCATTGCCGGGTCGATCCCCAGCTCAGATAACACCTCAACGGTAAACGAATTGCTGAGGCTGTTACGGATAGTCTTACGTCGCTGGTTAAAGGCTTCAGTGGTAATACGGCTCAGCACGCGCAACGCTTTCACCGGGTACGGTTTCACTTTGTGTGGCACAAGGCGCACGACCGCAGAATCCACTTTTGGTGGTGGCGTAAAGGCGGTCGGTGGCACTTCAAGTACCGGGATTACGTTGCAGAAATATTGTGCCATCACGCTTAAACGACCATACGCTTTACTGTTTGGGCCTGCAACCAGACGGTTAACAACCTCTTTTTGCAACATGAAGTGCATGTCAGCAATGGCATCAGTATAGCTAAACAGGTGGAACATTAGCGGCGTAGAGATATTATAAGGCAGGTTACCGAACACGCGCAGCGGCTGGCCCAGTTTCTCTGCTAGCTCGCCAAAGTTCATGGTCATGGCATCCTGCTGATAAATGGTCAGCTTCGGCCCCAGGAACGGGTGCGTTTGCAGGCGAGCGGCGAGATCGCGGTCAAGTTCGATTACCGTCAGTTCGTCCAGGCGTTCGCCTACGGGTTCAGTCAGTGCGGCAAGACCCGGGCCGATTTCGACCATAGCCTGGCCTTTCTGCGGATTAATCGCCGACACGATGCTTTCGATCACGAACTGATCGTTGAGGAAGTTTTGCCCGAAGCGTTTGCGGGCTAAGTGGCCCTGATGGACTCGATTAGTCATTGCGTATTAACAATCATTTTGATGGCGAGATTAAGCGCCGTAATAAAACTGCCGACTTCCGCTTTCCCCTGGCCTGCCAGATCCAGCGCAGTACCGTGGTCAACGGACGTTCGAATAAAAGGTAAACCGAGAGTGATATTCACTCCGCGGCCAAAGCCCTGGTATTTTAGCACGGGCAGGCCCTGATCGTGGTACATCGCGAGCACGGCATCGGCATTATCCAGATATTTAGGCTGGAAAAGGGTATCCGCAGGCAGCGGCCCGCTTAAGTTCATCCCTTGCGCACGCATTTCCTCCAGCACCGGAATAATGGTGTCGATCTCTTCGGTTCCCATATGTCCGCCTTCACCGGCATGCGGATTCAGGCCGCAAACCAGAACGTGCGGCTGTTGAATGCCGAATTTGGTCTGCAGGTCATGATGCAGGATGCCGATAATCTCACGCAGATGTTGTGGGGTAATAGCATCGGGGACGGCCCTGATGGGCAAATGGGTCGTTACTAGCGCGACGCGCATCGCTTCCGTCGCCAGCATCATCACGACTTTCGGGCTGTGCGAGCGTTCTTCAAAGAACTCCGTATGTCCGGTAAAGGGAATACCGGCTTCGTTGATCACACCTTTGTGCACCGGGCCGGTGATCAATGCGGCAAACTCGCCGTTCAGGCAGCCGTCGCAGACACGTGCCAGCGTATCAACGACGTAGTGACCGTTTTCCGTGCTGAGCTGGCCCGGGAGCACAGGCGTACGAACAGGGATCGACAGCAGGGTGAGGGTGCCAGCCCGCTGAGGAACGGGCGGGCTGCCTTCAGTGTACGGGATGAGCATTAAAGGCAGACCGAGCAGCGTTGCCCGGTCCTGCAGCAGTGTTGCATCTGCACAGACCACCAGCTCAACTGGCCAGCTGCGCTGGGCAAGCTGAACAACGAGGTCAGGCCCAATCCCGGCGGGTTCGCCGGGCGTTATCGCAACACGATGCGCGTTCATCAGTCGCTCAGAACTTTTACGTAAGCGCTGGCGCGTTGTTCCTGCATCCAGGTCGCCGCTTCTTCAGAGAACTTACGGTTGAACAGCATGCGGTAGGCTCTGTCCTTCTGGGCCGCGTCGGTTTTATCAACGTTGCGGGTATCCAGCAGTTCGATCAGATGCCAGCCGAAGGAGGAGTGCACCGGCTCACTCATCTGGCCTTTATTTAGCTTCATCAATGCATCGCGGAATGCCGGATCGTAGATGTCTGCCGCAGCCCAGCCCAGTTCACCGCCCTGGTTTGCAGAGCCAGGATCCTGAGAGAACTCTTTTGCGGCATTGGCAAAGGTGATTCTGCCGCTCTTAATATCTGCGGCAATTTGTTGCAGCTTCGCACGCGCCTGATCGTCAGTCATGATCGGAGAGACTTTCAACAGGATATGACGAGCATGCACTTCCGTGACGGAAATGTTCTGGCTCTGACCGCGCAGATCGTTCACTTTCAGGATATGGAAGCCCACGCCTGAGCGGATGGGACCGACGATATCGCCTTTCTTCGCCGTGCTCAGCGCCTGAGCAAAGATAGACGGCAGTTCCTGAATACGTCCCCAGCCCATCTGTCCGCCTTTCAGCGCCTGCTGGTCAGCGGAATAGGTGATAGCCAGTTTGCCAAAGTCATCGCCGTTACGCGCCTGGTCAACGATAGCGCGCGCCTGGCTCTCTGCTTGCGCAGCCTGATCGGAGGTCGGGTTTTCTGGCAGTGGGATCAGGATGTGGCTCAGGTTCAGTTCAGTGCTGGCATCATTCTGGTTACCCACCTGTTTTGCCAGTGCCTCCACTTCCTGAGGCAGGATAGTGACGCGGCGGCGGACTTCGTTGTTACGCACTTCCGAAATCAGCATCTCTTTACGGATCTGATTGCGGTAGGTGGCATAGCTGATGCCATCATAGGCCAGGCGGCTACGCATCTGATCCGCGCTTATGTTGTTCTGCTTCGCGATGTTAGCGATCGCCTGATCGAGCTGCTCGTCAGAGATCTTCACACCCATTTTCTGCCCCATTTGCAGGACTATCTGATCCATGATCAGACGTTCCAGTATCTGGTGGCGCAGCGTGGCGTCGTCAGGAAGTTGTTGACCCGCTTCGCCCGAATTGAGCTTCACAGATTTCATCAAACCTTCAACGTCACTTTCAAGCACTACGCCATTGTTAACCACAGCCGCGACTTTATCGACAACCTGGGGTGCCGCGAAGCTGGTATTTGCAACCATAGCGACACCGAGCAGCAGCGTTTTCCAGTTCTTCATACTTTTTCCATTTCAATTAACCGCAGAGCGGATTACGTTGTAAATCAATCACATTACAAGGAACTACGGTACGGCAGAATGTTCGAGCGCAGCATCTGCTGCGTGCCCAGACCGTAGTTAGAACTCAGGCCGCGCAACTCGACATTAAAGCCAATCACGTTATCGTATTTGCTCTGATTGTTTTGTGAATCCCAGCCGTTAAGTTTGCGTTCATAACCGACGCGCAGCGCATAACAGCAGGAGTTATATTGCAGACCTACCATCTGGTCAGCAGGCTTGCTGGTATTGGTATCAAAGTAGTAAGCGCCTACGATTGACCAGCGGTCGGCGATTGGCCAACTTGCCGCTCCACCTACCTGCGAAATCCCGTCTTTATACTGTTCCCGGCTAGCATAGTTTGGCAGCGTAACCTGAATGTATTCCGGGCTGGCATAACGGTACGTCAACTGCAGCATACGGTTTTCATCACGACGATATTCAATAGCTGTGCTGCTCGTTGCAATATTGTCGAGACGGGTGTCGTACTGCAGGCCGCCGCGTAAACCCCAGCGATCGGTCATACGCCAGTAGGTATCACCCGCCCAAACCAGCGAACCGGTTTTGTTGTCTTTCTCCCAGTTGATGTTGTCATCACCCGTACGCGCTTCGGTGAAGTAGTAGATTTGACCCACAGAAACGTTAAAACGTTCAACGGCGGATTCATCATAAACGCGCGTAGTGACACCGGTGGTTAACTGGTTAGCGGAAGCAATACGGTCGAGACCACCATAGGTACGGTCGCGGAACAGGCCGCTGAAGTCAGACTGCAGGAAAGAGGAGTCGTAGTTCTGTATTTTGCTTTGGTCACGAAAAGGCACGTACAGATACTGCATACGTGGCTCAAGCGTTTGGGTATATCCATCCGCCAACAGGCCCATATCACGTTCGAAGATCAGCTTACCGTCCATTTTGAACTGCGGCAGTACGCGGTTCACCGACTCTTCAAGATCGGCGTTATAGCGGTTGTTATACCAGTCCAGATTCTTCTGCTGATAATGGGTTGCCATCACTTTGGCTTCGGTGTTCAGGCTGGCCCAGTTATTTGACACCGGCAGGTTGATGGTCGGCTCGAGGTGAACACGCGTGGCTTCTGGCATATTTGAATTGGTATTCACAAAATGCACTGCCTGGCCGTAAACCCGGGTGTCAAATGGACCTACATCATTTTGATACCAGTTAACATCCAGCTGCGGCTGCGCACCATAAGTGCTGGTGTTCTGGCTGCTGAACACCTGGAATTGCTTGGTTGACACCGTGGCGTTGAAGTTCTGCAGAGCATAGCCCACGCTGAATTTCTGTGTGGCGTAACCATCGTTACTGGAACCGTATTTGGAGTCAAAATCGTTGAAATAGTAAGGATCGCTGACCTTAGTGTAGTCAACGTTAAAACGCCAGACCTGATCCATTACCCCGGCATGCTGCCAGAAGAACAGCCAGCGGTGTTTATCGCTTTCGGTTGGGTAATCGTTCTGGAAGACTTTATCTGATGGCAGGTAATCAAGCTCCATCAGACCTGCGCCGGCTTTGGTCAGATAACGGAATTCGTTCTCCCACATCACGTTGCCGCGCTTGTGGATATAGTGCGGCGTGATGGTCGCGTCCATATTAGGCGCGATGTTCCAGTAATACGGCAGGTAGAACTCAAAGTAGTTCGTGGTGCTGTATTTGGCATTGGGGATCAGGAAGCCGGAACGACGTTTATCGCCCACCGGGAGCTGCAGATAAGGGCTGTAGAAGACAGGGACCGGGCCGAGTTTAAAACGAGCGTTCCAGATCTCCGCGACCTGCTCTTCACGGTCATGAATCACTTCACTCCCGACCACGCTCCAGGTGTTTGAACCCGGCAGACAGGAAGTGAAGGACCCGTTTTCAAGAATGGTGTAGCGGTTTTCACCACGCTGTTTCATCAGCTTTGCGTCACCACGCCCCTGACGACCTACCATCTGGTAATCACCTTCCCAGACGTTAGTGTCTTTAGTATTCAGATTCGACCAGGCTTTCGGACCTTTCAGGATGACCTGATTGTCGTCATAGTGCACATTACCTAGTGCATCAACGGTTCGCACCGGCTCGGCCGCGCCTTCTGGCTGTTTTTGATGCAATTGCACTTCATCGGCCTGCAGGCGACTGTTGCCTTGTCTGATATCAACGTTGCCTGTGAAGGTGGCGTTTTCTGGATAAGTGCCTTTTGAGCTATCGGCAGTAATGGTCACCGGCAAGCTATTTGCATCGCCCTCAACAAGGGGTCGGTCGAAGCTTGGGACGCCAAGCATACATTGCGAGGCGAGATCGGCTGCAAGCCCCTGTTGACTATACAGAGCGGCACCAATCAGTGTGGCCAGGAGGGTGGGGATACGTTTTTTCATACGTTGTATTTTAGTGTTCCGTCATCAGTGGCTACGGCTTACAAACGCTCAGAGACTATCTTACTCATCAGCGCAGTACCAGCGTTAATCCTGCCCGTTTGCGCGCCAGAGTGGTAGGCTCGCTATCGAATGACGGGTATGATAAAGCAAATTATAGGCGATGTCCTTCAATTGACTGTGGCTTGAACACTGTGATTATGGCGTTGCGTCGACCAGGAACATGACTATCCGGGGAGTATATGCAGTATTGGGGTAAATTAATCGGCGTTGCGTTCGCCATCATCATGGGCGGCGGGTTCTGGGGGATCGTTCTGGGACTTATTATTGGCCATATGTTCGATAAGGCGCGTAGCCGCAAAATGGCCTGGTTTGCTAACCAGCGCGAGCGTCAGTCACTCTTTTTCTCCACCACCTTTGAGGTGATGGGGCACTTAACCAAGTCAAAAGGGCGGGTGACGCAAGCCGATATTCAGATTGCCAGCGTGTTCATGGATCGCATGAATCTGCACGGTGATTCCCGCGTGGCGGCGCAAAATGCGTTCCGTATCGGTAAAGCGGATAACTATCCGCTGCGGGAAAAGATGCGCCAGTTCCGCAGCATCTGCTTCGGACGTTTTGATTTAATTCGGATGTTTCTGGAGATCCAAATTCAGGCGGCGTTCGCCGATGGTTCACTTCATCCCAACGAACGCGATGTTCTTTATGTCATTGCTGAAGAGTTAGGGATCTCCCGCCTACAGTTCGATCAGTTCCTGCGCATGATGCAGGGGGGCGCGCAGTTTGGCGGAGGCTATCAGCGGCAATCGGCTGGCGGCGGCTGGCAGCAGGCGCAGCGTGGCCCGACTCTGGAAGATGCTTGTAACGTGCTGGGTGTGAAGCCAACGGACGATGCCGCCACCATTAAGCGTGCCTATCGCAAGCAGATGAGCGAGCATCACCCGGATAAACTGGTCGCGAAAGGTTTGCCGCCAGAAATGATGGAAATGGCGAAGCAAAAAGCGCAGGAAATACAGAAAGCGTATGAGCTGATTAAAGAGCAGAAAGGATTTAAATAATTGAATGGCCCGACACCGTCGGGCCATTTTTTTAGAAATCCACCGGGGCGTTAAAGGTCATTACATTACCAAAAACCGGGTGGGTTATCGTGAGCGAACGTGCATGCAACAGTAAACGCGGCGCTAACGCCAGCGCCTCTGGCGGGGCATAGAAACGGTCGCCCAGTATCGGGTGACCCATTGCGAGCATATGCACGCGCAGTTGATGAGAGCGCCCGGTAATGGGCTTAAGCAGCACCCGTGCGGTATTATCCGGCGCGTACGCCAGCACTTCATACTCGGTTTGCGCCGCCTTACCGGTTTCGTAGCACACCTTCTGCTTCGGTCTGTTCGGCCAGTCGCAAATCAGCGGTAAATCCACCCGTCCCTCTGCCAGCGCAGGGTGACCCCAGACGCGCGCCACATACTGCTTTTTCGGTTCACGCTCGCGAAACTGACGCTTAAGCTCGCGCTCCGCTTCTTTATTCAGCGCCACCACAATCACCCCGCTGGTTGCCATATCCAGGCGATGGACAGACTCGGCCTGCGGATAGTCGCGCTGAACACGCGTCATCACGCTGTCTTTGTGCTCGTCAAGACGCCCGGGGACGGACAGCAAGCCGCCTGGCTTATTGACCACCATGATGTGCTCATCCTGATAAAGCACTGCCAGCCAGGGTTCCATGGGGGGATTGTAAGGCTCCATTACCATCTTGCGCTCCGTTTACTGATGCGTCACAACGATGAGACGCAGGGCGTCCAGACGCCAGCCGGCCTGATCCAGGCTTTCCAGCACCTGCAGACGGTTGCTTTCAATGGCGGCCAGTTCATCGTCACGGATATTCGGGTTCACCGCTTTTAACGCTTCCAGACGTGAAAGCTCGGCGGAGAGTTTCTCATCCGCTTCGCTGCGCGCGGCATCAATCAGCGCACGGGCCGCTTTATCGACCTGGGTTTCACCTAGTTGCAAAATAGCATGCACATCTTGTTGTACCGCGTTAACCAGCTTGCTGCCTGTATGGCGGTTCACGGCGCTCAACTGACGATTGAAGCTCTCAAACTCGACCTGCGCGGCCAGGTTCGTGCCGTTTTTGTCCAGCAGCAGACGCACCGGCGTTGGCGGCAGGAAGCGAGTGAGCTGAAGCTGTTTAGGGGCCTGAGCTTCCACCACGTAGATCAGTTCGACCAGCAGCGTCCCTACCGGCAGCGCTTTGTTCTTTAACAGTGAAATGGTGCTGCTGCCAGTGTCGCCTGAGAGGATCAAGTCCAGACCGTTGCGGATCAAAGGATGTTCCCAGGTAATAAATTGCGCATCTTCGCGCGACAGCGCCACGTCACGTTCAAAGGTGATGGTACAGCCGTCTTCCGGCAGGCCCGGGAAGTCCGGTACCAGCATGTGGTCGGACGGGGTCAGAACGATCATGTTCTCACCGCGATCGTCCTGGTTAATACCGACGATGTCGAACAGGTTCATGGAGAAGCTGATAAGGCTGGTATCATCATCCTGCTCTTCAATGCTCTCAGCCAGCGCCTGCGCTTTTTCGCCACCGTTGGAGTGGATCTCCAGCAGGCGGTCGCGGCCCTGTTCAAGCTGGGTTTTCAGCGCGTCGTGCTTCTCCCGGCAGGATTTGATCAGCTCATCAAATCCTTCGGTCGTTTCGGGGGCGGCCAAATAGCCAATCAAGTCATTGTGAACGTCGTCGTAAATGGTGCGGCCAGTCGGGCAGGTATGTTCAAACGCATCCAGACCTTCGTGGAACCAGCGCACCAGAACGGACTGGGCGGTTTTTTCCAGATAAGGCACGTGGATCTGAATATCATGCGCCTGGCCGATACGATCCAGACGACCGATTCGCTGTTCCAGAAGATCCGGGTTAAACGGCAGATCGAACATCACCAGGTTGCTGGCAAACTGGAAGTTACGGCCTTCAGAACCGATTTCTGAACACAGCAGAACCTGCGCACCGCTGTCTTCTTCGCCGAACCAGGCCGCGGCACGGTCACGTTCGACAATCGACATCCCTTCATGGAACACGGCGGCACGAATGCCTTCGCGCTCGCGCAGAACCTGTTCCAGCTGCAACGCTGTCGCCGCTTTGGCGCAGATCACCAGCACTTTCTGGGAACGATGCGCGGTAAGATAGCCCATCAGCCATTCTACGCGCGGGTCGAAGTTCCACCACGTGCCGGTATCACCTTCAAATTCCTGGTAAATCTGTTCCGGGTAGAGCATGTCACGGGCACGCTCTTCTGCCGTTTTCCGCGCGCCCATAATGCCGGACACTTTAATGGCCGTTTGATATTGGGTCGGCAGCGGCAGTTTGATGGTGTGAAGTTCACGTTTCGGGAAGCCTTTCACGCCGTTACGGGTGTTACGGAACAGAACGCGGCTGGTACCGTGGCGATCCATCAACATGGAGACCAGCTCCTGACGCGCAGACTCTGCATCGTCGCTTTCGCTGTTGGCGGCCTGAAGCAGCGGTTCGATATCCTGCTCGCCAATCAGATCGCTCAGGGTATTGAGTTCGGCATCGGTAAGACGTTTACCTGCCAGCAGCAGGGCGACGGCATCGGCGACCGGGCGGTAGTTTTTCTGTTCTTCAACAAACAGCCCAAAATCATGGAAACGATTGGGATCGAGCAGGCGCAGACGGGCGAAGTGGCTTTCTAGTCCAAGTTGCTCCGGCGTGGCGGTCAGCAGCAGAACGCCAGGCACGTGCTCAGCAAGCTGTTCGATAGCCATATATTCACGGCTCGGCGCATCCTGGCTCCAGACCAGGTGGTGTGCTTCATCGACGACCATAAGATCCCATTCTGCTTCGCACAGATGTTCAAGGCGCTGCTTGCTGCGGCGAACAAAGTCCAGCGAGCAGATCACCAGTTGTTCAGTTTCAAACGGATTATCGGCATCGTGCTGCGCTTCAGCATAGCGCTCGTCGTCAAACAGCGAGAAGCGCAAGTTAAAGCGGCGCAGCATCTCAACCAGCCACTGGTGCTGTAACGTTTCCGGCACCACGATCAGCACGCGCTCGGCGGCACCAGAGAGCAGCTGTTGATGCAGGATCATGCCCGCTTCGATGGTTTTACCCAACCCGACTTCGTCGGCCAGCAGGACGCGAGGCGCGTGGCGACGGCCCACGTCATGGGCGATATTGAGCTGGTGTGGGATTAGGCTGGTGCGTTGACCACGCAGGCCGCTCCACGGCATACGGTACTGTTCACTCTGGAACTTACGCGCACGGTAGCGCAGAGAAAACCGGTCCATACGATCGATTTGCCCGGCAAACAGGCGGTCCTGCGGCTTACTGAAGACCAGCTTACTGTCGAGCAGCACTTCACGCAGGATAACATTGGCCTCGTCAGTGTCCAGGCGAGTACCAATATAGGCGAGCAGTCCATTCTCTTCTTTTACGTCTTCAACCTTCATCTGCCAGCCGTCATGGCTGGTCACGGTGTCACCCGGATTGAACATCACGCGGGTAACAGGGGAGTCATTGCGAGCGTACAGGCGGTTTTCACCGGTGGCAGGGAAGAGGAGTGTCACCATGCGCGGATCGATTGCAACCACGGTTCCCAATCCAAGTTCGCTTTCTGTATCGCTGATCCAGCGTTGACCAAGTGTAAAAGGCATAGTTGTTCGGCTCTAATCTTTAATTGCAGGCAATAGTCCAACCACCGTCGTAAAACGGTCGTCGAAAAATGGGTCCGGGAATGGAAAGGGCGCTATGGTACTGGATGGCGGCGATTTCGTCACGTGTCAAAATAGGCCAAGCTGCCCTGTCACTAGTGTAGCAAAATCATCGTCGATGAAGGGCAAAATTCCATCGGCGACCGGTTGAAGCTGGCGTGTCAGGTAGTGATCGTAATCCAGAGGCGACTGTTGATAATCCACAGGTTCCGGGCCGCTGGTGGTCCACACATATTTGATACTGCCGCGATTCTGGTACTGTGGCGCACGTCCCCGACGCACGTTTTCTTCATCCGCCAGACGCGCGGCGCGCACGTGTGGCGGGACGTTGCGCTGGTATTCCGCTAGCGGGCGACGCAGGCGCTTGCGGTAGACCAGTTGGTTATCCAGCTCACCCGCCATCAGGCTGGCAATGGTCTCGCGCACGTAATCCTGATACGGCTCATTGCGAAAGATACGCAGGTAGAGCGTTTGCTGGAACTGTTGCGCCAGCGGCGTCCAGTCGGTACGCACCGTCTCCAGCCCCTTAAAGACCATCCGCTGCGTTTCGCCTTCCTGAATCATCCCAGCGTAACGCTTTTTGCTGCCCTGATCGGTACCGCGAATGGTCGGCATTAAAAAACGGCAAAAATGGGTTTCATACTCAAGTTCTAAGGCGCTGGTTAAACGCTCTTTTTGCACATTTTCCTGCCACCAGGTGTTGACGAAAGCGATCAGCGCTTTACCGATCCGTGAGGCATCGTCTTCAGAATGGGGCCCTTTCAGCCACACAAACGTGGAGTCGGTATCGCCGTAAATGACGTCATAGCCCTGGGATTCAATCAGCGCTTTGGTCTGGCGCATAATTTCATGCCCGCGCATGGTAATCGACGATGCCAGTCGGGGATCAAAAAAACGGCAGGCGCTGGTGCCCAGCACGCCATAAAAGGCATTCATGATGATTTTCAATGCCTGAGAGAGGGGCTTATTCCCCTGACGTTTGGCTTCATCGCGGCTGTGCCAGATATTACCCACAATCTCTGGCAGACAATTTTTCTCGCGCGAGAAACGTGCCCCAAGAAAACCTTCCGTACTGTGTTGTTCATCTGGCTGGGCCATACCCTCTACCAGGCCCACGGGGTCTATCAGAAACGTGCGGATAATCGACGGATACAAGCTTTTATAATCCAGTACCAGAACCGAGTCATACAGCCCCGGGCGTGAGTCCATCACATACCCGCCGGGGCTTGCCTGTGGCGGCACGTCTCCGAGGTTGGGGGCAACGTATCCGGCCCGGTGCATGCGGGGAATATAGAGATGGCTAAATGCTGCCACCGAGCCACCGTGCCTGTCGACCGCAAGACCGTTAACCGATGCGCGTTCCAGCAGAAAGGGCATGATCTCGGTTTTGTGAAAGATCTGCGTAACCAGCTCGCAATCTTTCAGGTTATAGGTGGCGAGCGCCGGTTTGTCTTCGTTAAAACGCCTGTCGATCTCGTCCATCCTGTCCCATGGGGTGTCGATGGACTTGCCTTCGCCAAGCAGCGCCTGCGCTACGGCTTCCAGGGCGAAAGAGGCGAAATTCCAGAAAGCCGATTTCAGCGCCTCGATGCCGTCAATAATCAGGCGGCCATTGGCCTGCGCGAAGAAAACGCCGTTCTTGAAACCGTGCTCGCGCCATTCCAGCTCGCTGTTACCCCGTCCCAGCATCAGTGGAATGCGGTAGCGTTCGGCGTGTTTGTGCAGTACGCGCAGGTCGAACTGCACCACGTTCCAGCCGATCACGACGTCGGGGTCGTGATCGGCAAACCATTGATTCAGTTTTTCCAGCAGCTGTGGACGGCTGTTAACGTACTCCAGATGAAAATCGAGTGCAGATGCATCGCCATTTGGCGGCCCAAGCATATAGACAACCCGTTGTCCGCAGCCTTCGAGGCCAATGCAGTAAAGCTCACCGTGCCGGGTGGTTTCGATATCTAACGACACCCATTTGAGCGGCGGGCGATAGTGCGGGTTAGGTTTCAGGCGGGCGTTGACCAACCCATTGCCTTGCGGCGTGCCGTCGACCCAGACCGGGGCGGTGATAAA
This sequence comes from unidentified bacterial endosymbiont, assembly GCF_918797525.1. Classification (NCBI taxonomy): domain Bacteria; species unidentified bacterial endosymbiont. The sequence continues at coordinate 4,088,602 of NZ_OU963893.1, read as the reverse complement.
GCGCTCCATCAGGAAGCGTTCCGGCGGACGGATATCGGCTTCGTAGAGCGTGACGCCCGCCTCGCGCAGCAGTTTCTCATAACGCATTAGCTGACGATGGGCGCGACAGTAAAGGCCGTAAACCGGCTGGCGATGGAAATCTTTTAGCTCAAGCGGGGTGATGCGCCAGTTATTTTCGCCGCGCAGCAACTGTTTTACCTTCTCCACATGCGTTTCGGGAATAAAGGCCACGGACTCCTGCGGCGGCAGCGTGACGTGCAACGGGCCGCCATCCGTCGCCAGCCAGAACTCAACCTCGGTGCCCTGAGGCGTATCCCGCCAGTGTCGGGTCAGTAAAAAACCTTCATGCGCTTGCGCCACGCCGTTATCCCATAAAACACAACCAGGCTTGATTATAGCCTGGTTGACGATTTTATGCTGGGTATATATACAGCTTACTGTCCGTAATAGGCCTTCGCCCCATGTTTGCGCAGGTAGTGCTTATCCAGCAGCGTTTGCTGCATATCCGGTAGCTGCGGGGCTAACTGGCGGCAGAAAATCCCCATGTAAGCGACCTCTTCCAGCACGATGGCGTTATGTACCGCATCTTCGGCATTTTTGCCCCATGCAAACGGCCCGTGCGAATGCACCAGCACGCCGGGCATCTGCGCCGCATCGATCCCCTGTTTTTCAAAGGTTTCGACGATCACGTTGCCGGTTTCCCACTCATACTCACCGTTGATCTCTGCCTCGGTCATCTGGCGGGTGCAGGGAATGGTGCCGTAGAAGTAGTCCGCATGGGTGGTGCCGGTGGCCGGAATGGACTGCCCAGCCTGCGCCCATATAGTCGCATGGCGGGAATGGGTGTGCACAATGCCGCCGAGGGTTGGAAATGACTGATAAAGCAGGCGGTGGGTGGGCGTATCGGAGGAGGGCTTTTTCTTTCCTTCCACCACTTCGCCCGTGGCAATACTGACCACCACCATATCCTCTGCGGTCATCACCGTGTAATCCACGCCGGAGGGCTTGATAACAAACACCCCCTTTTCACGGTCGACGGCGCTGACGTTGCCCCAGGTCAGGGTCACGAGGTTATGTTTAGGCAGCGCCAGGTTAGCGTCGAGCACCTGACGTTTAAGATCGTCTAACATTGTTGTCTCCCTGCCCGGTGAGCGCAGCGCCACCGGGCATTACGTACATTAACGTTTTGAACCGTAATACACTTCGTTCCAGCGCAGCGCGTCTTTAAAGGCTGGCAGGCGGGTATCGTTATCAATCACGGTGATTTCGATGTCATGTAGTTCGGCAAACTGACGCATATCGTTCAGATCCAGCGCATGGCTGAAGACCGTGTGGTGCGCGCCACCGGCGACGATCCAGGCCTCTGACGCGGTCGGCAGGTCTGGCTGTGCTTTCCACAGCGCGTTGGCGACGGGCAGTTTTGGCAGAGCGTGCGGCGTTTCTACCGCGTCGACACAGTTCACCAGCAGGCGGAAACGATCGCCAAGGTCGATAAGGCTGGCGTTAATGGCCGGGCCGGTACGGGTGTTGAAGATCAGACGTGCCGGATCGGCTTTGCCGCCAATACCGAGGTGCTGAACATCGAGGATCGGCTTTTCTTCAACCGCAATAGAAGGACACACTTCCAGCATATGCGAGCCGAGCACCAGATCGTTGCCATTTTCGAAGTGATAGGTGTAATCCTCCATAAAGGAGGTGCCGCCCTGCAGACCGGTTGACATCACCTTCATGATGCGAAGCAGAGCGGCAGTTTTCCAGTCGCCTTCGCCCGCAAAGCCGTAGCCTTGCTGCATCAGACGTTGTACCGCCAGGCCTGGCAGTTGTTTCAGCCCGTGGAGATCTTCAAAAGTGGTGGTAAAGGCGTGGAAGCCGCCCTGTTCGAGGAAACGCTTGATGCCCAGTTCAATGCGCGCGGCATCCAGCACGTTCTGGCGTTTGTCGCCGTGAATTTGTGCCGCAGCAGTCAGGCGGTAACTGCTTTCGTACTCATCGACCAGCGCGCTCACGTCGCCATCGCTGATGTCATTGACGACCTGTACCAGGTCGCCCACGGCCCAGCTGTTAACGGAGAAGCCGAATTTGATCTGTGCAGCCACTTTATCACCATCGGTGACTGCCACTTCGCGCATGTTATCGCCAAAACGCACCACTTTTAGTTGGCGGGTATCTTGTTTCGATACCGCCTGACGCATCCAGGCGCCGATGCGCTGCTGGGCATGATTATCCTGCCAGTGGCCGGTGACCACACCGTGCTGTTGACGCATACGGGCGCCAATAAAACCGAACTCGCGGCCGCCGTGCGCGGTCTGGTTCAGGTTCATAAAGTCCATATCAATGCTATCCCACGGCAGGGAGGCGTTAAACTGGGTGTGGAACTGCAGCAGCGGTTTGTTAAGGATAGCCAGGCCGTTGATCCACATTTTGGCCGGAGAGAAAGTGTGCAGCCACACCACCATCCCGGCGCATTTATCGTCATAGTTGGCGTCGCGGCAGAGGCGTGTGATTTCGTCCGGTGTCGTACCCAGTGGTTTAAGCACCAGCTTGCACGGCAGTTTGGCTTCAGCGTTCAGGGCATTAACCACGTGCTCCGCGTGTTTCGTCACCTGTTGCAGCGCTTCCGGTCCGTACAAATGCTGACTGCCAATCACAAACCACACTTCATAATTATTAAAAATGGTCATTGTAAAATCCTTAATGTGTCAGGGTTGCCGTAGTGTCCGCGGAGTGTTTCGACGGGGCAGCGACAGGGAGATAGTGAAGCTCAGCGCTTTTTGCCCATTGCAGGTAGCGCTGATAAAGCTGTTCAAAGCGTTGCGCCTGTTGAGCGCGCGGCTGAAGGGTATTTTCTACGGCACTCGCCATGCGCTGTTGCGCAGTCGGGATATCGCTATGTACGCCAGCGGCGACAGCGGCAAAAATCGCGGCCCCCAGCGCACAGCACTGATCCGAGGCCACAATCTGCAGCGGACGGTTTAATACGTCGCAGCAGGCCTGCATGATCACCGGGTTTTTACGGGCGATACCGCCCAGCGCCATCACGTTGTTGACGTCGATACCCTGTTCGGTAAAGCACTCCATAATGGCGCGGGCGCCAAACGCGGTTGCCGCAATCAGGCCGCCAAAGAGTGCTGGTGCATCAGTTGCCAGGTTGAGATCGGTGATGACCCCTTTCAGGCGCTGGTTAGCAAACGGCGTGCGGCGGCCGTTGAACCAGTCAAGCACCACCGGGAGGTGGTCGAGAGACGGATTTTTTGCCCAGGCCTCAGTGAGCTGAGGCAGAAGCTGTTTTTTGCTCTCTGCAATTTGCGCTTTCAGTTCAGGGTGCGCAGCCGCCAGCCTATCCAGCGGCCAGCCCAGCACGCGGCCAAACCAGGCGTAGATATCGCCAAACGCGGACTGGCCCGCTTCGAGGCCAATAAAGTCTGGCACGACGCTGCCGTCCACCTGGCCGCAGATACCTTTCACCGTGCGGTCGCCCACGCTGGCTTTATCTGCCGTCAGAATGTCGCAGGTAGACGTCCCAATCACTTTAACCAGCGTATTGGGCTGTGCGCCCGCGCCGACCGCGCCCATATGGCAGTCAAATGCGCCGCCGGAAATCGCCACATTCTGCGGCAGACCCAGACGCTTCGCCCACACGTCGCAGAGCGTGCCAACCGGAACATCTGCGGTGAAAGTCTCAGTAAATAGCGGATATTTCAGGTTCTTATTGATGATCGGATCGAGTTCATCAAAGAATGCCGCTGGCGGCAGGCCGCCCCAGCTTTCATGCCATAAAGACTTATGTCCGGCGCTGCAGCGCCCGCGGCGGATATCCTGCGGACGCGTGGTGCCCGAGAGCAGCGCCGGAACCCAATCGCACAGCTCAATCCACGATGCGGCAACCTGCGCGACTGCGGCATCTGCACGGGTGACGTGCAAAATTTTGGCCCAGAACCATTCGCTGGAGTAAATACCGCCAATATAGCGTGAGTAGTCCGTCTTACCCGACTGATGGCATAAACGGGTAATGGCTTCAGCTTCTTCGACGGCGGTATGATCTTTCCACAACACGAACATGGCGTTCGGGTTATCAGCAAACTCGGGGCGCAGCGCCAGCACGCGGCCTTCAGCATCCACCGGGGCGGGCGTTGAACCGGTGCTGTCGACGCCAATCCCGACGATCTCTGCTCGCTGGGCGTCAGAAAGCTCGGCGAGGACGGTTTTGATTGCCGCTTCCATCGACTCAATGTAGTCACGCGGATGGTGGCGGAACTGGTTGTTTGGCGCATCGCAGTAGCGCCCCTCTTGCCAGCGCGGATACCACTCAACGCTGGTTGCTATCTCCTGGCCAGTCTTACAATCCACTGCCAGAGCGCGAACCGAGTCGCTGCCAAAATCGAGACCAATCGCAATTGCCATGGTGTTGCTCCATCAAAAAACAGATATGAAAGAACATTAGAGACTGGGGAAAAAAATCGTCAGGCAGGATCCGCTAATCTTATGGATTAAATTGCTGTTACGTTGGAAAGTGTGACGCCGTGCAAATATTCTATGTGGACATTTCTGCCGTACTTATAGACACTTTTGTTACTGCTTATCTGCCCTCAGGGGCGGACAAAATAGGGGGAAAGGCTGAAGCCTGGCGCAAATGAATGCGGTGTCATGGTTTTTAGCGCATTTCACGAGGCATGTTTAACCCGCTTTTATCGATATGGACAATTGGTTTCCTTCTGGACCCTTGGGAGAACTGAATCTATGGCCGAAACGCAAAACGATCCCTTACTGCCTGGCTACTCGTTTAATGCCCATCTGGTGGCAGGGTTAACCCCGATTGAGTCGGAAGGGTACCTCGATTTTTACGTCGACCGACCGCTGGGGATGAAGGGCTTTATTTTGAATCTCACCGTACGCGGCGAAGGGATCGTAAAAAACGGTGATCAGCAGTTCGTCTGCCGACCCGGCGATATGCTGCTCTTTCCGCCGGGGGAGGTCCATCACTACGGGCGTCATCCGGATGCGAAAGAGTGGTATCACCAGTGGGTCTATTTCCGCCCGCGAGCCTACTGGCAGGAGTGGCTGTCGTGGCCAGCGATTTTCGCGCACACCGGTTTTTATCGTCCTGACGAGGCTCATCTGGCGCAGTTTCGCGAGCTGTTTGCGCAGATTATTGACGCGGGGCAAGCGGGAGGGCGCTACGCTGAACTGCTGGCGATTAACCTGCTTGAACAGGTGCTGTTGCGCAGGATGGAAGCGATTAACGAGTCGCTTAATCCACCGCTGGATAACCGCGTGCGCGATGCCTGTCAGTATATCAGCGATCATCTGGCCGACAGCCAGTTTGATATTGCCAGCGTCGCCCAGCATGTCTGCCTTTCCCCGTCGCGTTTATCGCATCTGTTCCGCCAGCAGCTTGGGGTGAGCGTACTGAGCTGGCGCGAGGATCAGCGTATCAGCCAGGCGAAGCTGTTGCTCAGCACCACCCGAATGCCGATTGCCACCGTGGGGCGCAACGTGGGCTTTGAAGATCAGCTCTATTTTTCCCGCGTGTTTAAGAAATGCACCGGTGCAAGCCCCAGCGAATTTCGCGCGGGATGTGAATAAACCGTAAAAATAGCGAAACAAACAGGTGAACCCTGGAAGCACCCTGTAAACTATATTGCCTTGACGCGGAGCAGGGCGCTAAGCAGAATCCCTGATTCGTTTTTTGACTGGAATAGGTATGCAGGCATTGCTGGAACATTTTATCACCCAGTCCGTTATGTATTCGCTCATCGCCGTTGCGCTGGTGGCGTTTCTGGAGTCACTGGCGCTCGTTGGACTTATTCTGCCCGGCACGGTGATGATGGCGGGGCTTGGGGCGTTGATTGGCAGCGGCGAGGTCAGTTTCTGGCAGGCGTGGATGGCCGGTATTGTTGGCTGTTTACTCGGGGACTGGGTCTCCTTCTGGCTGGGCTGGCGCTTTAAAAAGCCGCTGCATCGCTGGTCGTTTATGAAAAAGAACAAAGCGCTGCTGGATAAAACCGAGCACGCGCTGCATCAGCACAGCATGTTCACTATCCTTGTCGGCCGCTTTGTCGGGCCAACGCGTCCGCTTGTGCCGATGGTCGCCGGGATGCTGGACCTGCCTGTTACTAAATTCATGGTCCCGAACATTATCGGCTGTGTTTTCTGGCCGCCGTTTTACTTCCTGCCGGGTATCCTCGCTGGCGCGACCGTAGAGATCCCTGACGGTATGCACAGCGGTGAGTTTAAGTGGCTGCTGCTGGGAACCGCTGTGCTGTTGTGGCTGGCGGTGTGGCTCTGCTGGCGGCTGTGGCGCAGCGCAAAAGCGACTGCCGATCGCCTGACGCGCTATCTGCCCCGGGCTCGCCTGTTTTGGCTGGCGCCGGTGACGTTGGGTGTGGCGGTAGTGGCGCTGGTGGCGCTTATCCGCCACCCGCTGATGCCGGTCTACGGCGAGATTTTATTGAAGGTGGTCAGCCGTTAATGGATGCCCAGCAGGTGCGATGCGCTTGCTTTGCCGTTGATCAACGCTTCTGTTTCACCATCCCATACAATGCGTCCCTCTGCGATCACCACCGATCGCGGAGCGATGCGTGCCGCATCTTCAATGCTGTGCGATACCATTAACATCGTCAGTTGCTGACGCTGGCAGACATCCTTTACCAGCGCGAGCATCTCCTGGCGCAGTGCCGGGTCGAGTGCGGAGAAGGGTTCATCAAGCAGCAGTACCGGCTGCTCTCGCACCAGACAGCGCGCCAGCGCCACACGTTGCCGCTGCCCGCCGGAAAGCTCACCTGGCAGGCGGTCAAGTAAGGCGGTAATGCCCATCTGCCCGGCAATAAGCTCCAGCTTCTGCCGCTGTGCATCGTCCAGCTTTAACCCAGGATCCATCCCCAGGCCGATGTTTTGCCGTACGGTCAGATGGGTAAACAGATTATTTTCCTGAAACAGCATCGATACCGGACGCCTGGAGGGCGGCGTGTGGGCATGGTCGCGATTTTCGATCTGTATCGATCCGCTTGCCGGCTGCAAAAAACCGGTGATCAGATTAAGCAAGGTACTCTTTCCGGCCCCGCTGGGGCCAAGCACCGCAATCCTCTCTCCCTGACGCACGGAGAGGGTAAAGCGCATGGGCAGATGCTGGTACAGCCAGGTTACATCAATCAGTTTTATCATCGCGCCCCGGGAGTGTCTCGATAACGGTAAATAATGCAAAGCACAGCAGCAACAGCAACAATGCCGTCACTGCGCCATCCTGGCTGCGATAGGAGCCTATCTGCTGATACAGCCAGAACGGCAGCGTGCGGAAATCTTCATTGCCAAAGAGCGCAACGACGCCAAAATCGCCGATCGACAGCACGCAGGCAAAGGCCAGCGCCTGAGCCAGCGGGCGTTTCAGCGCACGCAGTTCGACGATCTTTAAGCGCTGCCAGCCCCGCATGCCGAGCGACTGGCACAGCAGGCTGTAGCGGCTGTTGACGTCGCGCATCGGGTTTTCCAGTACCTTCAGGGCGTAAGGGATCGCCATCAGGGCATTGGTGAAAATCACAATGCCGTCGGCACTTTCCGGCAGGCCAACGGTGCTGTTCAACAGTAAAAAGAATCCCGTCGCCAGCACAATCCCCGGCATTGCCAGAATCAGCATCCCCGTAAGTTCCAGCGCTTGCCCGGCTTTGCGGGCCTGACGAGCGTAAAGCTCCCGGCTGCTCCACAGCAGCATCATGGTCAGACTAACGCAGAGCAGTCCGGCTGCCAGCGCAATCCGTAGCGAAGTCCAGGTGGCTTGCCAAAGTATGGGCTGCAGCAATACGGATACAAGGTTGTGGTTCAGACCATCAACGATAACTGCTATCAATGGCGGAAGCAGAATCATAAGCGCCAGCGTAATAAGAATGACATCGCAGATGCGGCTGTGCAGGCTATCCTGCGGATCGCGCCAGCCTTTAATCTGATGGCTGCCCGGCGCAATGGTTTTGCTCAGCCGCTGGCTGAGTATCACCAGCACGAGACAGCATACCATTTGCACCAGAGCCAGCAGCGCGGCGCGACCCGGATCGTAGTCATAACTTAGCGCCTGATAGATAGCCAGCTCGATGGTCGTCGCCTGTGGGCCACCGCCGAGCGACAGCACGGTGGCAAAACTGGCGAAACAGAGCATAAAGATCAGGGCCGCCACGGGGGGAATGTGCCGACGCAGCCATGGCCACTCGACAAAACGGAAGAAGGCTCCCCCACGCATGCCCAGTTGCGCTGCAATCTGACGCTGCTCGCCGGGAATGTTCTCCAGCGCCTGCAGAAAGAGCCGTGTCGCCATCGGCATATTGAAAAAGACGTGCGCCAGCAGAATGCCCTTCAGCCCGTAGGGGGAGAAGGTCCACTCCAGTCCTAAAATCGTAAAGAGAGAGGCCAGCCAGCCCTGACGGCCATACACGCTCAGGATGCCAAACACGGCTACCAGCACCGGCAGGATCAGCGTCATTGCGCACAGGCGAAGCAGCGCCTGCCTGCCGGGAAAACGCCTGCGGTAAAGCGCTCGCGCCAGAAAAATGGCCGGGATCGCCGACAGCAGGGCAGAAAGAAACGCCTGCCAGAAGGAGAACCGAATGACGTGCCAGAGATAGCTGTCGTGCCAGAGCGCGGGCAGGCCGCTTTCAGGCGCGTTAAACCACAACGCGAGGAACGCGCCGAGGCTGACCGCCACCATCAGGAGGGCGGCGAGCAGACCGGGAATTAACCAGCCGGGGATCAGCGGCTGACGGCGCGTTGCCATTCACTTATCCAGGCGGCACGCTGCGCGGCAACCTGCTGCGGCGTAAACTCCAGCGAGGTTTGTGGTTTAGTCAGTTGCCCGAAGCCTGCCGGGAGCGCGACGTCGGTGACCGGATACATCCAGTTGCCGGTCGGGATCGCATTCTGGAATGCGGGTGAAAGCATAAATTTCAGGAACTTCTCCGCCAGTTCCGGCTGTTTGCTGGCGGCGGTGCGTGCAGCCACTTCGACCTGCAGATAGTGGCCTTCTGCGAAGTTCGCCGCGGCATAGTTGTCTTTCTTTTCGGCGATAATGTGGTAAGCCGGAGAAGTGGTATAGCTCAGGACGAGGTCACTTTCCCCTTTCAGGAACAGACCGTATGCTTCACTCCAGCCCTTGGTGACGGTCACGGTTTTAGCGGCCAGTTTCTGCCACGCTTCGGGCGCTTTATCGCCATACACTTTCTGCATCCACAGCAACAACCCAAGACCCGGCGTGCTGGTGCGCGGATCCTGGTAAATCACACGCCATTTCTGATCGCCTTCAACCAGCTCTTTCAGGCTTTTCGGCGGATTTTTCAGCCTGTTTTGGTCGTAAACAAAAGCAAAATAGCCATAATCAAACGGCACAAAGATGTCATTTGTCCAGCCGCCCGGCACGTTAACCGCCTCTGCCGCCACGCCGCTTTTGGCAAACAGTTTGGTTTGAGTGGCGGCTTCCAGCAGGTTGTTATCCAGGCCGAGCACCACGTCGGCTTTGCTGTTTTTGCCTTCCATACGCAGACGGTTAAGCAGTGAAACGCCGTCTTCCAGTGCCACGAACTTCAGCTCGCAGCCACAGTCGGCTTCAAAAGCTTGTTTAACCACCGGGCCAGGGCCCCAGTCGGCAGAGAAGGAGTCGTAGGTGTAGACCGTCAGAACGGGCTTAGCCACGGCAGGCAGCGCAAACAGCGCCAGCAGGGAAAGAACTTTTTTTAACACTTTGCACCTCAATGTTGAGTGGCAAAGGATTTTGAGCGACAGCCTCAAATCCCTTCGCCGGCGTTATCCGGATCAGGTTCGACGGGTATTATCTCAGCGCACATCAGTGATGCAGCACCCCGTTGAGAACGGCGGTATTGTAATGATTTGGTGAATATTACGAAAGTGTTATGGTTCCGGCGGGGCAAACCAGGCGGATTTAAAATCAAACCAGCCCAGCGTATTCATCCGTAAGCCGCGCATACTGCGTTGCCCCTGGATCATGAGCCAGTGGTGAATCAACGGCACGATAGCCTGTTCAGCCAGCAACTGCTGGCACCACGCGGCCAGATGCATCTCGCCTGCGCGCCATTTGGCGGCATCTTGTTGCCAGTCCCGATCGATACAGTGTTGGATCAGCGGGACTTCATACAGATGTGAAAAGAGCGAGAAATCCAGCGGCAGAGTGAAGTTAGCGCTGTTAAGCCAGATGTCGCTCACGATATCGCCGCGATGCCATTCATCATAGTCGACTTCCTGGATCTCCAGCGTCACCCCAGCCGCCGCCAGCAATTTTCCGATGATCCTGGCAATAAAGCGGTGTTCAACGTGCTCGCGATAGAAGGTCAAAGTAATGGATTCCAGCCCAGCGGGCTTTTCACTGCGCGCTGGACGGGCATGGTGCCAGCGGGGAAGCAGACCGTAGGCCGGGAACCACCAGGCCTGATACTGTACATCCGCATGGTAAATCAGGCTCGCGGGCGCCAGAATGTGGCTAATCCACTGGCGGACCTCGTGGCTGGCGCCACGCTGGCTACGGCGATCGAACAGCAGATAATAACACCCTTCCTCAAGGCGGCTTTCAACCGCTTTTTCGCCCGTCGTCGGGCCTTCCAGCGTCAGCCCGGCGCTCAGTTCTTCGTTAAGATCCGGTAACACCCAGACGTTCACCTCGTCGATCAGCGCCCGGTAGCCAAAATAGTCATCAAAGGCGCGGATCTTCAACTGGTTATTATTATTGCGGGAAACCGAGTAGGGGCCGGTGCCAATCGGCTGGCTGGCAAAATGGTTAAGTGACTCCCACTCGGCAGGGAGAATCATTGACGGCACATACCCCAGCAGCCAGGGAAGCCATTTATCCGGCTGCGCTAGCTCAATATCCAGTGTCCATGCCGTCGGGGAGTGGATGCGTGAAATGTGCGCGTAAAGCGGTAGCCTGCGCGCACGCTCAAGAGAGGCAATCACATCGACCATTTCCAGTTCACGACCGTTGTGAAAATGGATGCCAGGACGTAAAAAGAAGCGCCAGTGAAGGGGCGCGATTTGCTGCCAGTGGTGGGCAATATCCGCTTCCAGTTCCCCGTTTTCCTCATTTATTCGCGTCAGGCCGCTGAAAATCTGCCGGGCCATATGGGTTTCTGAACGCCGTAACGCCGTGCCAGGCAAAAGGTTTTTCATCGGGCGATAGTAGAGCACCCGCAGGATATGGCGGCCCTGGCGGAAACTTCGTCCAAGATGCGAGACCAGCATCTGACGCACGGCCGCCTTGTCTCCCACCAGCTGCACTAACTGGTCAATTCTGTCCTGCTCAAGCAGATCCTCTGCACGCTGTTGCTGTAACGCCAGACCGGTGTAGAGGAAGGTCAGACGTGAACGCTTACCGCGCCCGGCCTCGGCCTCCCATCTGAGCCAGCCCTGCTGCTGCATGGTGTTGAGCAAGGTACGCATATGCCGACGTGAGCAGTTGAGCAGGTCAGCCAGCTCGTTTAGCGTGGTCTCCTGCGATTGCCCCTCGCAGCATTGCCAGAGGCGGATGAATTGTTGTTGCAGACGACCAGAAGGCATAAAAGGGGAACTCCTGAAAGAAAACCAGCAATTTATTTTTCCCTATATTAAGCCAATAATCCTTAGCGATGAAGCGAGGAGGTGAATTATGAAGAGGTCTACCGCACGTCAGTTTTATCAGCAGTACTTTTCGGCGACAAAAGGCGCATCCTGGCTGGCCCGCCAGTGCGCTGAGCAACGGCTGAAAATGTTAGAAGAATTGATGCAGTGGGACGTTACAGCGGTTTCTTCTGGTTAACTCGCCTCGATCATGTGTGACTGAGTATTGGTGCTAATCACCCGCCAGCAAAATGTTTTTGCTGGCTTTTTTCGTTTATTATTTCACCCAATTTCGATTTTGCTTTCACAAGGACTTGCGCATGCTCTGGTTGATGACGATGGGGCGACGCCTGAACGGCGTGTATGCCGCTTTTATGCTGGTGGCCTTTATGATGGGCGTGGCGGGGGCGCTACAGGCACCGACGCTCAGCCTGTTCCTCAGCCGCGAGGTGGGCGCACAGCCGTTTTGGGTGGGGCTGTTTTATACCGTCAACGCCATTGCCGGGATCCTGGTGAGCCTGGGGCTGGCGAAACGATCTGACCGTCAGGGTGACCGGCGTAAGCTGATCCTGTTCTGCTGTGCGATGGCCGTGGGTAACGCGCTGCTATTTGCATTTAATCGCCATTATCTGACGCTCATCACCTGCGGCGTGCTGCTGGCCTCGCTGGCCAATACCGCGATGCCGCAACTGTTCGCGCTGGCGCGTGAATATGCGGATAATTCAGCGCGGGAAGTGGTGATGTTCAGTTCAGTGATGCGTGCGCAGCTTTCGCTGGCATGGGTGATTGGCCCGCCGCTGGCATTCATGCTAGCGCTGAATTACGGCTTCACCACCATGTTCTCTATCGCTGCCGGGATCTTTGTCATCAGCCTGGTGCTGATTGCTTTCGCGCTGCCGTCGGTGGCGCGGGTTGAGCAGACGACGGATAAGCCCATCACCCAGGTTAGCGGCTGGCAGGATAAAAACGTCCGCATGTTGTTTATTGCTTCCACGCTGATGTGGACCTGCAACACCATGTACATTATCGATATGCCATTGTGGATCAGCGGCGATCTGGGGTTACCGGACAAGCTTGCGGGGATCATGATGGGTACCGCCGCCGGGCTGGAAATTCCGGCGATGATCCTGGCGGGGTATTACGTGAAGCGCTTTGGCAAACGCCGGATGATGATTGTGGCGGTAGCGGCTGGGGTGCTGTTCTACCTGGGGCTGATCCTTTTCCATTCGCAGGAAGCGTTGCTGGCATTGCAGCTCTTCAACGCCGTGTTTATCGGCATCGTCGCCGGGATAGGCATGCTCTGGTTCCAGGATTTAATGCCGGGGCGGGCAGGCTCCGCGACCACGCTTTTCACCAACAGTATTTCGACGGGCGTCATTCTTGCCGGTGTGATTCAGGGCGCGCTGTCGCAAAGCTACGGACATGCGTCAGTTTACTGGATGATTGCGGCGATTTCGGTGGTTACGCTGGTACTGACCTGCCGGGTTAAAGATGTTTGATTCTGGAAGGCGGCTTCACGAAATGATACGACTTTCTGACAGGAACGCAGAAGGCGCATAGAGTGCGTGGCGGGTGCTTGAGGCTGTTTGCCTCAGGCTATCGCAAGAGGCAAACAGTGGAGAGTCCCACATCAAAAAATTGATGGGGAGACCAACTTCACAACCATCATTGCGAGGTTAGTCTCTTCATTGCCGAAAAGCAATAAGGAGGCTGGAATGCCAAAACGTACTCTGCTGTTAAGTTTGTTTTTGATCTGTACGACGCTGTTGATCTTCACCTGGATGGTGCGCGACTCGCTGTGTGAGCTGCACTTCAGACAGGAGAAAACAGAGCTGGCGGCAGTGTTGGCTTACGAAGCAAAACGTTAGCGGTATTGGCGGGGGAAGTTTCCCCGCCTCTCTGGAGTGGTTGAGCCTCAACGCACCCTTATCAATGGCCCGCACCCTGCGGGCCATTGCCTTTAGCCCATAAACGCAGGCTGTTTTTTCTCATACGCTGAGATAGCGTCTTCGTGCTGGAGCGTCAGGCCGATGCTGTCCAGACCGTTCAGCATGCAGTGGCGACGGAAGGCATCAATGCTGAAGCTGTAGGTCTTATCCCCGGCTTTTACCATTTCCGCGTCCAGATCCACCTCAAACGACATCCCCGGATTCGCCTGCACCAGTGCGAACAGCTCATCGACCTGCGCATCGCTCAGCGTCACCGGCAACAACTGGTTGTTAAAGCTGTTACCGTAGAAGATATCCGCGAAGCTCGGGGCAATCACCACTTTAAAACCGTAGTCGGTCAACGCCCAGGGGGCATGCTCGCGTGACGAACCGCAGCCAAAGTTTTCTCGTGCCAGTAAAATCGACGCGCCTTTATATTCCGGGAAGTTCAGAACGAACTCCGGGTTGGGAACTTCGCCCTTGTCGTCCAGAAAACGCCAGTCGTTAAACAGGTGCGCACCAAAGCCGGTGCGCGTGACTTTCTGCAAGAACTGCTTTGGAATGATCGCATCGGTATCGACGTTAGCGGCGTCGAGTGGGACAACCCGGCCCGTATGTTGGGTAAATTTCTCTGCCATGATTGTCTCCTTATTTCAGGCTGCGAATATCGGCGAAATGGCCGGTAACGGCGGCAGCGGCAGCCATCGCCGGGCTGACCAGATGCGTGCGCCCGCCCCGACCCTGACGGCCTTCAAAGTTACGGTTGCTGGTGGAGGCGCAACGCTCACCTGGGTTCAGGCGGTCATTGTTCATGGCCAGACACATGGAACAGCCTGGCAGGCGCCACTCGAAGCCCGCGTCGATAAAGATCTTATCCAGACCTTCGGCTTCCGCCTGGGCTTTCACCGGACCGGAGCCTGGCACCACCAGCGCCTGCACGCCCGGCGCTACTTTGCGGCCTTTGGCAATATCGGCGGCGGCGCGCAAATCTTCGATACGGGAGTTGGTGCAAGAGCCAATGAAGACTTTATCGATGGCGACATCGGTTAAGGGAACGCCGGGTTTCAGCCCCATATAGGCCAGCGCTTTTTCCGCACTCGCCCGTTCAACCGGATCGGCGAAAGAGGCCGGATCGGGAATGGCGTCGTTGACCGAGATCACCTGGCCCGGGTTGGTACCCCAGGTGACCTGTGGCGCAATTTCCTCCGCCTGCAGGGTGACGGTAGTATCAAAATTCGCACCATCGTCGGTTTTCAGGGTTTTCCAGTATTCGACGGCATCGACAAAATTCTGCGCTTTTGGCGCATGCAAACGGCCCTTCACGTAGCTGAAGGTGATCTCGTCTGGCGCCACCAGGCCCGCTTTTGCGCCCATCTCAATAGCCATGTTGCACAGGGTCATACGCCCTTCCATGCTCAGCGCCTGAATAGCCTCGCCGCAGAATTCAACCACGTGGCCGGTACCGCCTGCGCTACCGGTTTTACCAATGATGGCCAGCACGATATCTTTTGCAGTAATGCCCGGGGCCGCTTTGCCCTTCACTTCAATCTTCATGGTTTTGGCGCGGCCCTGCTTCAGGGTTTGCGTGGCCAGAACGTGTTCAACTTCAGACGTGCCGATACCAAATGCCAGCGCCCCAAACGCACCATGGGTGGCGGTATGGGAGTCACCGCAGACGATGGTCATGCCCGGGAGGGTGATGCCCTGCTCTGGCCCCATTACGTGGACAATGCCCTGATACGGGTGGTTCAGGTCGTAGAGTTCAACGCCAAATTCATTGCAGTTCTTGATAAGCTCCTGCATCTGGATACGCGCCATCTCGCCGGACGCATTGATGTCCTTGGTCTGAGTGGAGACGTTGTGATCCATGGTGGCGAAGGTTTTACCCGGCTGACGCACCGGACGCTTATGCGTGCGCAGGCCGTCGAATGCCTGTGGTGACGTTACCTCGTGCACCAGATGCCTGTCGATGTACAACAGCGGGGTTTCGTTTGGCGCCTCGTAGACAACGTGCGCGTCAAACAACTTTTCGTATAACGTCTTCGCCATGATTACACCCCTTGCGCGATATAGCGGGCAATGATGTCGCCCATTTCATCGGTACTGACTGCCGCCGTGCCGCGTGCCAAATCACCGGTACGAACGCCTTCTTCTAACGCACGGTTAATGGCGTTTTCAATTGCGGTTGCCGCGTCGCCTGCATCCAGGCTATAGCGCAGCAGCAGCGCCAGAGAGAGGATCTGCGCAATCGGGTTGGCAATGTTTTTGCCCGCGATATCCGGCGCGGAGCCGCCTGCGGGTTCGTACAGTCCAAAGCCTTCTTCATTTAGGCTTGCTGACGGCAACATGCCCATGGAGCCGGTGATCATCGCGCACTCGTCCGACAAGATATCGCCAAACAGGTTGGAGCACAGCAGGACGTCAAACTGGGACGGATCCTTAATCAACTGCATCGTCGCGTTATCGATGTACATGTGCGACAGTTCAACGTCCGGGTACTGTTTTGCGATTTCACCGACGATTTCACGCCACAAAATGGATGACTGCAGAACGTTCGCTTTATCAATTGAGGTCACCTTATGGCGACGTTTGCGCGCAGACGCAAAAGCGATGTGGGCAATACGTTCAATTTCGAAACGATGATACACCTCGGTATCAAACGCTTTCTCGTGCTGGCCATTGCCTTCGCGGCCTTTTGGTTGACCAAAGTAGATACCGCCGGTCAATTCTCGCACGCACAGGATATCGAAACCGTTGGCGGCGATATCCGCACGCAGCGGGCAAAACTCTTCCAGACCCTGATACAGCTTCGCCGGACGCAGGTTGCTGAACAGCTTAAAGTGTTTACGCAGCGGCAGCAGCGCGCCACGCTCTGGTTGTTCTGCTGGCGGCAGGTGTTCCCATTGTGGGCCACCCACGGAGCCAAACAGCACGGCATCTGCATTTTCACAACCTTCAAGGGTCGCTTTAGGCAGCGGCATACCGTGATTATCGATAGCTATGCCGCCCACATCGTAGTGGCTGGTGGTAATTTTCATCGCAAACCGTGAACGCACGGCTTCCAGTACTTTCAACGCCTGTGCCATTACTTCCGGGCCAATACCATCACCCGGCAACACAGCAATATGGTAACTCTTCGACATTACACGGTTTCCTTTTTGTTCTCGTTGTTCTGAGCTTTACGTTGTAACTCTTTTTCAACTTCGGCGGCGCGCCAGATGTTGTTCAGGACATGCACCATCGCTTTTGCAGAGGATTCAACGATATCCGTTGCCAGGCCTACTCCGTGGAAACGACGCCCGTTGTAGTTCACAACGATATCCACCTGACCAAGAGCATTTTTACCCTGGCCTTTAGCCGTCAGATCATATTTGACTAACTCGACGTCGTACTCAGTTACGCGGTTAATCGCCTGGTAGAGGGCATCGACAGGGCCATTACCGTTTGCCGCTTCAGCTTTGATTTCCTCGCCGCAGGCCAGTTTTACGGATGCGGTGGCAATGTCGCTTGAGCCTGATTGCACGGTGAAGTAGTCCAGACGGAAATGCTCTGGTTCTTCCTGCTGCTTGTTGATGAAGGCCAGCGCTTCCAGGTCATAATCGAAGACCTGTCCTTTTTTGTCCGCCAGCTTCAGGAATGCGTCGTACAGCTGATCCATGTTGTAATCGCTGTCCTGATAACCCATCTCCTCCATGCGATGTTTGACTGCCGCACGGCCAGAGCGAGAAGTCAGGTTCAACTGGACCTGGTTTAAACCGATCGATTCCGGGGTCATGATCTCGTAGTTTTCACGGTTCTTCAGCACGCCGTCCTGGTGAATACCCGAGGAGTGTGCAAAGGCACCGGTACCGACAATTGCCTTGTTCGCCGGGACCGGCATGTTGCAAATCTGGCTGACGGTCTGGCTGGTGCGCCAGATTTCATTGTGATTAATGCGCGTGTTCACGTTCATGATGTCTTTGCGCACCTTGATCGCCATGATCACTTCTTCCAGCGAGCAGTTGCCGGCACGTTCACCAATGCCGTTCATTGCGCCTTCAACCTGACGCGCGCCGGCGTGGACGGCGGCGATGGCATTACCCACCGCCAGACCTAAATCATCGTGAGTATGAACAGAGATAATCGCTTTATCGATGTTTGACACACGCTCATACAGGCCGGTGATGATATTAGAAAACTCAAACGGCATGGTGTAGCCGACGGTATCCGGGATGTTGATGGTTTTGGCACCGGCATTGATTGCGGCTTCAACGACGCGCGCTAAATCGTCGATCGGCGTACGGCCCGCATCTTCACAGGAGAATTCAACGTCATCAGTATAGTTGCGTGCACGTTTAACCATGTAAACCGCCCGCTCAATGACGTCATCCAGCGTGCTGCGCAATTTGGTTGCAATGTGCATAGGGGAGGTGGCGATAAATGTATGAATACGGAAGGCTTCGGCCACTTTCAGCGATTCGGCTGCAACGTCGATGTCTTTCTCTACGCAACGAGCCAGAGCGCATACACGGCTGTTTTTAATCGTACGCGCAATGGTCTGTACCGATTCGAAATCACCCGGAGAAGAGACAGGGAAACCGACCTCCATTACGTCGACGCCCATACGTTCGAGAGCCAGCGCAATCTGCAGTTTCTGTTTCGCACTCAGGCTCGCCTGTAATGCCTGTTCACCGTCACGTAAAGTAGTATCAAAAATAACGACTTGCTGGCTCATGGGTTAGGTCCTTGTCAGTCTTAGGGCGCCTTGCTACGAGCATAAAAAAACCCGCGCAATGGCGCGGGTTTTAGTTTTACTGGTGACGATTCAACGCTGAATGTCGCCCGCCAGTCTACCGCGCACAGTGGATGCGTTTAGTAGTAGTAGACCGGTGAAACGAAGGGTGCGAATCATGAATCGTGCTCCGTGAACGTTAATATGCTTTTAGTGGTACTGGATACCGCAGCGCATGTCAACCCTTGAGAGCAGAAACCCACCCAACACCCCGCCGTGGCCCTTTGTTGGGATTAGCTTATTGTGCTGGTTTTGTCCTTTTGTACCCATTCAATTGTCTACTTTTGGACTGGTTATTCATCTCTGGTATGGTTTAAATATAATTAGTTTCATTTCAACATATTTAAACCCGTGAAATCGTGGTGGGGGGAATCTGTTTGCATTCATTAACTTATAAATGCGGTGAATGTCCATGGCAGAGATAAAAAGATTAAGATGCTACCGAGATGTTAACTCTTTGCGTGGGTGAAATGTTAATAGTTTAATAATACTTAAGTTATCCTTAACCGAAGGGGTGATTGTATATTTTTCCGGATTATGGTTTCATTCCGCTCATAATGTTTTTGATATTATTAGCGGGCGATTTCCTCACTATATTTCTGAGATAAGCGATGCCTGTCTTATGATGGCTATTCTTTATATTTTCCGAATTTTAAAAAATTCTCTTTCGCTGGTTTTATCTGCATGGTAAATCATATTTTTACAACTTATTACTGTACTTTTGCAAAGGGAATTTAGCGTGACAGTGGAGTTAGAAATGCCAGAAATAAAAATTAATCAGCCTCAAATTCATGATGGGGTTAAACCTCAGTTACGCATGGTAGATCTCAACCTGCTCACCGTGTTCGACGCGGTAATGCAGGAGCAGAATATTACCCGAGCAGCACAAACTCTGGGCATGTCACAGCCGGCCGTCAGTAATGCAGTGGCCAGGCTTAAAGTTATGTTTAACGACGAATTGTTTGTACGCTACGGCAGAGGGATTCAACCCACCGCGCGTGCGTTTCAGCTTTTTGGTTCTATCCGTCAGGCGCTGCAGTTAGTCCAGAATGAGCTTCCCGGCTCTGGTTTTGAACCCTTAAGCAGTGAGCGTGTTTTCCATCTTTGCGTTTGTAGCCCGTTAGATAACTATTTGACATCAGTTATATACAATAAAGTTGAAGAAATTGCGCCAAATATTCACCTGGTATTTAAATCATCCCTTAATCAGAACACCGAACACCAGCTTCGTTATCAGGAAACAGAGTTCGTTCTTGGATATGAAGAGTTTCGTCGTCCTGAGTTTTCATGTATTCCCCTCTTTAAAGATGAAATGGTGTTAGTCGCCAGTAAAAAACATCCTCGAATGAATTCTCCGCTTCGGGAAAGCGATGTTTATAATGAGCAGCATGCCGTGGTGGCGCTCGACAGATATGCCTCGTTCAGTCTGCCGTGGTACGACACGCCGGACAAGCAAGCAAGCGTTGCTTATCAGGGAATGGCCATGGTTAGCGTATTAAACGTGGTTTCTCAGACGCACCTGGTGGCCATTGCCCCGCGCTGGCTGGCGGAAGAGTTTTCTGAACAGTTAAACCTGCAGGTATTGCCGTTACCGCTTAAGCTAAACAGCCGTACCTGCTACCTCTCCTGGCATGAAGCGGCTGGCCGGGATAAAGGGCATCAGTGGATGGAAGAGTTACTTATTAGCGTCTGCCGTCGATAGGCTCATCAGGATAAATTGCATGCTACTATGCTATTTATCCTGTATTTTTCTATAAAAAAACTATTTTATTCTGTGAGATTTTTTTGCGGCCTGCTGTGAGCCTCTCAAAAATAGATGATTTACTGAATCTTCCCTGTTTTAAGCGATGATTTATCACCGCCCATGCTCTTGCCAGACGAATTCACCATATCCCTTGCCGATGGCTATGTTTTCTGCTTTCCATGCCCTTTGCCCCTCCCGGTTTGCTAATTGCCTGCCTCATAACGAGCGGTTAAGGTAGCTATCACTCTGCACATTATAAGATTGGTTCATTCCAGTCGTAAGACGGCGTAGAAATGAAGTCTGCTGTCGGTCTGTAACAAAAAGCCTGGAGGCGAAGCATGGAGATGTTGTCTGGCGCGGAAATGGTCGTTCGATCGCTTATCGATCAAGGCGTAAAGCAAGTGTTCGGCTACCCGGGAGGCGCAGTCCTCGATATTTATGATGCGCTGCATACGGTAGGCGGCATTGACCATGTTCTGGTACGCCACGAGCAGGCAGCGGTGCATATGGCTGACGGGCTGGCACGTGCCACAGGCGAGGTGGGCGTAGTGCTGGTGACGTCAGGGCCTGGGGCGACAAATGCTATAACCGGGATTGCAACGGCCTATATGGACTCCATCCCATTGGTCATTCTCTCCGGACAGGTGGCGACCTCGTTGATTGGCTATGATGCGTTCCAGGAGTGCGACATGGTGGGGATTTCACGCCCCGTTGTTAAGCACAGCTTCCTGGTCAAACAAACCGAAGACATTCCTGGCGTATTAAAAAAAGCCTTCTGGCTGGCGGCAAGCGGGCGCCCTGGTCCGGTGGTGGTTGATTTGCCGAAAGATATACTGAACCCGGGAAATAAGCTGCCTTATTTCTGGCCTGATTCGGTGAGCATGCGCTCTTACAACCCGACTACGCAGGGGCATAAAGGCCAGATTAAACGTGCCTTGCAAACGCTTGTGGCGGCGAAAAAACCGGTGGTCTATGTCGGCGGCGGAGCGGTCAACGCCGCCTGCGAGGCGCAGCTTCGCGAACTGACAGAAAAATTGAATCTTCCCGTCGCCTCTTCGCTGATGGGGTTGGGCACATTTCCGGCATCGCATCGTCAGGCTCTCGGCATGTTAGGTATGCATGGTACCTATGAAGCTAATATGACCATGCATAACTCGGATGTGATCTTTGCCGTTGGCGTGCGCTTTGACGATCGAACCACCAACAACCTGGCGAAATACTGCCCGAATGCCACTGTATTGCACATTGATATCGATCCTACCTCTATTTCAAAAACAGTTTCGGCAGATGTACCGATCGTGGGCGATGCGCGCCAGGTCCTGCAACAAATGCTGGATCTCCTCGCTCATGAGACTACGGTGCAACCGCTGGATGAGATCCGCGACTGGTGGCAGCAGATTGAGCAGTGGCGAGGGCGTCAGTGTCTGAAGTACGACACGCACAGTGAGAGTATAAAACCGCAGGCGGTTATTGAAACGCTCTGGCGGCTGACCAGAGGCGATGCGTATGTTACCTCTGACGTGGGCCAGCACCAGATGTTCGCCGCCCTGTATTATCCGTTTGATAAACCTCGTCACTGGATCAACTCGGGCGGCCTGGGAACGATGGGCTTTGGTCTGCCCGCCGCGCTGGGCGTGAAGCTGGCTCTGCCCAAGGAGACCGTCGTTTGTGTCACGGGGGATGGCAGTATTCAGATGAATATTCAGGAGCTTTCTACGGCACTGCAGTATGAGCTGCCGGTACTGGTCTTGAACCTGAATAACGGTTATCTCGGTATGGTGAAGCAGTGGCAGGATATGATCTATTCCGGGCGGCACTCTCAGTCATATATGAAGTCATTGCCCGATTTTGTGCGCCTTGCCGAATCCTACGGCCATATTGGTATGCGCGTGACCGAGCCGGCAGCGCTGGAAGCTACACTCGCTGAAGCGCTGGAGCATGTTAAAAACAACCGCCTCGTTTTTGTCGATGTCGTGGTCGACGGTACAGAGCACGTTTATCCGATGCATATTCGCGGTGGTGGTATGGACGAAATGTGGCTAAGTAAAACGGAGAGAACCTGATATGCGCCGGATATTATCGGTATTACTGGAAAATGAGTCAGGTGCGCTGTCTCGCGTCATCGGGCTGTTCGCGCAGCGCGGTTACAACATTGAAAGCCTGACCGTTGCGCCTACTGACGATCCTACGCTGTCACGTATGACGATTCAAACCGTCGGAGATGCCAAAGTGCTGGAGCAGATCGAGAAACAGCTGCATAAGCTGGTCGATGTGCTGCGGGTCAGTGAACTCGGGCAGGGGGCGTACGTTGAACGTGAAGTCATGCTGGTAAAGATTCAGGCCAGCGGTTACGGGCGTGAAGAGATCAAGCGCAATACGGATATCTTCCGTGGGCAGATTATCGACGTTACGCCATCTATCTATACGGTTCAGATGGCCGGAACGAGCGATAAACTGGATGCTTTTCTGGCATCTGTACGGGATGTGGCAAAAATTGTTGAGGTTGCGCGTTCCGGCATTGTTGGCCTGTCGCGCGGCGATAAAATCATGCGTTAGTTGTCAAAATAGTTAGCCTCTTCCTGCCCGGTCGCCAAAGCCGGGCTTTTTTTTGTACAAACCACCGCGAATACAGATAAAAGCGATTGCCGCGGTGACTATTCTGCGTTTAGATGTTAAAAGATTTAACCATAACCTTGACAGGGCCATGGACACTTTTCTTTTTTTAAGGGGCAATTGTGAAACTGGATGAAATCGCCCGGCTAGCGGGCGTGTCACGAACTACAGCCAGCTATGTGATTAACGGTAAAGCAAAGCAGTACCGTGTCAGTGATAAGACCGTTGAAAAAGTGATGGCGGTGGTTCGTGAGCATAATTACCATCCGAATGCTGTCGCAGCCGGCTTACGCGCCGGGCGTACCCGCTCTATTGGTCTGGTGATCCCCGATCTGGAAAACACCAGCTATACCCGAATCGCTAACTACCTTGAACGTCAGGCTCGCCAGCGTGGCTATCAATTATTGATTGCCTGTTCGGAAGATCAGCCGGATAACGAAATGCGCTGCATTGAGCATCTGCTCCAGCGCCAGGTCGATGCCATTATCGTTTCAACCGCTTTACCGCCAGAACACCCATTTTATCAGCGCTGGGCGAATGATCCGCTGCCCATCGTCGCGCTCGACCGCGCACTGGACAGAGAGCATTTCACCAGTGTGGTGGGCGCCGATCGGGATGATGCAGAAATGCTGGCGGCTGAGCTGAGAACCTTCCCGGCCGAAACCGTGCTTTATCTGGGGGCGTTGCCCGAGCTTTCTGTGAGTTTCTTGCGTGAACAAGGGTTCAGGGCCGCATGGAAAGACGATCCGCGTGAGGTCGACTATCTCTATGCCAACAGCTATGAAAGTGAGGCCGCTGCACTGCTGTTTGAAAAATGGCTGGAGACGCATCCCATGCCGCAAGCCTTGTTCACGACCTCGTTTGCATTATTGCAGGGTGTCATGGATGTGACGCTGCGTCGCGAAGGTAAGCTGCCATCCGATCTGGCTATTGCCACCTTCGGCGATAATGAACTGCTCGATTTCCTGCAGTGCCCGGTACTAGCGGTTGCTCAGCGACATCGCGACGTGGCTGAACGGGTGCTGGAGATCGTATTGGCGAGCCTGGACGAGCCGCGTAAACCGAAGCCAGGGCTGACGCGCATCAAACGCAATCTGTACCGCCGCGGAATTCTGAGCCGTCATTAATGCTTCAGGGGGGAAAAACCGCCCCCATTTGAGAGAGAAAGGCATAGGGATAATTCCCGGATAAAAATTAGGATAATTCCTTACGAATCATAGCCTGCAGTTTTTATTTATTCATTTCGCCATTATAAATTGCGACTTAAAGAACCTTTAATCGTTTTTTAAACATTATATTTGTATTATTTTGTTACAGGCATGCTCTGTCGATGAATATTCACTCCTTTTTCTCCCGCCCGACCCCGTTCGTCTGTCTGCTCGTGCACTCACGCGCTGTCAGGATTCATCTGACGCTGTTATCCCCAGGGAATATGTCTTAAAATGCAGCCCGCGTCGCAAACTGACACTTTATATTTCGTTGCGATGATATTGAGTGAGCGTTAACGCTAGTGTGCATATTCGGTTTTTTTCTTACAAATATTCATAACGTTAATTTTGCCTCGCCAGTTGTGCAGTTATTAACCAGGCGCGTTTATCTCTGTAAATAGAGGGCTTTCGGGCCCTTGTAGGGATAGTCCTGGCTTGACAAGCTTTTCCCTCGCTCCGTAAACTCCTTCGTGTGGGAATTTGTGGGTTAAAGTGGTGAGGAGGGGTGTGGCTGGCATGTTCCGTGGAGCAACGTTAGTTAACCTCGACAGCAAAGGTCGCTTATCGGTACCAATGCGATACCGTGACCAGTTGATCGAGAATGCTTCAGGTCAAATGGTGTGCACCATTGACATCAACTCCCCCTGCCTGCTGCTTTATCCCTTGCCTGAATGGGAAATTATTGAGCAAAAGCTGTCGCGACTGTCGAGCATGAACCCGCAGGAACGCCGCGTACAGCGGTTGTTATTGGGTCATGCCAGTGAGTGTCAGATGGATAATGCAGGGCGATTACTGATTGCGCCTGTGTTGCGGCAACATGCCGGTCTGACTAAAGAAGTGATGCTGGTCGGACAGTTCAACAAGTTTGAACTGTGGGATGAAACGACCTGGTATCAACAGGTCAAGGAAGATATCGACGCTGAGCAGAACGATTCCGAAACGCTATCGGAACGGCTGCAGGACTTGTCTCTATAAATATGATGGAAAATTACAAACATACAACGGTGTTGCTGGATGAGGCCGTGAATGGCCTGAATATTCGTCCAAACGGCATCTACATTGATGGCACTTTTGGCCGCGGTGGGCACTCACGTTTGATCCTTTCCCGGCTTGGAGCGGATGGACGTCTGCTGGCAATCGATCGCGATCCGCAGGCGATTGCCGTTGCGCAAACCATCGATGACCCTCGCTTTTCCATCATCCATGGACCTTTCTCTGCGATCGCGGATTATGTTGCCGAGCGTGGCCTGACGGGCAAGATTGACGGAATCCTTCTCGATCTTGGCGTCTCCTCACCCCAGCTTGATGATGCAGAACGCGGTTTCTCTTTTATGCGAGACGGCCCGCTGGACATGCGCATGGATCCTACGCGTGGTCAATCTGCTGCGCAGTGGTTACAAACTGCTGACGAAGCCGATATTGCATGGGTAATCAAAACCTTCGGCGAAGAACGTTTTGGCAAGCGTATTGCGCGCGCCATCGTTGAGCGCAACCGTATTGAGCCGATGACCCGCACGAAAGAGCTGGCCGAGGTAATTGCCGCTGCCATGCCGGTGAAGGATAAGCACAAACATCCCGCGACCCGTACCTTCCAGGCGGTTCGCATCTGGGTAAACAGTGAACTGGAGGAAATAGAGCTGGCGCTAAAAAACTCGCTCGACGTGCTTGCCCCGGATGGGCGGTTATCCATCATCAGCTTCCATTCGCTGGAAGACCGCATTGTGAAACGCTTTATGCGTGAACAGAGCCGCGGTCCGCAGGTTCCTGCAGGGTTGCCGATGACGGAAGAACAACTCAGTAAATTGGGTGGCCGTTATTTGCGAGCATTAGGCAAGTTGATGCCGGGCGAAGAAGAGGTGGCAGAGAATCCACGTGCCCGTAGTTCAGTGCTGCGCATTGCAGAAAGGACGAACGCATGATCGGCAGAGTGACAGAGACCCTAAGCAAAGTTAAGGATTCGTTAGGAAGCAACGAGCGCCATGCCTTGCCTGGCGTGATCGGCGACGATCTTTTGCGGTTTGGGAAGCTACCACTCTGCTTGTTCATTTGCATCATTGCGACGGCCGTAACGGTGGTCACAACCGCCCACCATACCCGTTTATTAACTGCGCAGCGCGAGCAGATGGTACTGGAACGCGATGCGCTGGATATTGAATGGCGAAACCTGATCCTTGAAGAGAATGCGCTTGGCGATCACAGCCGGGTTGAACGGATAGCAACGGAAAAGCTGCAACTGCAGCATGTTGATCCTTCGCAGGAAAATATCGTAGTACAAAAATAAGGAAAAATGCGACGCATGAAATCAGCGGCAAAGACGCTAAAACCAAAACGTCAGGAAGAACAGGCCAACTTTGTCAGTTGGCGTTTTGCGTTGCTTTGCGGCTGCATTTTACTGGCACTGGGTTTTCTGCTGGGTCGCGTGGCGTGGTTACAGATTATCGCGCCTGACATGCTGGTCCGTCAGGGGGACATGCGCTCCCTGCGCGTGCAGGAAGTCTCGACATCGCGCGGTATGATCACCGACCGCTCTGGTCGCCCGCTGGCGGTAAGCGTGCCGGTTAAGGCCATCTGGGCCGATCCGAAAGAGCTGCACGATGCTGGCGGCATCACGCTCGATAATCGCTGGAAAGCGCTCTCGGATGCCCTGAAGATGCCGCTGGATCAGCTGGCATCCCGCGTCAATGCGAACCCGAAAGGGCGCTTTATCTATCTGGCGCGCCAGGTTAACCCTGATATGGCAGACTATATTCGCAAACTGAAACTGCCGGGTATCCATCTGCGTGAGGAGTCTCGTCGTTATTATCCATCAGGCGAAGTAACCGCTCACCTCATCGGCTTTACCAACGTCGATAGCCAGGGTATCGAGGGGGTAGAGAAAAGCTTTGATAAATGGCTGACCGGCCAGCCGGGCGAACGTATCGTGCGTAAAGACCGCTACGGTCGCGTTATCGAAGATATCTCGTCAACCGACAGTCAGGCGGCGCACAACCTGGCCCTGAGCATTGATGAACGTCTTCAGGCGCTGGTCTACCGCGAGTTGAATAACGCTGTCGCCTTCAACAAAGCAGAGTCCGGCAGCGCTGTGCTGGTGGATGTCGCCACGGGCGAGGTGTTGGCGATGGCCAGCAGTCCGTCTTATAACCCCAATAATTTCGCCGGCACCGCAAAAGATGCGATGCGTAACCGTTCAATCACCGACGTGTTTGAACCCGGTTCCACCGTAAAACCGATGGTGGTGATGACAGCGCTCCAGCGCGGCATCGTTAATGAAAGTACCGTTCTGAATACCATTCCTTACCGCATTAACGGCCATGAAATTAAAGATGTGGCACGTTACAGCGAACTGACCCTCACCGGGGTCTTACAGAAGTCGAGTAACGTCGGTGTGTCTAAGCTGGCGTTAGCGATGCCGTCCTCAGCGTTAGTAGAGACTTACTCACGTTTTGGGCTGGGAAAAGCGACCAATTTGGGGTTGGTCGGGGAACGCAGTGGCTTATATCCTCAAAAACAACGGTGGTCTGACATAGAGAGGGCCACCTTCTCTTTCGGCTATGGGCTAATGGTAACGCCATTACAGTTAGCGCGAGTCTACGCAACGATTGGCAGCTATGGCATCTACCGCCCGCTGTCGATTACCAAAGTTGATCCCCCGGTTCCGGGCGAGCGGGTGTTCCCGGAATCCATTGTGCGTACCGTTGTGCACATGATGGAGAGCGTGGCGCTGCCTGGCGGCGGCGGCGTGAAAGCCGCGATCAAAGGTTATCGTATCGCCATCAAAACCGGTACGGCGAAAAAAGTGGGGCCAGACGGCCGCTACATCAATAAATACATTGCCTACACCGCAGGCGTCGCGCCTGCAAGCAATCCGCGTTTTGCGCTGGTGGTCGTCATCAACGATCCACAGGCGGGTAAATATTACGGCGGCGCCGTCTCCGCGCCTGTTTTCGGCGCAATCATGGGCGGCGTGTTGCGCACCATGAACATTGAACCGGATGCGCTGGCGACGGGCGATAAAAGTGAATTTGTAACTAATCAAGGCGAGGGTACAGGTGGCAGATCGTAATTTGCGCGACCTTCTCGCTCCGTGGGTGCAAAATGCGCCTGCGCGAGCGCTACGGGAGATGGTGCTGGACAGCCGTGCGGCTGCTTCTGGCGATCTTTTTGTGGCTGTAGTGGGTCATCAGGCGGACGGGCGTCGTTATATCCCGCAGGCGATTGCGCAAGGGGTTGCTGCCATTATTGCTGAGGCTAAAGATGAGGCAACCGACGGTGAAATTCGTGAAATGCACGGTGTGCCGGTTATTTATCTTCGCCAGTTGAATGAACGTCTTTCTGCGCTGGCAGGACGTTTCTATCACCAACCTTCCGACCAGTTGCGTCTGGTAGGGGTAACAGGCACTAACGGAAAAACCACCACCACCCAGTTGATGGCGCAATGGGCGCAACTGCTGGGTGAAACTGGCGCGGTGATGGGCACCGTGGGCAACGGTCTGTTGGGCAAAGTGATCCCAACGGAAAACACCACCGGTTCTGCCGTTGACGTGCAGCATGTGCTGGCGGGCCTGGCAGAGCAGGGGGCGACCTTTGCCGCAATAGAAGTTTCTTCGCACGGTTTGGTGCAACACCGTGTGGCGGCGCTGAAATTTGCCGCCTCTGTATTCACCAACCTCAGTCGCGACCATCTTGATTATCATGGTGATATGGAGCATTACGAAGCGGCTAAATGGCTGCTCTACTCCACCCATCACTGTGGACAGGCGATCATCAACGCTGATGACGAAGTAGGCCGCCGCTGGCTGGCAAAACTGCCGGATGCGGTTGCCGTATCAATGGAAGACCACATTAACCCGAACTGCCACGGCCGCTGGTTAAAGGCGCTTGACGTGAGCTATCACGACAGCGGGGCGACAATCCGCTTTGCTTCCTCGTGGGGGGAGGGCGAGATTGAAAGCCGCCTGATGGGGGCTTTTAACGTCAGCAACGTTCTACTGGCTCTGGCGACCTTGCTGGCGCTGGGGTATCCGATGGCTGAACTGCTGCAAACTGCAGAGCGTCTGCAGCCGGTATGTGGCCGTATGGAAGTGTTCAGCGTACCGGGGAAACCGACCGTGGTGGTGGATTATGCCCACACGCCGGATGCGCTGGAAAAAGCGCTGGAAGCGGCACGTCTGCACTGCGCCGGTAAACTCTGGTGCGTCTTTGGCTGCGGCGGTGACCGTGATAAAGGCAAGCGCCCTCTGATGGGGGCCATTGCCGAACAGTTCGCGGATATTCCGGTTGTCACCGATGACAACCCGCGCACCGAAGAGCCACGCGCCATCATTAACGATATCCTGGCTGGCATGCTGGACGCTGGACGCGCGCGGGTGGTGGAAGGCCGTGCGCAAGCTGTTACCAACGTTATTATGCAGGCGCGTGAGAACGATGTGGTTCTGCTGGCGGGTAAAGGCCACGAAGATTATCAGCTTGTCGGCAATCGCCGTCTGGATTACTCCGACCGCGTGACGGCTGCACGTCTGCTGGGGGTGGTCACATGATTAACATCACGCTAACCCAGGCCGCTGCGGTATTGCAGGGCGAGCTGCTGGGGCAGGATCTGACCATTGACGCCGTGACAACCGATACCCGTAAAGTGACCGAAGGCTCTCTTTTCGTGGCGCTGAAAGGCGAACGTTTTGACGCCCATGATTTTGTGGCACAGGCCAAAGAGAACGGAGCAGGCGCGCTGCTGGTCAGCCGCAAGCTCGACATCGACTTGCCGCAGATTGTGGTGAAGGATACGCGGCTGGCGTTTGGTGAGCTGGCCGCGTGGGTGCGTCAGCACGTTCCCGCGCGCGTCGTGGCGCTTACGGGGTCGTCTGGAAAGACGTCAGTAAAAGAGATGACGGCGGCTATTCTCGGGCAGTGTGGAAAGACACTTTATACCGCCGGGAACCTCAATAATGACATCGGCGTGCCGATGACATTACTCCGCCTGACCAAAGAGCATGAGTTTGCGGTCATTGAACTGGGGGCAAACCACCAGGGCGAAATCGCCTGGACCGTGAGCCTGACCCGCCCGGAAGCGGCGCTGGTCAATAACCTGGCCGCTGCTCATCTGGAAGGTTTCGGGTCGCTGGAAGGCGTGGCGAAAGCCAAGGGGGAGATTTACACCGGCCTGCCGGTTGACGGTATCGCCATTATGAATGCCGATAATAACGACTGGCTGAACTGGCAGAGCACTATTGGGGCACGCAAGACCTGGCGTTTCTCGCCGAATGCCGCCGACAGTGATTTTACCGCCACCCATATTCATGTGACTTCGCAGGGTACGCAATTCACGCTCAATACCCCTACGGGCGGGATTGACGTGCTGTTGCCGCTGCCGGGGCGCCATAACATCGCCAATGCACTCGCGGCGGCGGCGTTGTCGATGGCGGTGGGTGCGACGCATGAGGCGATCAAAACCGGGTTGGCAAACTTAACCGCCGTGCCGGGGCGTTTGTTCCCGATTCGGCTGGCGGAAAATACACTGCTGCTGGATGACTCTTACAACGCCAATGTTGGTTCGATGACCGCGGCGGTGCAGGTGCTGTCTGAGATGCCGGGCTATCGCGTGATGGTGGTTGGTGATATGGCCGAGCTGGGTGATGACAGTGAAGCTTGTCATATTCAGGTGGGCGATGCTGCGAAAGCCGCAGGGCTGGATTGTGTGCTGAGCACAGGAAAACTGAGCCAGGCGCTTAGCGATGCCAGCGGTGTCGGCGAACACTTTGCCGAAAAAAACGCATTAATTGAACGGCTTAAATCTTTAATTGCAGAAAAACACATTGTGACAGTGCTTGTGAAAGGTTCACGTAGTGCCGCCATGGAGCAGGTTGTGCACGCATTACAGGAGAACGGAACATGTTAGTTTGGCTGGCCGAACATTTGGTCAAATATTATTCAGGCTTTAACGTCTTTTCCTATCTGACGTTTCGCGCCATTGTCAGCCTGCTGACTGCGTTGTTCATCTCATTGTGGATGGGGCCGCGCATGATTGCCCGTCTGCAAAAACTCTCATTCGGTCAGGTCGTGCGGAACGACGGTCCGGAGTCCCATTTCAGCAAACGTGGTACGCCGACGATGGGCGGGATTATGATCCTGACCGCCATTGTCGTTTCCGTGCTGCTGTGGGCGTATCCCTCTAATCCCTACGTCTGGTGCGTACTGACCGTCCTCATAGGTTATGGAATCATTGGTTTCGTCGACGACTATCGCAAAGTGGTGCGTAAAGATACCAAAGGGCTGATTGCCCGCTGGAAATATTTCTGGATGTCGGTGATTGCTCTGGGCGTGGCCTTCGCGCTGTACCTTGCCGGTAAAGACACCCCCGCCACCGAGCTGGTGGTGCCATTCTTCAAAGATGTCATGCCGCAACTGGGGTTGTTCTACATCCTGCTGGCGTATTTTGTGATTGTCGGCACCGGCAACGCTGTCAACCTCACCGATGGTCTGGATGGCCTGGCGATAATGCCAACCGTTTTTGTGGCGGCTGGTTTTGCCCTGGTAGCCTGGGCGACCGGTAACATGAACTTTGCCAACTATTTGCATATTCCGTATCTGCGCCACGCAGGGGAACTGGTGATTGTCTGCACGGCGATTGTCGGGGCAGGCCTTGGCTTCCTGTGGTTCAACACCTATCCGGCTCAGGTCTTTATGGGCGACGTCGGCTCGCTGGCCCTGGGCGGCGCGCTGGGCATTATTGCCGTGCTGCTGCGTCAGGAATTCCTGCTGGTTATCATGGGCGGCGTGTTTGTGGTTGAGACCCTGTCGGTTATTTTGCAGGTTGGCTCCTTTAAGCTGCGCGGTCAGCGCATCTTCCGTATGGCGCCGATTCACCATCACTATGAACTGAAAGGCTGGCCAGAGCCGCGCGTAATTGTGCGCTTCTGGATTATTTCGCTGATGCTGGTGCTGATTGGCCTGGCAACGCTGAAGGTACGTTAATCATGGCAGATTACCAGGGCAAAAAAGTCGTTATCATCGGGTTGGGCCTGACCGGCCTCTCGTGCGTAGACTTTTTCCTCGCGCGTGGCGTGACGCCGCGGGTGATGGATACGCGTGTTTCTCCACCGGGTCTGGATAAACTGCCGGAACAGGTGGAATGCCACCCTGGTGGGCTGAATGACGACTGGCTGCTGGCAGCCGATCTGATTGTTGCCAGCCCGGGCATGGCGCTGGCGCACCCTTCACTCAGCGCGGCTGCGGACGCGGGTGTAGAGATTGTCGGCGACATCGAATTGTTCTGCCGTGAAGCACAGGCGCCGGTGGTTGCGATCACCGGTTCTAACGGTAAGAGCACCGTGACCACGCTGGTCGGCGAAATGGCAAAGGCGGCGGGTAAGAACGTGGGAGTGGGCGGCAATATTGGTCTACCGGCCCTGATGCTGCTGAATAAGGATTGCGAACTGTACGTGCTGGAACTCTCCAGCTTCCAGCTGGAGACGACCTCCAGTCTGCACGCGGCGGCGGCGACGATCCTGAACGTGACTGAAGATCATATGGACCGCTACCCGTTTGGCCTGCAGCAATACCGCGCGGCCAAACTGCGCGTTTACGAAAATGCCAACGTTTGCGTGGTCAATGCCGACGACGCGCTGACCATGCCGGTACGCGGCGCTGATGAACGCTGCATCAGCTTTGGTATCACCATGGGTGATTATCATCTTAACCGTCAGTTAGGCGAAACCTGGCTGCGCGTGAAAGGTGAGAAAGTGCTGGATGTCAAAGAGATGAAGCTTTCAGGCCAGCATAATTACACCAATGCCCTGGCGGCGCTGGCGCTGGCGGATGCCGTAGGTCTGCCTCGCTCCTCCAGCCTGAAAGCGTTGACCACCTTCACTGGTCTGGCCCACCGCTTCCAGCTCGCGCTGGAGCATAACGGTGTGCGCTGGATTAATGATTCAAAAGCGACCAACGTGGGAAGCACAGAGGCGGCTCTGAATGGCCTGCACGTTGACGGCACGCTGCATGTGCTGCTTGGCGGCGACGGTAAATCTGCCGATTTCTCTCCCCTGCAGCCGTACCTGGCCGGAGAGAATATCCGTCTTTATTGCTTTGGCCGCGACGGTAGCCAACTGGCCGAACTGCGCCCTGAGATCGCAGAACAAACCGAGACCATGGAGCAGGCGATGCGGTTAGTTGCTCCGCGCGTGAAGCCGGGTGATATGGTGCTGCTCTCTCCGGCATGCGCCAGCCTCGATCAATTCAAGAATTTCGAACAGAGGGGTGACGTCTTTACCCGCCTGGCGAAGGAGTTAGGCTGATGCGTTTATCTCTCCCTCGCCTGAAAATGCCGCGCCTGCCAGGTTTTGGCATTCTGGCATGGCTGTTTGCGGCGCTAAAAGGCTGGGTGATGGCTTCGCGGGATAAAGATTCCGACAGCCTGATTATGTATGACCGCATGCTGTTGTGGTTCACGCTGGGGCTGGCGGCGGTCGGCTTTATTATGGTGACCTCGGCGTCAATGCCCGTTGGCCAGCGCCTGGCGAACGATCCTTTCCTGTTTGCCAAGCGTGACGGGTTGTACATCATACTGGCGTTCTGTCTGGCGATGATTACCCTGCGCCTGCCGATGGCGTTCTGGCAGCGTCACAGTACGGCGATGCTGATTGCCTCAATCATCATGTTGTTGATCGTACTGGTCGTCGGCAGCTCCGTAAACGGGGCATCGCGCTGGATTGCCTTCGGCCCGCTGCGTATTCAGCCCGCGGAATTCACCAAGCTGTCCCTGTTCTGCTACCTGGCGAACTATCTGGTGCGTAAGGTTGACGAGGTACGTAACAACCTCCGTGGCTTCTTAAAACCGATGGGCGTTATTCTGGTGCTTGCGGTCCTCTTGCTGGCGCAGCCTGACCTCGGTACCGTGGTGGTGCTGTTTGTGACTACCCTGGCGATGCTATTCCTGGCCGGGGCGAAGCTGTGGCAATTCATCGCCATCATTGGGATGGGTATTTCAGCGGTTGTGCTGCTGATCCTCGCCGAACCCTATCGTATCCGTCGCGTCACCTCTTTCTGGAACCCGTGGGAAGACCCGTTCGGCAGCGGTTATCAGTTAACACAGTCGCTGATGGCGTTTGGCCGGGGTGAAATCTGGGGGCAAGGCCTGGGAAACTCGGTGCAAAAACTTGAGTATTTACCCGAGGCGCATACCGACTTCATCTTCTCCATTATTGGGGAAGAACTGGGTTATATCGGTGTGGTATTAGCACTATTAATGGTATTCTTCGTCGCTTTCCGCGCCATGTCAATTGGCCGGAAAGCGCTGGAGATCGATCACCGCTTCTCAGGTTTCCTGGCCTGTTCAATTGGTATCTGGTTCAGCTTTCAGGCCTTAGTTAACGTCGGGGCCGCAGCCGGTATGTTACCGACTAAAGGTCTGACGTTGCCGTTGATCAGTTATGGTGGTTCGAGTCTGTTGATCATGTCGACGGCCATTATGTTCTTGTTACGCATAGATTATGAAACGCGTCTGGAGAAGGCTCAGGCGTTTACGCGAGGTTCACGATGAATCAACCGAAGCGGTTAATGGTGATGGCAGGCGGTACCGGAGGACACGTGTTCCCGGGGCTGGCGGTTGCGCACCATTTAATGGATCAGGGCTGGCAGGTTCGCTGGCTGGGAACCGCAGACCGCATGGAAGCCGATCTGGTGCCGAAACACGGTATTGAGATCGACTTTATTCGGATTTCCGGCCTCCGTGGTAAAGGTATCAAGGCTCAGCTTTTGGCGCCGGTGCGTATTTTTAACGCCTGGCGGCAGGCGCGCAGCATCATGAAGCGCTTTCAGCCTGACGTGGTATTAGGCATGGGGGGCTATGTTTCTGGCCCCGGCGGTCTGGCGGCATGGTCACTGGGGATCCCGGTTGTGCTGCATGAGCAGAACGGCATTGCCGGGTTGACCAACAGGTGGCTGGCAAAAATTGCCACTAAAGTGATGCAAGCCTTCCCCGGCGCATTTGCGCAAGCGGAGGTGGTCGGTAACCCGGTACGGGTTGACGTGCTGGCGTTACCGCTGCCGGATGTCCGGCTACAGGGGCGTGACGGGCCGGTACGCGTGCTGGTGGTCGGCGGCTCTCAGGGCGCACGCATTTTAAACCAGACGATGCCGCAGGTTGCCGCAATGCTGGGTGAGGCAGTTTCTATCTGGCATCAAAGCGGAAAAGGCGCTCAGCAGAGTGTTGAACAGGCTTACGCCGATGCCGGTCAGCCGCAGCATAAAGTGACCGAGTTTATCGATGACATGGCCGCCGCTTATGCATGGGCCGATGTCGTCGTCTGTCGTTCAGGCGCATTGACGGTGAGCGAAATTGCCGCCGCTGGTTTGCCTGCTCTGTTTGTGCCGTTTCAGCATAAAGACAGACAGCAGTACTGGAATGCGCTGCCGCTTGAGAAAGCCGGCGCCGCGAAAATTTTCGAACAGCCGCAATTTACTGCCGATGCGGTCGCCACCACCCTGGCGGGCTGGAACAGAGCCGCATTACTGGCGATGGCCCAACGCGCGCGGGCAGCCGCCATCCCGGATGCGACGGAACGGGTGGCAAAAGAAGTGAGTCTGGCAGCCCAGGCTTAACCCTCGCAGCGCGTGTTGCGCTGCACGAATTTTTAAGTAGTCGATGGCGTTTAGAGAATGAATACACAACAACTGGCAAAACTGCGTTCAATCGTGCCCGAGATGCGTCGCGTCCGGCACATTCACTTTGTCGGCATCGGTGGTGCTGGCATGGGTGGTATTGCCGAAGTGTTAGCTAACGAAGGCTACCAGATCAGTGGTTCCGATCTGGCCCCAAACCCTGTTACGCAGCAGCTGGCGTCGCTTGGGGCGACTATCTATTTCAACCATCGCCCGGAAAACGTGAGCGATGCAAGCGTGGTGGTGGTGTCCAGCGCCATCTCCGCAGATAACCCGGAAATTGTTGCCGCGCACGAGGCGCGCATTCCGGTTATTCGTCGTGCTGAAATGCTGGCTGAACTGATGCGTTTTCGTCACGGCATCGCGGTTGCCGGCACCCACGGTAAAACCACGACTACGGCCATGGTGTCCAGCATTTATGCTGAAGCGGGCCTTGATCCCACGTTTGTGAACGGTGGCCTGGTGAAAGCGGCAGGCGTACATGCGCGTCTCGGACAAAGCCGTTACCTGATTGCCGAAGCCGATGAGAGCGATGCATCCTTCCTGCACCTGCAGCCAATGGTGGCGATTGTCACCAATATCGAAGCCGATCACATGGATACCTACCAGGGCGACTTTGAGAATTTAAAACAGACCTTCATTAATTTTCTGTACAACCTGCCGTTTTATGGCCGTGCGGTGATGTGCGTGGACGATGCGGTGATCCGCGAGCTTTTGCCGCGCGTCGGACGTCAGATAACCACCTACGGTTTCAGCGAAGACGCTGACGTGCGTATAGAAGCGTACACGCAGAGTGGCGCGCAGGGGCATTTCACCCTCGCGCGTCAGGACAAAGAATTACTGCAGGTGACGCTGAACGCACCGGGCCGTCACAACGCCCTGAACGCGGCGGCGGCCGTTGCCGTAGCAACGGAAGAAGGCATTGGTGACGAGGCGATCCTGCGCGCGCTGGAAAACTTCCAGGGAACCGGCCGCCGCTTTGACTTCCTCGGTGAATTCCCCCTGGACGTCGTGAACGGTAAGCCGGGTACCGCGATGCTGGTGGACGACTACGGTCACCACCCGACCGAAGTGGATGCGACCATCAAAGCCGCTCGTGCGGGCTGGCCGGAAAAAAATCTGGTGATGATCTTCCAGCCTCACCGTTTCACCCGTACCCGCGATTTATACGACGATTTTGCTAACGTACTATCGCAGGTCGATACATTGCTAATGCTGGATGTTTATTCGGCGGGCGAAACGCCGATTCCAGGCGCCGACAGCCGCTCGTTGTGTCGTACTATCCGCGGACGCGGTAAAGTGGACCCTATTCTGGTTTCTGACCCGGCTCAGGCGGCTGAAATTCTGGCGCCGGTGCTAACAGGCAACGATTTAATTCTGATTCAGGGTGCGGGAAATATCGGCAAAATCGCCCGTACCTTAGCCGAAATCAAACTGAAGCCGCAAACTCAGGAGGTGGAGCGTCATGGCTGATAAGATTGCTGTCCTGTTTGGCGGCACCTCCGCCGAGCGCGAGGTTTCTCTGAACTCAGGCGCTGCCGTACTGGCGGGTCTGCGTGAAGGCGGCGTAAATGCCTATCCGGTCGACCCAAAAGAGGTTGATATCACGCAACTGAAAGCGATGGGCTTCGATAAAGTCTTTATCGCGCTGCACGGGCGCGGTGGTGAAGATGGTACCTTACAAGGGCTGCTGGATGTGATTGGCATGCCGTATACCGGCAGCGGCGTGATGGCATCTGCAATTTCAATGGATAAACTGCGCAGTAAACTGTTGTGGCAGGGCGCAGGTTTGCCCGTGGCTCCCTGGGTTGCGCTGACGCGACGCGAATATGAATGGGGCCTGCAGGACAGCGTTACTTCGCGCATTGCGGCGCTAGGCTTACCGGTTATTGTAAAGCCGAGCCGTGAAGGGTCGAGCGTGGGAATGTCTAAAGTGGATAAAGCTGGCGATATATCTGCGGCTTTAGATTTGGCATTTCAACATGATGATGACGTTTTAATTGAAAAATGGCTTAGCGGGCCGGAATTGACTGTCGCGATGCTTGGCGAAGAAATTTTACCGGCAATTCGTATCCAACCCGCCGGAGTCTTCTATGATTATGAGGCGAAGTATCTCTCTGATGAGACGCAATATTTCTGTCCCGCAGGGCTGGAAGTAGAACAGGAAGCAGAATTACAGTCTCTGGTGCTTAAAGCCTGGCATATTCTGGGATGCAGCGGCTGGGGACGTATTGATGTCATGTGCGACAGTGACGGGCAATTTTATCTGCTGGAAGCCAATACTTCTCCCGGTATGACCAGCCACAGTCTTGTGCCAATGGCTGCGCGTCAGGCTGGAATGAGCTTCTCGCAACTCGTTGTGCGTATCCTGGACCAGGCGGGCTGATATGTCTCAGGCTGCTTTGAACACACGCAACCGCGACGAAGAGGAAGAATATTCCTCTTCACGCCGCAGTAATGGAACGCGTCTTGCAGGGATTATCTTCCTGCTCGGGGTGCTGTGCACCGTGTTTATCAGCGGCTGGATGGTACTAGGCTGGATGGAAGATGCGCAACGCTTGCCGCTTTCGAAGCTGGTGGTGACCGGTGAACGTCATTACACGCGCAACGATGATATTCGCCAGTCTATCCTGGCACTTGGGTCGCCCGGCACCTTTATGACCCAGGATGTCAATATTATCCAGAGTCAGATTGAACGTCTGCCGTGGATTAAACAGGCGAGTGTGAGAAAGCAATGGCCTGATGAATTGAAGATTCATCTGGTTGAATATGTGCCCATTGCGCGGTGGAATGATCAGCACATGGTTGATGTGGACGGAAATTCCTTCAGCGTCCCGGCCGATCGTGTCAACAAGCAAAATTTACCGATGTTGTATGGCCCGGAAGGCAGCGAAAACGACGTACTGCAAGGTTTCCGCGAAATGGGTCAGGTGCTGGCAAAGGACAGGTTTACGTTAAAAGATGCAGCGATGACGGCGCGTCGCTCATGGCAACTGACGTTAACGAATGGGATTAAGCTCAACCTGGGGCGCGGCGATACAATGAAGCGTCTGGCGCGTTTTGTAGAACTTTACCCGGTTTTACAACAGCAGGCGCAGACGGACGGCAAACGGATAAGCTACGTTGATTTGCGCTATGACTCAGGCGCAGCAGTCGGTTGGGAACCGGCTCCGGTCGAGGAACCTAATCAGCAACAGAATCAGGCACAGGTACAGGCAGAACAACAATGATCAAGGCGACGGACAGAAAACTGGTAGTTGGACTGGAGATTGGCACCGCGAAGGTTGCCGCTTTAGTAGGGGAAGTTCTGCCCGACGGTATGGTCAATATCATTGGCGTGGGCAGTTGCCCGTCCCGTGGTATGGATAAAGGTGGGGTTAACGACCTTGAGTCGGTGGTGAAATGCGTTCAGCGCGCCATCGATCAGGCTGAATTGATGGCAGATTGCCAGATTTCCTCTGTCTATCTGGCCCTCTCTGGCAAGCATATTAGCTGCCAGAACGAAATCGGCATGGTGCCCATTTCAGAAGAAGAAGTGACGCAGGAAGACGTTGAAAACGTTGTGCACACGGCGAAATCCGTGCGCGTGCGCGATGAGCATCGGGTGCTGCACGTTATCCCGCAGGAGTATGCGATTGACTACCAGGAGGGGATCAAGAACCCGGTAGGACTTTCCGGCGTGCGCATGCAGGCAAAAGTGCACCTGATCACCTGTCACAACGATATGGCGAAGAACATTGTAAAAGCCGTTGAACGTTGTGGCCTGAAAGTAGACCAACTTATTTTTGCCGGTCTTGCCGCCAGTTATTCCGTGCTGACCGAAGACGAACGTGAACTGGGCGTCTGTGTGGTCGATATTGGCGGTGGTACAATGGACATGGCCGTGTATACCGGCGGTGCGCTGCGCCACACCAAAGTGATCCCTTACGCAGGGAACGTTGTGACCAGCGATATTGCCTATGCCTTCGGTACGCCACCCAGCGATGCAGAGGCGATTAAAGTGCGCCACGGTTGTGCGCTGGGGTCTATCGTGGGCAAAG
Organism: unidentified bacterial endosymbiont; assembly: GCF_918797525.1. Taxonomy (NCBI): domain Bacteria; species unidentified bacterial endosymbiont. Next base: position 4,049,069 of record NZ_OU963893.1, on the reverse strand, counting down.
ATGAAAGCGTTGAAGTGCCAAGCGTAGGTGGTCGTCCACCGCGCAGCCTGCAGCGCCAGACGTTGGCAGAGGTGATTGAGCCGCGCTATACCGAGCTGCTTAACCTGGTCAACGAAGAGATTTTGCAGTTACAGGAACAGCTTCGCCAGCAGGGTGTGAAACATCATCTCGCGGCGGGGATTGTATTAACCGGCGGGGCAGCGCAAATTGAAGGTCTTGCGGCCTGCGCTCAGCGCGTGTTCCATACGCAGGTACGTATCGGGGCGCCGCTGAATATTACCGGTTTAACGGATTACGCTCAGGAGCCGTACTATTCAACGGCCGTGGGCCTGCTGCACTACGGGAAAGAGTCCCACTTGAGTGGTGAAGCAGAAGTGGAAAAACGCGTCTCGGTGGGGTCGTGGGTAAAACGACTTAACACCTGGCTGCGAAAAGAGTTTTAATTTTTTAAAGAGACCGGAGAGAATTAGCGGTCTCGGGCGACAGGCACAACGGAGAGAAACTATGTTTGAACCAATGGAATTAACCAACGACGCGGTGATTAAAGTCATCGGCGTCGGTGGCGGCGGCGGTAACGCCGTAGAGCATATGGTGCGCGAGCGCATTGAAGGCGTTGAATTCTTTGCCGTCAACACAGATGCACAGGCACTGCGTAAAACGGCTGTTGGCCAGACGATTCAGATCGGTGGTGGCATCACCAAAGGTCTGGGCGCTGGGGCTAACCCGGAAGTCGGTCGCAATGCGGCAGAAGAAGATCGTGAAGCCCTGCGTGCAGCGCTTGATGGCGCGGACATGGTCTTCATCGCAGCGGGCATGGGCGGCGGTACCGGTACCGGTGCAGCTCCTGTTGTTGCTGAAGTCGCAAAAGATTTAGGTATCCTGACCGTTGCTGTGGTGACCAAGCCTTTCAACTTTGAAGGCAAGAAGCGTATGGCATTTGCGGAGCAGGGTATTACTGAGCTGTCCAGGCATGTGGATTCGCTGATTACTATCCCGAACGACAAGCTATTAAAAGTTCTGGGTCGCGGCATCTCCCTGCTGGACGCCTTCGGCGCAGCAAACGACGTGCTGAAAGGCGCGGTTCAGGGTATCGCAGAACTGATTACCCGTCCTGGCCTGATGAACGTTGACTTTGCAGACGTTCGCACCGTAATGTCCGAAATGGGCTATGCGATGATGGGCTCCGGTGTGGCGAGCGGTGAAGATCGTGCGGAAGAAGCGGCTGAAATGGCTATCTCTTCTCCACTGCTGGAAGATATTGACCTGTCCGGTGCGCGCGGCGTGCTGGTCAACATTACCGCTGGCTTTGACCTGCGTCTGGATGAGTTCGAAACCGTGGGTAACACCATCCGTGCGTTCGCCTCCGACAATGCTACTGTGGTAATCGGTACTTCTCTTGATCCGGAAATGAACGACGAGCTGCGTGTGACTGTTGTTGCTACCGGTATTGGCATGGACAAGCGTCCCGAGATTACCCTGGTGACCAATAAGCAGACCCAGCAGCCGGTTATGGATCGTTACCAGCAGCACGGTATGGCTCCACTGACTCAAGATCAGAAACCGGCCGCGAAAGTGGTTAACGATACCACCCCGCAAACGGCGAAAGAGCCAGATTATCTGGACATCCCAGCGTTCCTGCGTAAGCAAGCTGACTAAGAATTGGCTGGAATTTGGGGATTTTCGCTCTTTGTGCTAAACTGGCCTACCGTTAGTGATATACACTCTCGGTTGGATAGTTAATTTGGCGAGATTATACGATGATCAAACAAAGGACACTTAAACGTATCGTTCAGGCGACGGGTGTCGGTTTACATACCGGCAAGAAAGTCACACTGACGTTACGCCCTGCGCCGGCCAATACCGGGGTCATCTATCGTCGCACCGACTTGAATCCACCGGTAGATTTTCCGGCTGATGCCAAATCTGTGCGTGATACTATGCTCTGTACTTGCCTGGTGAACGAGCATGACGTGCGGATTTCTACCGTAGAGCACCTGAACGCTGCCCTGGCGGGATTGGGTATCGACAACATTATTGTTGAAGTCGATGCGCCAGAAATCCCGATTATGGATGGTAGTGCAGCTCCGTTCGTTTATCTGTTGCTGGATGCTGGCATCGAAGAACTGAACTGCGCGAAGAAATTTGTGCGTATCAAAGAGACCGTTCGCGTCGAAGATGGCGACAAATGGGCTGAATTCAAACCGTACAATGGTTTCTCGTTGGATTTCACCATCGACTTTAACCATCCGGCGATTGATGCCAGCACCCAGCGCTATGCGATGAACTTCTCTGCCGATGCGTTTATGCGCCAGATCAGCCGTGCACGTACTTTCGGCTTCATGCGTGATATCGAATATCTGCAGTCCCGTGGCCTGTGCCTGGGCGGCAGCTTCGATTGTGCCATCGTTGTTGACGATTATCGCGTACTGAACGAAGACGGTCTGCGTTTTGAAGATGAATTTGTTCGTCATAAAATGCTGGATGCTATCGGCGACCTGTTCATGTGTGGTCACAATATTATTGGTGCATTTACCGCGTTCAAATCCGGTCATGCACTAAACAATAAACTGTTGCAGGCCGTTCTGGCAAAACAGGAAGCCTGGGAATATGTGACCTTTGAAGATGAAGCTGAACTGCCGCTTGCCTTCAAAGCACCGACTACGGTTCTCGCATAACGGTTTATACCGTTCGTAAAAAATCGACTGGTTAACCTGGTACTCTCTCCGGCCAGGGAGACCAGTCGTTTTATTTTTTCCCTTCTTCATTTTGCCCCTGTTTCTCTTTTTGCCTGCCTGGCGTAGAAAATACGTGCGATAGCTGCATTCTTAACCGTTTTTGATGGCTGTACGTCGTCATTCCTGCTGATGTGTATTGGCATTAGTGGTAATATCTGGACGCTAAAAAATAATTGGACTCGGCCTGTCTTGGGCTGGCTTATGTGGTGGAGCAGGTGAGCGGAATACTGACGCGCTGGCGACAATTTGGCAGACGTTACTTCTGGCCGCATCTCTTATTAGGGATGGTTGCGGCGAGTCTCGGCTTGCCTGTGCTCAGCAACAATGCTGAAGCGGCGTCCCCGCCAAAGACCTCCACGACTAAACACGATCTCACCACACGCGTTAACTTTACTAACCTCGCCTTGCTTGAGGTTAATCGCCGTCCGAATTTCTCGGTTGATTACTGGCATCAGCACGCCATCCGCACGGTTATCCGCCATCTTTCATTTGCGATGGTGCCGCAGGCCATGCCTGCGGCCGAAGAGACGCTGCCTGTTCAGGCCCAGCATCTTGCTCTGCTGGACACGCTCAATGCTTTGCTCACCCAGGATACTCAGGCGCCTGTAAACGTTCGTCACACGGCGCAACTTACGCTCGTTCCACCGGCAGCATTCTCTGTCTCGACATGGATAAGCCAGGTTCATGGCATCCGCGCCGGGCCTCAACGCCTCAGCTAAATTAACCTTCATTAATACCTTAATTTATCTGCCCATTATGGGGCGTTTGAGAATTTATTATGCTAATCAAATTATTAACCAAAGTTTTAGGTAGTCGTAACGATCGTACTCTGCGCCGTATGCGTAAAGCTGTCACCCTCATCAACGGTATGGAACCAGCGATGGAGAAGCTCTCCGATGATGAGCTGAAAGCTAAAACCGGCGAGTTCCGCGCGCGTCTTGAGAAAGGCGAAGTCTTAGAGAACCTGATCCCGGAAGCCTTTGCCGTGGTGCGTGAAGCGAGTAAGCGTGTCTTCGGCATGCGTCACTTCGACGTGCAGTTGCTGGGCGGTATGGTGCTTAACGAACGTTGCATCGCAGAAATGCGTACCGGTGAGGGTAAAACCCTGACCGCAACGCTGCCTGCCTACCTGAACGCACTGAGCGGTAAAGGCGTTCACGTGGTGACCGTCAACGACTATCTGGCACAGCGTGACGCCGAAAACAACCGCCCCCTGTTCGAATTCCTGGGGCTGACCGTTGGTATTAACATGTCTGGTCTGCCTGCGCCCGCTAAGCGTGACGCCTATAACGCGGACATCACCTACGGCACTAACAACGAATACGGTTTTGACTACCTGCGCGACAACATGGCGTTCAGCCCTGAAGAGCGCGTACAGCGTAAACTGCACTATGCGCTGGTGGATGAGGTGGACTCCATCCTGATCGATGAAGCGCGTACTCCGCTTATCATCTCCGGTCCGGCGGAAGATAGCTCCGAAATGTACCGTAAAGTCGACAAAATCATTCCACACCTGCTGCGTCAGGAGAAAGAAGATTCCGACACTTTCCAGGGTGAAGGCCACTTCTCCGTCGATGAAAAAGCACGACAGGTGAACCTGACCGAGCGCGGTCTGGTGAAGATTGAAGAACTGCTGGTTGCGCAGGGCATTATGGAAGAGGGCGAGTCGCTGTACTCCCCAACTAACATCATGCTGATGCACCACGTGACTGCGGCACTGCGTGCCCACGTGCTGTTCACCCGTGATGTCGACTACATCGTGAAAGACGGTGAAGTGATCATTGTTGATGAACACACCGGCCGTACCATGCAGGGACGTCGCTGGTCCGACGGTCTGCACCAGGCTGTTGAAGCCAAAGAAGGCGTTGATATTCAAAACGAAAACCAGACGCTGGCCTCCATTACTTTCCAGAACTACTTCCGTCTTTACGAGAAGCTGGCAGGGATGACCGGTACGGCAGACACCGAAGCATTTGAATTCAGCTCTATCTATAAACTGGATACCGTGGTGGTGCCAACCAACCGTCCGATGATCCGTAAGGACATGCCGGATTTGGTGTACATGACGGAAGCGGAAAAAATTCAGGCGATCATCGAAGATATTCGCGATCGTACGGCGGCAGGTCAGCCGGTGCTGGTCGGGACCATCTCCATTGAGAAATCTGAAGTGGTCTCCAGTGAACTGACCAAAGCGGGTATCAAACACAACGTACTGAACGCCAAGTTTCACGCCAAAGAGGCGGATATCGTCGCGCAGGCGGGCTATCCGGCTGCCGTGACCATCGCCACCAACATGGCGGGTCGTGGTACCGACATTATGCTTGGGGGAAGCTGGCAGGCCGAAGTGGCTGAGCTGGAAGAGCCAACGGAAGAACAGATTGCGCAGATTAAAGCGGACTGGCAGGTTCGTCATGACGCGGTTCTGGCATCCGGTGGCCTGCACATTATTGGTACTGAGCGTCATGAATCGCGTCGTATCGATAACCAACTGCGTGGCCGTGCGGGTCGTCAGGGTGATGCCGGCTCTTCTCGCTTCTACCTGTCAATGGAAGATGCGCTGATGCGTATTTTCGCCTCCGACCGCGTGTCCGGCATGATGCGTAAACTGGGTATGAAACCTGGCGAAGCAATTGAACACCCATGGGTCACCAAGGCGATTGCTAACGCCCAGCGCAAAGTTGAAAGCCGTAACTTTGATATTCGTAAGCAACTGCTGGAATATGATGACGTGGCTAACGATCAGCGTCGCGCAATCTACACCCAGCGTAACGAGCTGCTGGATGTGTCCGACGTGAGCGAAACCATTAACAGCATTCGCGAAGATGTGTTCAAAGCAACCATCGACGGGCACATTCCACCGCAGTCTCTTGAAGAGATGTGGGATGTTGAAGGGCTGCAGGAACGTTTGAAAAACGACTTCGACCTCGACCTGCCAATCAAAGAGTGGCTGGACAAAGAGCCTGAACTGCACGAAGAGACGCTGCGTGAACGTATCTTTGAACATGCGCTGGAAGTCTACAAGCGTAAAGAAGACGTGGTTGGTACTGAGATGATGCGCCACTTTGAAAAAGGCGTGATGCTGCAGACGCTGGATTCCCTGTGGAAAGAGCATCTGGCAGCGATGGACTACCTGCGTCAGGGGATTCACCTGCGTGGCTATGCGCAGAAAGATCCTAAGCAGGAGTACAAGCGTGAATCCTTCGCGATGTTTGCTGCTATGCTGGAGTCGCTGAAGTATGAAGTGATCAGCACGCTCAGCAAAGTGCAGGTACGTATGCCAGAAGAAGTGGAAGAGATGGAGCAGCAGCGTCGTGAAGAAGCTGAGCGCCTGGCGCAGATGCAACAGCTGAGTCACCAGACGGATGAAAGCGAAGCCGCTGAGGCGATTGCGGCGCAGACCGGCGATCGTAAAGTTGGGCGTAACGATCCGTGCCCTTGCGGTTCCGGTAAAAAATACAAGGCGTGCCACGGCCGTCTGAACTAACACCAACACACATCGAAAAGGCGCAGAACTCTGCGCCTTTTTTATGGGAGCGACACCATGAAAACACTGCAAATTGCCGTCGGGATAATTCGCAATCCGCAAAAGGAGATCTTCATCACTCAACGTGCTGCGGATGCCCATATGGCGAATAAGTGGGAGTTTCCGGGCGGGAAAATTGAGGCGGGTGAAACGCCGGAACAGGCGCTGGTACGCGAGCTTCAGGAAGAGGTGGGGATTACGCCGCTTGGTGCAACGCTGTTCGATAAACGTGAGTATCAGTTCCCGGATCGCCACATCACGCTGTGGTTTTGGCTGGTGGAAAGCTGGGAAGGCGAACCCTGGGGAAAAGAGGGGCAGCCGGGTAACTGGGTTGCGCTTCAGGCGAGCGATGCCGAAAACTTTCCGCCAGCCAATAAACCTGTGATTACCCGGTTGGTGCGGGGCAGTTAACTACCGCTGCTCTTCACTCCAGTCATCGCTGTCTGAGAGATCGCCTTCGCTTGGGATGCGTTTCTCTTCCGCCGCCCATTCGCCGAGGTCAATAAGCTGGCAGCGCTTACAACAGAAGGGGCGAAACGGACTGATTTCGCCCCAGATGACAGTTTTGCCACAGGTGGGGCAGTTAACGGTGGTTACGTCAGACACAGGCGCTCCTTAACAACAGGCCAGTTCAAAATCGAGGCGTTCCGGCACGGTGCCATTTTCGTTGTCCAGTGGCATAAAGCGGATCGCAAAACGACTTTTATGTCCGGAAATTTGCGGGTAAAGCTGCTCGCTAAGCGACAGGTTCAGGCGCAGCAGATCGGCATCATCACCATTATCCTGGTAGAAACCGTTCAGGCTGGTTTGTTTGCGGAACGGAGCTGAATTACGGATAAGATCGAGGATCAGCGAAAGCGTTTGAGTCATTGGCTCAAGGCTTGCCAGCCAGCTATTAACCTGGATGTCGCGCTGAGATTGCGGCATGTGCAGCCACATGTGCAGCGTGGGCAGATCAAAGCTGCAGCAGCCGCCAGGGATGCTAAGGCGCTGACGCACCAGACCAATTAAGCGGTCTTCACGTAAGAACTGCCCAACGCGAGGGGCGGCCATCAGCAAAACGCTGTTGTTTTTCAACTGCTGGCGAAGCGCATCAATACGGCTCTGGTCAACCCCCGGCACTTCCGTCCAGGCCTGCAATTTACGCTGCTGGCGCTCCAGCTCTTTCAGCAACTCTGTGCGGACATCGCCGCGTTCAAGCACGTCCAGCAGGTCGCCCACGTTGCGGAAGAAATGCAATGCAGCGGCATGATCGTTGACTGGCTGATGTTGTGAAAGCTGTTGAATAAGAAATTCGATGCGCAGCCAGGTACGCATTTTTTCGTTGAGCGGATGCTCGAAAAGGATGTGAGTCGACATTATGGTTTTTCCTGGGCTACGGCCTGCGCGGCGAACGTCAGATACTGCGCGTGCAGGCGGGCAACATCCGATGCGATGGCATCTGGTGCGCCGTTATTATTAATAACATCATCCGCAACGGCAAGGCGCTGAGCGCGCGTGGCCTGTGCGGCGAGAATGTGTTCAGCATGTTCACGAGACACATGGTCACGCGCCACGGTCCGCTGGATCTGCGTTTCAGGGGACACATCGATGACCAGAACGCGATCAGCTTTATCCTGCAGTCGATTCTCTACCAAAAGTGGAATTACCCACAGAACATAGGGCGAGCGTGCGGCGGCAATCTGACGCTGGGTTTCCCGATGGATAATGGGATGGAGCAGGGCATTAAGCCAGTTTTTTTCGGAAGCGTCAGAAAATATACATTCCCGAAGCTGGCGACGGTTAAGCGTGCCGTCCGCATTGATTATCGCCTGACCAAAATGCGCTTCGATAGCCTTCAGCGCAGGTGTGTCAGGCTCTACCACCTGACGGGCAATGACATCGGCATCGATTATCATGATGCCCAGACGAGAAAATGCGTCAGCAACGGTACTTTTACCACTGCCGATGCCGCCGGTTAATGCGACGATATACCCCATTAAATCAAATCCTGGGAATTATTCATTATTAAAATCAGTTGTTTAAAATTCAAACATGCTTCCGCACATGTTTAGCTCGTTTTACCCGCTTTTGACCAGGTAAATTTATAGGATTGTAGCGTAAAAAAAGAGAATTTCGCAGTCTTGCAGAGCAGGTATTAGTGCGTATGATAGCGTCACTGGAGTTGTGCTTTTAACCAATTTGCCTCTAACCCCAGGAATCCCCACATGCGTATCGAAGAAGATCTGAAGTTAGGTTTCAAAGACGTCCTCATCCGCCCTAAACGCTCTACGCTGAAAAGTCGCTCAGACGTTGAACTCGAACGTCAATTCACCTTTAAGCATTCCGGTCAGACCTGGTCTGGCGTGCCGATCATTGCAGCGAATATGGATACGGTGGGCACCTTTGCGATGGCAACCGCACTGGCGAAATTTGATGTCCTCACCGCCGTGCACAAGCACTACAGCGCCGAAGAGTGGAACGCGTTTGCCGCAGCAGCATCTGAAGATGTGCTGAAGCATGTAATGGTATCGACCGGAACGTCTGACGCTGATTTCGAAAAAACCAACCACATTTTGCATGCCAACCCGGCGCTTAACTTCGTGTGCATTGATGTGGCAAATGGTTATTCCGAGCACTTTGTCCAGTTCGTCAGCAAGGCGCGCGAAGCCTGGCCGACCAAAACCATCATCGCGGGCAACGTGGTGACCGGTGAAATGTGTGAAGAACTTATCCTCTCCGGCGCGGATATCGTGAAAGTGGGCATTGGTCCCGGCTCTGTGTGTACCACGCGTGTGAAGACCGGCGTCGGGTATCCGCAATTGTCCGCGGTGATTGAGTGTGCGGATGCCGCGCATGGCCTGGGCGGCCAGATCATTAGCGACGGTGGCTGCACCATGCCGGGTGATGTTGCCAAAGCCTTTGGCGGCGGCGCTGACTTCGTTATGCTCGGCGGTATGTTGGCAGGCCATGAAGAGAGCGGTGGCACCGTGGTTGAAGAAAACGGCGAAAAATTCATGCTGTTCTACGGTATGAGCTCTGAATCTGCGATGACCCGTCACGTTGGCGGAGTGGCAAAATATCGCGCAGCGGAAGGTAAAACCGTTAAGCTGCCCCTGCGCGGGCCGGTTGAGAATACGGCGCGTGATGTGCTGGGCGGCTTGCGCTCTGCCTGCACCTACGTTGGGGCTTCCCGCCTGAAAGAACTGACGAAACGCACGACCTTTATTCGCGTTCAGGAACAGGAAAACCGCGTATTCAACAGCCTGTAAGGGCTTACACTGGCGCTGGCGCATATCCCTGCGCCAGCCTTATCCCGCGCTCATCGCATCACCCAGATGGAAAATAGGCAGGTACATTGCCACCACCAGCGTGCCGATAATGACGCCCGTCACAATGAGAAGTAACGGTTCCAGCAGCGCCGCCAGACTGTCTGCCAGCTGAAAGGTTTGCTCCGTATGGTGGCGTGCAAGATTCTCTAGCATGACGTCGAGCGCCCCTGATATTTCCCCGGTTCTGACCAACTGGATGCACAGCGGGGTAAAGACTGCCGCTTTCTGAAACGTTGACCAGACGGGTAACCCTTTTTCAATATCCTCTTTGATATTGCGGAGTATTCCCTGCCAGTAGGGGCTCTCCACGGTCTCTTCGGCGCTTTCCAGCCCCTGTAAAAAAGCGATACCGGCCTGCTGCGTGAGCGACAGCACGGTGAAGATCCGCCCCAGTTTTTGCCCTCGCGCCAGCGACCCCATAACGGGCAGACGCAATATCAAGCGCTGCCAGCGTGGGTGTTGTCGCAAACGGTAGGCGGTAATAGCAGCCAATAAAAGAGGAATACAAAGTGCGAGAGCGTTTGACTGTAAAAATGTCGCCAGCCCCATGACTCGCCGTGTTAACCAGGGAAGTGGAGTGTTAAACGTTTTGTAGATAGCAGCGAATTCCGGTAGCACCAGCGTGACCATTGCCAGCACTACAAGCACCGCCAGCGTAAGGATGATCGTCGGGTAGCGCAGCGCCTTTTTCACTTTTGCACTGAGCTGCTGCTGAGATTTTTGTTGCTGTGCGAGCTGACGACAGCACGTTTCCAGCTTGCCCGTCAGTTCGCCGGTTTTCACCATCGAAACGTAAAGGGGGCTAAATACGGCGGGCCATTTCTTCAGCGCCTCTGAGAATGCGCAGCCTCCCGCAAGATCGTCAGCGATGTTTTGCAGCAACGCCTGCCACTGTTTTGCAGGATGTTGTTGTGCCAACATTTGCAGGCTGTGCGATAATGTCAGCCCGGCCTGTAAAAGCGTCGCGAGCTGGCGAAACACGTCATAGCAATGATGCGGATGCCAGCGAGCACTTCGTGAGCAACGGGTGAGGGACAAAGGATGCAGCTCTTTGCGCAGTAAACTGGCGAAGGCCGCCTCCCTGTTCGTTGCCAAAAGCGTTCCGCTCAGCGGTTCTCCTTCAGGAGAAAGCGCCCGCCAGCGCCAAAGGTGATCAGCAGCCATCGGGCATTCCCAGTACGCGCAGCAACTCTTCAAGCGTGGTTAACCCACGTTCAACGGCCATACAGCCATGCTCGAATAGCGATGTCATTCCTGCCTGGCGGGCACCCGATTCGATCGCCTCGATACCCGCTCCGCTGGCAATCGCCTGTTGAAGCGTGTTGTCGATAGTCAGCACTTCAAAAATGGCAACGCGGCCATAAAAACCGCGATAACAGCGATCGCAACCTGCTGCTTGCCAGCGGGGAAGCGAGCGAGACCACACGGAACGGGGTAATTCCGCGCGGGGCCCGGCTTCCTGTCGACAATGAGGACACAGACGGCGCACCAGCCGCTGGGCAATCACCAGCGAGAGCGCAGAGGATAGCATCCAGCGCGCGACCCCCATTTGCTGCAGACGAACCAGCGTTTCTGTCGTCGAGTTAGTGTGCAGTGTGGATAATACCAGGTGCCCGGTCTGGGCGGCGTTGATGGCAATTTCTGCCGTTTCGCCATCGCGTATTTCCCCCACCATAATGATGTCCGGATCCTGGCGCAGCAGTGCTCGTAGAACGGTTTGAAACGTTAAGCCTGCCCGCGGATTGATTTGTGTCTGATTTAACCCGCTTAGGGGGATCTCTATGGGATCTTCTACGCTGCAGATGTTGACGTCTGGGCGGTTACGCGCCTGGAGTGCGCTGTAGAGCGTGACCGTTTTACCGCTTCCGGTAGGACCGGTAACCAGAATCAATCCTTGCGGCCGATGGAGTACCTCGTTAAAGGCGGTCAGTTGCTGAGGAGCCATACCCAGCGCTCCCGGATCCAGCGCCTGTTGCACCTGGTGCAGCAGGCGCAGCACAATTTTCTCGCCCCCGCTGCAGGGAAGCGTGGCGATACGAAAAGAGACCGCCTCGTTTGCCAGTTCAACCGTGAACTGACCATCCTGGGGTAAGCGACGCTCGGCGATATCCAGATTACCCAGCACTTTTAAGCGTGCGCATAGCATCGTCGCCAGCTCTGTTGAAAGGGGAGGCTGCGGATAAAGCATCCCGTCAATGCGTAAGCGCAACTGACACGTGTGCTCCATCGGTTCGATATGGATATCGGATGCGCGCTGGTTTATCGCCTGTTGCAGCGTGTGGTTGAGGATATCCACCGCCGAGTGCGGTGTCGTTACGTTCGGTAGCTGTGACGGGCTGTTCATCTGCCTGTTTTTTTCCATACGCTCAGCGCTCCAGCACTCAATATCAATGCGTTTTTGGGTCGCGAAGCGCAGGGCTTCCATCAGTTCATTAGCGGGAGTTCCCACCACCGCAATGCTAACTTTCTCGGTATCACTGCTCAGTAGCAGGGCCTGATGGCGCTGGCACAGGGCGACAAGTTGTTCTGAGTTCATGAGCCGCTCCCGTCAGTTGTCGAAGCGAAAGACATCTTCGCAGGCTTCTTTAAGTGCGCTATCGCTACTGGTGTTGCAGTCGCGCGTCCAGCCCGTCATGCCATCGCCATCATTCCAGAGCGGTGTCATAACCACCTCAAGCCCGTTCAGGCTCTCCTGGCCTGTTAATACCACTATCCCTTTTGTCACGCTCATGCCTGAGACATAACGCGTCGTGGTGGGAGAAGGAATACCATGACTGCCTGCGTCACAGCTATCAATGCCGCCGTGATCGAGGGCGCAAAGCTCAATGGCCGTACGGTAAGGAACAAAGGTTTGCAGCATGTCGGTCAACGCCGCTTTCCGCAGGTAGTTTTGATATGCGGGCACGCCGATGGCGCTCAGAATGGCAATAATGCCAATCACCACCATCAGCTCAATGAGTGTGAATCCTTGTTGTCTTTTCATGGCTGCTCCTCGGGTTAGATGGCGCGACTTTGCCAGTGTGAAGGCGCGGAATCGAGGGGTAAAAAAGGGAACGGGAAGGGGCTTTCAGAAAATTAATACGAGGTTGCAGCGCAGGATAACGGGAATGCGAGCCGCGTCGAATCTTCCCTCTCCGGCTGGAGAGGGAAGCGAAGATTATGTAAAGCGCATCGAGAGGTCGAGGGCACGCACATGTTTGGTCAAGGCGCCAACGGAGATGTAATCCACGCCGGTCTGGGCAAATTCGCGAAGGGTATCGAACGTCACGTTGCCAGACACTTCCAGTTGTGCCCGCCCGTTAGTGAGTTTCACCGCCTCACGCATTTGCTCCGTTTCAAAGTTATCAAGCATGATGATATCGGCACCGGCTTTGATGGCCTGCTCCAGCTCTTCCAGACTTTCAACTTCCACCTCGACCGGGACATCCGGGTGCAGCCAAAAGGCTTTTTCAACCGCCTGCCGTACTGAGCCAGAAGCAATAATGTGATTCTCTTTAATCAGGAAGGCGTCGGACAACCCCAGACGATGGTTTGCGCCACCGCCGCACAGCACCGCGTACTTCAGCGCAGTACGCAGGCCCGGCAGCGTTTTACGAGTATCCAGCAGTTGCGTGCGGGTGCCTGCCAGCAGCTCGACGTAGCGACGCACTTCGCTTGCCACGCCAGACAGGGTTTGCACAAAGTTTAACGCGGTACGTTCGCCGGTGAGCAGCACGCGGGAAGGGCCGTCCAGCTCAAACAACGGCTGATTTGCCGTAATCGTATCACCGTCATTAATATGCCAGGTCATCTGCACCTCATCGCCCGCCAGTTGGGTAAAGACCTCCTCCACCCAGCGCTTGCCGCAAAATACGCCATCTTCACGGGTGATGACCACCGCGTGCGAGCGCGTCTCTTTTGGCAACAATTGTGCCGTAATATCGTTTTCGGCACTGACGTCACCGCCCAGATCTTCTTTCAGGGCATGGGCAACACTTGCCGGGATATCCCTATTTATACGTTCCAGAAGCGCTTCACGTCGGTGATCGGGGTTATAGCGGCGAGGCGGCATGATAAAACTCCAAATTGGTAACGAATCATAATATTGAAACATGCTACTCTGAACCGGGTAGCAGCACCATATATAAGGAGTTCCAGCATGTTGTTAGAAAACGGATGGCTGGTCGACGCGCGGCATGTGCCCTCGCCGCACCACGATTGCCGCCCGGAGGATGAAAAGCCCACACTGCTGGTGGTTCACAATATCAGTCTTCCGCCCGGTGAATTTGGTGGTCCGTGGATCGATGCCTTATTTACCGGAACGATTGATCCTGATGTGCATCCTTTCTTCGCCAGCGTCGCCCATTTACGCGTATCGGCTCACTGTTTGATCCGTCGTGACGGGGAAGTGGTTCAGTACGTTTCCTTTGATAAGCGAGCCTGGCATGCGGGCGTTTCGGTTTATCAAGGACGTGAACGCTGCAATGATTTTTCTATTGGCATTGAGCTGGAAGGGACTGACGCTACGCCCTACACCGATGCGCAGTATCAACAACTGGTGACTGTTACACAGGCGTTGACGGGGTTGTACCCTGCAATTGCCGACAACATAACGGGACACAGCGACATTGCGCCCGTGAGAAAAACTGATCCAGGCCCGGCATTCGACTGGTCCCGGTTTCACGCCATGCTTACCGCGTCGTCAGATAAGGAGATAACATGACGTTGTTTACCATGCTACTGGTATTAATTGCTGAACGCCTGTTTAAAGTTGGCGAGCACTGGCACCTGGATCATCGGATCGAGGTGCTTTTTCGCCGGATTAAACATTTTTCCCTGCTGCGGACGCTGATTATGACCGCAGGTGTCATGCTCGTTACCTTTCTGCTATTGCGCGCGCTTCACGGCCTCTTTTTCAATGTTCTGTTGCTGGTGGCGTGGATCATGCTCGGGGTGCTGTGTATTGGCGCGGGTAAGGCACGTATGCACTACCATGCCTATCTGAAAGCAGCCTCCCGTGACGATACCCACGCGCGCGGTGCGATGGCAAGCGAGCTTACCCTCATTCATGGCGTGCCGCCGGATTGCAATGAGCGCGAGTTTTTACGCGAGCTGCAAAACGCGCTGCTGTGGATTAACTTTCGCTACTATCTTGCGCCGTTATTCTGGTTAGTGGTGGGGGGGCCGTGGGGACCGGTTCTGCTGATGGGATATGCCTTCTTTCGTGCCTGGCAGAGCTGGCTTGCCCGGTATCTGACACCGCATGAACGCCTGCTGGCCGGTATCGATGCTATTTTGCACGTGCTGGACTGGCTCCCGGTACGTCTGGCGGGAGTGGTATATGCGTTAATCGGTCACGGCGAAAAAGCCCTGCCGGCGTGGTTCGCGTCTTTGGGCGATCGTCATACCTCGCAATACCAGGTATTAACCCGCCTGGCGCAGTTCTCTCTCTCGCGTGAGCCGCATACCGACAAGATTGAAACGCCAAAAGCCGCGGTCTCTATGGCGAAGAAAACGTCTTTTGTGATAGTGGTGATTGTGGCGCTGCTGACCATTTACGGCACGCTGGTGTAAACCCGCGCGCCGTACCGGTTAACGCGTATCCGCAGGCGGGATGCCGAAATCAGGCATCCCGTTTTCGTCCCAGCGAACACGTTTCAGGCGGGTATGTCGATTCGGGTCGTAGAGCGGGTCGCCCTCGATTTCAGTGTAATTTCTCGCATGATACACCAGCACATCGTCGCCATCCGGCGTTTGCGTAAAGCTGTTGTGACCCGGCCCGTACTGGCGGTTTTCGTCACTCGTGACAAACACCGGTTGCGGCGCTTTATGCCAGTTTGCCGGATTAAGCGGATCGGCGCTCCTGTCGATCCACAATAACCCCATGCAGTAGTTTTCGTCGGTCGCACTGGCAGAGTAACTGATAAACAGTTTGTCCTTATGGAATAGCACGGCGGGTCCTTCGTTGACCCAAAATCCGCGGCACTCCCAATCATATTCCGGTTTACTGAGCATGACCGGCGCGCCTTTGAGCGTCCACGGGTTCTCCATTTCACATAAATAGAGATTGGAGTTGCCGTAAATATCCGGGGCTTTTTGCGCCCATAGATACCAGCGTTTGCCCTGATGGACAAAGGTTGTGGCGTCCAGCGCAAACGTGTCAAACGGCGTTTTAATTTGCCCTTTTTCTACCCACTTTCCGCTGAGCGGATCGTGATCGTTACATTCCAGGGCGAACATACGGTGCTGGAACATCCCCAGGTCGTCGAGCGCCTGAGTATGCGTTGCGGCAAAATAGATGTACCACCTGCCGTCGATGTTATGCAGCTCCGGTGCCCAGATTAGCTGGCTCATCGGGCCGGTGTCAGGTTTATGCCAGACCACCACCTCGTCGGCGTTGCGCAGACCTTCCAGCGTAGCCGCGCGACGTATCGCCAGCCTGTCGTACTGCGGTACGGAGGCAATAAAATAGTATTGCTCCTCGTGGTGCAAAATGTAGGGGTCGGCACGTTGTTCAATAAACGGGTTTGGCCAGGTTTGCATTCGGCGTTCCTTATGTAGTCTCAGCGGCTTTAAGTTCCTGATATACCCGTCATACTTCAAGTTGCATGTGCGTTGGCTGCACGCGTTCATCCCAGTCACGTACCTATGTACGCTCCCGGGGATTCACTCCTTTGCCGCCTTCCTGCAACTCGAATTATTTAGGGTATAGTCATTCAGCTCGCGGTAGTTGTTGCGGCGCTTGTCGAGATCGGACTGGATCTGTTTCATGGTTTCACGGTCTACCTTCAGCAGACGCACGACGCCCGCCGTAATCAGGTAACCCACGCCCGGGATAACGGTGAAGAGCAGCACAATCCCGTTAATCGCATCCGCGCTTTGCGCTTTGGCTCCCGCATCGTAACCATACCAGGAGAGCAGGAAACCGACCATCGCACCGGCAATCGCCAGCCCCAGTTTGAGGAAGAAGATGTTGCCGGAAAAGCTGATTCCGGTGATGCGCTTACCGGTTTTCCACTCGCCGTAGTCATCCACGTCGGCCATCAGCGACCAGTGCAGGGGGGACGGGATTTGGTGCAGGATGTTCAGCAGGAAATAGAGCACCATAATGGTGATGGTGGCTTTTGGGTCGAAGAAGTAAAACGCGCAGGAGAAAATCGCCAGCGCGATGTTGGTCCAGAAAAACACTTTCAGCTTACACCAGCGGTCGGTTAACACTTTCGCCAGCATACTGCCGAACATCATGCCGACCACGCCAAGGCTAATAAACAGGGTGGCGAAGTGGGTGGTCTGGCCCATCACCCAGGTGACGTAATACATGGTGGCGGCCATGCGAATAAACCCCGGACAGACGTTACACAGCGTCAGGAGCAGAATGCGTACCCATTGGTCGTTTTTCCACACGTCTTTGAGGTCGTTTTTCAGCTCATCATTAGTCTGTACCGCCGGACGCACGCGCTCGCGTACGGTTGAGAAACTAAACAGGAACATACAGGTACCAATCAGCGCCAGGACGGTCATCGCCATCTGGTAGCCTTTGGCCTTGTTGTCTCCTCCGAACCAGTCGGCCATCGGCAGCAGCGTCAGAGACAGCAGCAGCGTGGCGATACCGACCATCACAAAGCGATACGACTGACAGGCGACGCGCTCTTTAGGGTCGTTGGTGATCACGCCTCCCAGCGAGCAGTAAGGAATGTTGATCGCGGTATAGGTCAAAGAGAGCAGGAAGTAGGTGACGAAGGCATAGATAACTTTGCTGTTATAGCTCCAGTCCGGGGTGGTGAACATCAGGATGCTGAACAGGGCATAAGGGAAGGCGATCCACAGCAGCCATGGACGAAAACGGCCATATTTACTGCGGGTACGGTCCGCGATAGCGCCCATGATCGGGTCCGTTACGGCGTCAATCACCCGGACTGACAGCAGCAATACGCCAACCAGCGCCGGTGCGAGACCAAAAATATCCGTATAAAAATAGTTAACAAACAGCATGATAGCGCCGAAGATGATGTTACATCCCGCGTCGCCCATCCCATAGCCGATCTTTTCTTTTACTGAAAGTTTGTTGTTATCCATTGACTGCTCTCCGGGTTACGGTATGGAGAGAATTATTCTCTGGCTTATCAATTTATGCGTTGCAGTATAAGGTCAGTGATATGGATAAAATTGCTGTAGAAGAGAATTTGTGAGGAAGGTAACAACACTCTGTACCCGTGAAAACGGGTACAGAGTAGAAGAGTTAGTGCGCTTTCACTCTTTTGGCATTTTTCTGCTTAACCATATAACCCACGCCGAGGATCGCAATCCAGACCGGGATCAGGTACACAGAAATCGCCATGCCGGGGGTAATCAGCATAATTACCAGCACAGCGGCCATGAACAGCAGGCAGATCCAGTTACCCAGCGGATAGAGCAGAGCAGGGAAGCGAGTGGTCACACCTTGCTGCTGCTTGGCGCGACGAAACTTCATGTGCGCCAGGCTGATCATTGCCCAATTGATGACCAGAGCAGACACCACCAGCGCCATCAGCAGACCGAAAGCGGACTCCGGGGCCAGGTAGTTAATCAGTACGCAGAGCGCCGTTACGACGGCAGAGACGAAAATAGAATTTACCGGTACGCCACGTTTATCGACATTAAGCAGCGCTTTTGGCGCGTTACCCTGCTGAGCCAGGCCAAACAGCATCCGGCTGTTGCAGTAGACGCAACTATTGTAAACCGACAGTGCCGCGGTCAGGACCACGATGTTCAGCGCGTTGGCCACGAAGGTATCGCCCAGCTCGTGGAAGATCAGCACAAACGGGCTGGTGTCAGCGGTCACGCGCGTCCACGGCAGCAATGAGAGCAGAACGGCCAGCGAGCCCACGTAGAAAATCAGGATACGGTAGATAACCTGGTTAGTGGCTTTTGGGATACTTTGCTCCGGGTTATCCGCTTCGGCTGCGGTGATCCCTACCAGCTCCAGACCGCCGAAGGAGAACATAATGATTGCCATCATCATCACCAGCCCGGTCATGCCGTGTGGCAAGAATCCCCCCTGTTCCCAGAGGTTGCGAACGGTCGCCTGCGGGCCACCGTTGCCGCTAAACAGCAGCCAGCCGCCAAAGATGATCATCGCCACAACGGCGACCACTTTAACAATCGCGAACCAGAACTCCATTTCGCCGAACACCTTTACGTTGGTCAGGTTGATGGCGTTAATCAGGACAAAGAACACGGCAGCGGAGACCCAGGTTGGGATTTCCGGATCCCAGAACTGAATGTACTTCCCAACGGCGGTAAGCTCGGCCATGGCAACCAGAACGTAAAGTACCCAATAGTTCCAGCCAGATGCAAAGCCGGCAAAGCTGCCCCAGTATTTATAGGCAAAATGGCTAAATGAGCCTGCAACAGGCTCTTCAACCACCATTTCACCTAACTGACGCATGATCAAAAAGGCAATAAAGCCTGCAATCGCGTAACCCAAAATAATGCCTGGCCCGGCTGACTGGATAACGGACGCGCTTCCCAGAAACAGGCCGGTACCAATAGCACCGCCCAGCGCGATAAGCTGAATATGGCGGTTCTTAAGCCCGCGCTTTAGCCGATCGTCGTGCTGTTGAGCTTCCATTTGAAACCTCGTGTGTGGTTGTTATGTTCACGCTGCGCGTGTGTAATTATGAATATCCGTTTTCTGTATTTATTTCTTTACGGTTAAAAATACCGAAAATAGCCCAGATGCCTTCCGTAAGCGAAAGAATAGTGGTAAGTGAGCGCGAATGCACCTGCTTTATGAAGGGCTGATGACGAGTTGAATAAAAATAGAGCATTTGTACGTTATCGCCCGGCACCAGGTCTTCCCGTCCGGTCAACAGTGTTGCGCAAAAAGTGGGCAAGTTTTCATAATCTGTACGCGTGAATCGCTTCAGGTTACAAAACCCTCTTTTCATTATGGTTAAATCTGCCTCCTTAAAGAGTAATCAGCTCATTTGTGCAAAGTTACATGTCTGAAACGTTACATCTGTAAGGTTGTTAAAATGTGCCGGGTTTACTGATTTGAATCAAAACCAATATGGACAGAAGGTGAATACTTTGTTACTTTAGCGATACGAACAAGAAATTGGTAAGACCAATTGACTCCGGGCAAAAGGCGTAAGACAGGGAATATGGCCTACAGCAAAATTCGCCAACCAAAATTATCTGATGTGATTGAGCAGCAGCTGGAGTTTTTAATCCTTGAAGGGACACTGCGCCCGGGTGAGAAACTTCCGCCAGAACGCGAGCTGGCAAAACAGTTCGACGTTTCACGTCCCTCTCTGCGTGAGGCGATTCAACGCCTTGAAGCAAAGGGCTTGCTGCTTCGTCGACAGGGCGGCGGAACCTTTGTGCAAAACAGCCTGTGGCAGAGCTTCAGCGACCCGCTGGTAGAACTTCTCTCTGACCACCCAGAATCCCAGTTTGATCTGCTTGAGACCCGCCACGCGCTTGAAGGTATTGCGGCCTATTACGCCGCCCTTCGCAGCAATGATGAAGATCGCGTGCGTATCTGCGAACTGCATCAGGCCATTGAACGGGCACAACAGTCCGGCGATTTAGACGCCGAGTCCAGCGCCGTCGTCCAGTATCAAATTGCCGTTACCGAAGCGGCGCACAATGTGGTGCTCCTCCATCTGCTACGCTGCATGGAACCGATGCTGGCCCAGAACGTTCGTCAGAATTTTGAATTGTTGTATTCCCGGCGGGACATGCTCCCACTGGTAAGCAACCATCGCACCCGAATATTCGAGGCGATAATGGCCGGGGAACCGGAGCAGGCGCGCGAAGCGTCGCACCGCCATCTGGCTTTCATTGAGGAAATCTTGCTGGACCGCAGTCGTGAACAATCGCGTCGCGAACGTTCATTACGCCGCATACAGCAACGAAAGGATTAAGCGCCAGGAAATTTTAGCGCGCGGCAACTAAACGTAGAACCTGTCTTATTGTGTTTTCCGGCGAAAATACAATGGGACAGGTTCCAGACAAATCAACGTATTAGATAAGGAATACCCCCATGTCAGAACGTCTCCAAAATGACGTGGATCCGATCGAAACTCGCGACTGGCTACAGGCGATCGAATCGGTCATCCGTGAAGAAGGTGTTGAGCGCGCTCAGTATCTGATTGATCAGCTCCTTTCAGAAGCCCGCAAAGGCGGCGTAAAGGTTGCTGCAGGTGCAGGGGCTAACAACTACGTAAACACGATTGCCGTCGAAGACGAACCGGAATACCCGGGCAATCTGGATCTGGAACGTCGTATCCGTTCTGCCATCCGCTGGAACGCCATCATGACCGTTCTGCGCGCATCTAAAAAAGACCTGGAACTGGGTGGCCACATGGCGTCCTTCCAGTCTTCTGCAACCGTTTACGAAGTGTGCTTCAACCACTTCTTCCGTGCAGCGAACGAGAAAGACGGCGGCGATCTGGTGTACTTCCAGGGCCACATCTCTCCGGGCATCTATGCACGTGCATTCCTGGAAGGTCGTCTGACTGAAGAGCAGATGAACAACTTCCGTCAGGAAGTACACGGTAAAGGGTTGTCTTCTTATCCGCACCCTAAACTGATGCCAGAATTCTGGCAGTTCCCGACCGTTTCAATGGGCCTGGGGCCAATTGGTGCAATCTACCAGGCTAAATTCCTGAAATATCTGGAACACCGTGGCCTGAAAGATACCTCTGAGCAGACTGTTTACGCCTTCCTGGGCGATGGTGAGATGGATGAGCCAGAATCGAAAGGTGCGATCACTATCGCCACCCGTGAGAAGCTGGACAACCTGTGCTTCATCATCAACTGTAACCTGCAGCGTCTGGATGGTCCGGTAACCGGTAACGGCAAGATCATTAACGAACTGGAAGGCATTTTCGCAGGTGCTGGCTGGAACGTGATTAAAGTCATGTGGGGCGGTCGTTGGGATGAACTGCTGCTTAAAGACACCAGCGGTAAACTGATCCAACTGATGAACGAAACCGTTGACGGCGACTATCAGACCTTCAAATCCAAAGACGGTGCCTACGTTCGCGAGCACTTCTTCGGCAAATATCCTGAAACTGCGGCCCTGGTTGCAGACTGGACTGACGAGCAGATCTGGGCCCTGAACCGTGGTGGTCATGATCCGAAGAAAGTCTTCGCTGCACTGAAAAAAGCACAGGAAACCAAAGGTAAAGCGACTGTTATCCTGGCCCACACCATCAAAGGTTATGGCATGGGCGATACCGCAGAAGGTAAAAACATCGCGCACCAGGTGAAGAAAATGAACATGGACGGCGTGCGTTATATCCGCGACCGTTTCAACGTTCCTGTGACCGATGAGCAGGTAGAAAACCTGTCTTACATCACCTTCCCGGAAGGGTCTGAAGAGCACAAGTACCTGCACGAACGTCGTCAGGCGCTGAAAGGCTACCTGCCAGCTCGCCAGCCTAACTTCACCGAGAAGCTGGAACTGCCTGCGCTGGAAGACTTCTCTCAGCTGCTGGAAGAGCAGAACAAAGAGATCTCTACCACCATCGCTTTCGTTCGCGCCCTGAACGTGATGCTGAAGAACAAGTCTATTAAAGACCGCCTCGTGCCGATCATCGCCGATGAAGCGCGTACCTTTGGTATGGAAGGTTTGTTCCGTCAGATTGGTATCTACAGCCCGAACGGCCAGCAGTACACCCCGCAGGACCGCGAGCAGGTTGCATACTACAAAGAAGACGAGAAAGGTCAGATCCTGCAGGAAGGGATTAACGAGCTGGGCGCGGGCGCATCCTGGCTGGCTGCTGCGACCTCTTACAGCACCAACAACCTGCCGATGATCCCGTTCTACATTTACTACTCCATGTTCGGGTTCCAGCGTATCGGTGACCTGTGCTGGCAGGCAGGCGACCAGCAGGCTCGTGGCTTCCTGATTGGTGGTACTTCCGGTCGTACGACCCTGAACGGTGAAGGTTTGCAGCACGAAGATGGTCACAGCCATATTCAGTCTCTGACTATCCCTAACTGTATCTCTTACGACCCGTCTTACGCGTACGAAGTGGCTGTCATTATGCACGACGGTCTGACCCGTATGTACGGTGAAGCGCAAGAGAACATTTACTACTACATCACCACTCTGAACGAAAACTACCACATGCCGGCAATGCCAGCAGGTGCAGAGGAAGGTATCCGTAAAGGTATCTATAAACTCGACACCCTCGAAGGTAACAAAGGTAAAGTCCAACTGCTGGGCTCCGGTTCTATCCTGCGTCACGTACGTGAAGCAGCAGAGATTCTGGCAAAAGACTACGGCGTAGGTTCTGACGTTTATAGCGTCACCTCCTTCACCGAACTGGCGCGCGACGGCCAGGATTGTGAGCGCTGGAACATGCTGCACCCAATGGAAACCCCGCGCGTGCCGTACATCGCTCAGGTGATGAACGATGCTCCAGCGGTGGCGTCTACTGACTATATGAAACTGTTCGCTGAGCAGGTTCGTACTTACGTTCCAGCGGATGATTATCGCGTACTGGGTACTGACGGCTTCGGTCGTTCTGACAGCCGCGAAAACCTGCGTCACCACTTCGAAGTCGATGCTTCTTACGTGGTTGTTGCAGCCCTGGGCGAACTGGCTAAACGTGGCGAAATCGATAAGAAAGTGGTTGCGGAAGCAATTACCAAATTCAACATCGATGCAGATAAAGTTAACCCGCGTCTGGCGTAAGAGGTAAAAGAATAATGGCTATCGAAATCAATGTACCGGACATCGGGGCTGATGAAGTTGAAATCACCGAGATCCTGGTCAAAGTGGGCGACAGCGTTGAGGCTGAACAGTCGCTGATCACCGTAGAAGGCGACAAAGCCTCTATGGAAGTCCCGTCTCCTCAGGCTGGCATCGTTAAAGAGATCAAAGTCTCTGTTGGCGATAAAACCGAGACCGGTGCACTTATCATGATATTCGATTCCGCCGACGGTGCAGTTGCTGCACCTGCGCAGGAAGAGAAGAAAGACGCCGCTCCGGCCGCCACTGCTCCAGCAGCTGCCGCGGCAGCGAAAGACGTCAACGTGCCGGACATCGGCGGTGACGAAGTTGAAGTCACGGAAATCCTGGTGAAAGTGGGCGATACCATCGCCGCTGAACAGTCGCTGATTACCGTAGAAGGCGATAAAGCCTCTATGGAAGTGCCGGCGCCGTTTGCAGGCACCGTCAAAGAGATCAAAATCAATACCGGCGACAAAGTGTCCACCGGGTCGCTTATCATGGTCTTCGACGTGGCGGGCGCTGCGCCTGCACAGGCTGCTGCCCCGGCTCCGGCCGCTGCACCTGCTGCCGCTGGCGGCACGAAAGACGTTAACGTACCGGACATCGGCGGTGACGAAGTTGAAGTCACCGAAGTGATGGTGAAAGTGGGCGATAAAGTTGCCGCTGAACAGTCACTGATCACTGTTGAAGGCGACAAGGCTTCCATGGAAGTGCCTGCGCCATTCGCGGGCACCGTCAAAGAGATCAAAATCAGCACCGGCGACAAAGTGTCCACCGGCTCCCTGATTATGGTCTTCGACGTGGAAGGCGCAGCGCCTGCCGCCGCACCGGCTGCTGCACCGGCTCCTGCCGCCGCACCGGCAGAGAAGGCTAAACCTGCCGCAGCGCCTGCAGCGAAGGCGGAAGGCAAGTCTGAGTTTGCGGAAAACGACGCTTACGTGCATGCGACTCCGCTGATCCGTCGCCTGGCGCGCGAATTTGGCGTCAACCTGGCGAAAGTAAAAGGTTCCGGTCGTAAAGGCCGTATCCTGCGCGAAGACGTTCAGACCTACGTGAAAGAGGCGGTGAAACGCGCTGAAGCTGCGCCTGCTGCTACCGGCGGCGGTATCCCGGGCATGCTGCCATGGCCGAAAGTGGACTTCAGCAAGTTTGGTGAAGTGGAAGAAGTGGAGCTGGGCCGTATCCAGAAAATCTCGGGTGCTAACCTGAGCCGTAACTGGGTGATGATCCCGCACGTTACCCACTTCGACAAAACCGATATCACCGATCTGGAAGCGTTCCGTAAACAGCAGAACGCCGAAGCTGAGAAGCGTAAGCTGGACGTGAAATTCACCCCGGTTGTCTTCATCATGAAAGCGGTTGCTGCGGCGCTTGAGCAGATGCCGCGCTTTAACAGCTCGCTGTCTGAAGACGCACAGCGTCTGACGCTGAAGAAATACATCAATATCGGTGTGGCGGTTGATACCCCAAATGGTCTGGTTGTTCCGGTCTTTAAAGATGTGAACAAGAAGAGCATTACCGAGCTGTCCCGTGAACTGACCGTGATTTCTAAGAAAGCGCGTGATGGTAAGCTGACTGCCGGCGAAATGCAGGGCGGCTGCTTCACTATCTCCAGCATCGGTGGCCTGGGTACTACCCACTTTGCACCGATTGTTAACGCGCCGGAAGTGGCTATCCTCGGCGTGTCTAAGTCCGCGATGGAACCGGTGTGGAATGGTAAAGAGTTCGTGCCGCGTCTGATGATGCCCATCTCTCTGTCCTTCGACCATCGCGTGATCGACGGGGCTGATGGTGCGCGTTTCATCACCATCATCAACAACATGCTGAGCGACATTCGCCGCCTGGTGATGTAACTGAAAAGCCGGCCAATCGGCCGGCTTTTTTCTGTTAATCTCATGTAGGCTGTGAGGTTATTAGCGAAAGCGACACTTCGTGAGCCGTTTGTTGTTTCAAACTTGTTAACAATTTTGTAAACTGCGGGCGGATTGAACGACCCGGTGGACGACGGGTATAAATTAAGAGGTCATGATGAGCACAGAAATCAAAACTCAGGTCGTAGTACTTGGGGCAGGCCCGGCAGGTTACTCCGCAGCGTTCCGCGCAGCGGATTTAGGTCTGGAAACCGTCATCGTAGAGCGTTACAGCACCCTCGGCGGTGTGTGTCTGAACGTCGGCTGTATCCCTTCTAAAGCGCTGCTGCACGTTGCGAAAGTTATCGAAGAAGCCAAAGCGCTGGCGGACCACGGTATCGTCTTCGGCGAGCCAAAAACCGACATCGACAAAATCCGTACCTGGAAAGAGAAGGTTATCACTCAACTGACCGGCGGTCTGGCCGGCATGGCGAAAGGCCGTAAAGTGAAAGTGGTAAATGGTCTGGGTAAATTCACCGGTGCGAACACCCTGGAAGTGGAAGGCGAAAACGGCAAAACCGTGATCAACTTCGACAACGCGATCATCGCTGCGGGTTCTCGTCCAATCGAACTGCCGTTTATTCCCCATGAAGATCCGCGCGTATGGGACTCCACCGACGCGCTGGAGCTGAAAACCGTTCCAAAACGCCTGCTGGTTATGGGCGGCGGTATCATCGGTCTGGAAATGGGTACCGTATACCATGCGCTGGGTTCAGAGATTGACGTGGTTGAAATGTTCGACCAGGTTATCCCGGCTGCCGATAAAGACATCGTGAAAGTCTTCACCAAACGCATCAGTAAGAAATTCAACCTGATGCTGGAAACCAAAGTGACTGCCGTTGAAGCGAAAGAAGACGGTATTTACGTTTCCATGGAAGGCAAAAAAGCCCCTGCTGAAGCACAGCGTTACGACGCGGTGCTGGTGGCCATCGGCCGTGTGCCGAACGGTAAAAATCTCGACGCGGGGGCCGCTGGCGTGGAAGTGGACGACCGTGGCTTCATCCGCGTTGACAAGCAGCTGCGTACCAACGTGCCGCACATCTTTGCTATCGGCGATATCGTCGGTCAGCCAATGCTGGCGCACAAAGGGGTTCATGAAGGTCACGTTGCCGCTGAAGTTATCGCCGGCATGAAGCATTACTTCGATCCGAAAGTTATCCCGTCTATCGCCTACACCGAGCCAGAAGTTGCCTGGGTAGGGTTGACCGAGAAAGAAGCGAAAGAGAAAGGCATCAGCTACGAAACGGCCACCTTCCCGTGGGCGGCTTCCGGGCGAGCTATTGCGTCTGATTGCGCCGATGGCGTAACCAAACTGATCTTCGACAAAGAGACTCACCGCGTTATCGGTGGGGCAATTGTCGGCACCAACGGCGGCGAGCTGCTGGGTGAAATCGGTCTGGCTATCGAAATGGGCTGTGACGCGGAAGACATCGCGCTGACCATCCACGCCCACCCGACGCTGCATGAGTCTGTGGGCCTGGCGGCAGAAGTGTTCGAAGGTAGCATCACCGACCTGCCAAACGCCAAAGCGAAGAAGAAATAAGTCTCTTCCTGCTTGCTAAACGCCTCTGCGGAGGCGTTTTTTTTGCCTGTATTACGGCGCGACAGGCTGCCAGGTTTTATCCGTAATGTATGCGGTAAGCGCCCGGGCTTTGTGCTCTGAATCATTGCCGAGATCCGCCTGGTTTACGCTGTCGTCCTGGTTAATCACAAAGCTCATCACACCTGTCTTACCGTAGCTGACCGGCCAGGCAACCATCGCAAAGCCATTGTTGTCCGGCATAATACGGAAATGATACCCGTGATAGCCGGTACCCGGCTCACCCGGGCTGAACGCCGGACCAAGCGGGCTTGGCGCATCGCCGGGTTCTGTCGGCCAGTACAGGCCATCCTTTTTCCTTTCAGAACTGACAATCTTCCGGGCGTACTGATGGTTCATCGCAAAGTAGCTCTGTTGGGCATCGACGTAGGCATGTAACGCCTCAATGGCGGCGAGCTCGTTGCGCCCAATCTCCCGGGTCTGGATCTCCCCGGCGGCTTCCTGAATGTCAAAGCGCCAGCCGGAGGCGGTTTTAACCACCGGAAGAGGCAACTGCCATTGATTCTCCCCGACAACAAGGTGCGCCGTATCGCCGTTGATAATGGTCTGGTGACGAACTTTCCAGTCGCGCAGGAAGCGGTCGACGGCACCAGGATCGACCCCTTCAGGCGGCAGGACATCGCGCCAGCGATCGCCAAGCAGGTTGTTCAGGGTAGGTTCATTCTGCTCGCTGATGGCGCTGACCAGCGTCCGGGTTGCCTGCTCGGGAGTCGCGAAATATTGCTGTGCCATTGCGGTGGCCGAAACGATGAATAACACCATGCCACTGAGGATTTTACTTTTCATGTCGGCTCCCTTAACGATGACGGAATTCATGATGCTCAGCGCGTCCGGCAGGTGCTTGCCGTAGCGGATGATTGCGGGCTGCTATCTGGCGGCTCTGTGCGCCACGCTGCTGCTGTGCCTGCCAGCTGGCGGAGCGACTGTCATTTCCGCTCAGGGCATTGGCGCGTGGCTGGCTGGTTCGCTGCGCTATAGTGCCCAGTTGCGGGCTACGCTGCTCCTGTCTTTGCGTTATTGCCTGACGGTGCTCATGCTGCTGCGTATGGGGCCGTGTCACGGTTTGCGGTTTGGTATCGTAACCCCGGTAGTTATTGCGCTGGGTAATCTGCTTTAACTGTTGGCTGGAGGCCTGGCGCTGCGCGTCTTTGGTTCCCGGTCGCGCTGCTTGCGGGAATATTTTGCCCGTCGTTTTCTCCATTTGACTCATGGCAGCCTGGCGTTGACCGTCACGGTTGAGCGATTGTTGCGACGCTGAACTCAGCCCCGTTGCCGCGTTAGTGGCATAGAAACGGTTAGTCAACGAGTGAGTGGGATAGGCTACTCCTTGACGATACGCCGGATTGTGCTGCCAGCTGCGGTTGATATCCGTGAGATGTTGTCCGCTGATTTTATTGAAGTTATTAACATTTATATTAATGTTGTTATCACCGTTGCGGTTATAACCGTCGTGGTGATCGCCGTCATCATGGTGGTGGTGGTCGCCATCATCATCATGATGATGGTGATGGTCGTCGTCGTCCCAGTCGATACTGCTGAATATCGCGTAGGTTGTTGCAACACCGAGGCTGAAACCTAAGCCGTTAACGACGCTTTTACCAAACTGTTCTCCCGGGGTGGGGGGGAGATACGTGGGCGGATAGGCGGTGTTTGGCCAGGTCCCGTAAACTGTATTCGGGTTATAGGTGGGAACATAAATCACCTGCGGGTCGGCGGATTCAATCCTGATAACCGTTGGGCTGGGTGTTGTTTTCGTGCGGGGAGTTGGCTCACTGGCGACGTTTTTGGCAGGCGCGGGTTTCGTCCCGGTGATGACCGTTTGCTGCGGCGTCGACTGCAGTGTCCCGGTTTGCTGAGCCAGCAGGCGCAGGCGTTGCACGGAGTCCATTACCGCTTTTGGCTGCGCCAGAAACGCATCGCCCAGGTTTTGTACCCACGGCGGATTTTCCCCTAGCAGTGACATCAACTGAGGAAAGGCGACCAGTGATTTCACGCTGGGATCCCAGGGCTGGCTGGCAACTGCCTGAATGGCGGCATCACCCTGCATTTTGGGGTTATCTTTCGACCACTGGGCAGCCTGAATCACGTTGGACGGGTAGGTCGATGCCATCAAGATTTGCGACAGTAAAGCATCCGGATACAGCGCGATGGGGGCCACCCACTGATCGATTTGTACAGCGCTGTAGGTAGGTGTAATAACCGGTTCCGGCTGTGCTGCGGGTGTCGGAGGCGTGGATACGGGTTGCGTGACGGGGACGCCGGTAGCCGGATCCGCGACGCGGCTTTTGACGAACATCACGCCAGAGGCGGCAAACAGCCCGACACTGCAAAAAAGAACAAGCAGATGTGGCTTAAGGGGCAACTTCATAAAATGACTCCAACGAGACGAGTGCAGTGCCGTGAGGCGCCGCTGTTGCCGCGAGTATTATTCACCCGTGTTTTACAGTTTTGACTTTTCTTGGGAAACCATCCGGTACATCCGGATAAAGAGTGTGTGCATTTATTACACAATGCTATCTGCTGGTCGAAAAGCCGTGGGGAATTCAGAAGGCCGCTGTTGCCGATGCGGTATATACCATCCTTAACGATTCAGCAAATCTTTTAATGTTGCTTTTTTGTAAACGGATTAACACTGTGCAGAAATCCTGCTATGCTGCCCGACGCGGTATCGGGCTTTACCCTACTAAACTGCTGTCTCACAGGAGCGTGAAGAGAACGCCCGCCGCAATATGATAATGAGAGCGAGGAGAACCGTCGTGCTAGAAGAATACCGTAAGCACGTAGCAGAACGTGCCGCCGAGGGAATTGTACCCAAACCGTTAGATGCATCCCAAATGGCCGCGCTCGTCGAGCTGCTGAAGAACCCGCCTGAGGGCGAAGAAGCATTCCTGTTAGATCTGTTGATCAACCGCGTACCGCCTGGCGTAGATGAAGCTGCCTACGTAAAAGCCGGGTTCCTTGCCGCGGTTGCCAAAGGCGAAGCAACCTCCCCACTGGTTACTCCTGAAAAAGCGATTGAACTGCTCGGCACCATGCAGGGTGGTTACAACATTCATCCGCTGATTGACGCGCTGGATAACGAAACGCTGGCACCGATTGCCGCAAAAGCGCTCTCTTCAACGCTGCTGATGTTTGATAACTTCTACGATGTGGAAGAAAAAGCCAAAGCCGGCAACGCTTACGCGAAGCAGGTGATGCAATCCTGGGCTGATGCAGAATGGTTCCTCAACCGTCCTGCGCTGGCTGAAAAAATTACCGTTACCGTTTTTAAAGTGACGGGTGAAACCAACACGGATGACCTTTCTCCTGCTCCGGATGCCTGGTCTCGCCCGGATATCCCTCTGCACGCCCTGGCGATGCTGAAAAACGCCCGTGAGGGGATCGATCCGGATCAGCCGGGCGTGGTTGGCCCGATCAAGCAAATTAAAGCGCTGCAGGAAAAAGGCTTCCCGCTGGCCTACGTCGGTGACGTTGTCGGGACCGGTTCTTCGCGCAAATCCGCCACTAACTCCGTGCTGTGGTTTATGGGGGATGACATCCCTCATGTACCAAACAAACGCGGAGGTGGTCTGTGCCTCGGCGGCAAAATTGCGCCGATCTTCTTTAATACCATGGAAGATGCCGGTGCGCTGCCAATTGAAGTGGATGTGAACAACCTGAATATGGGCGACGTGATTGATGTTTATCCGTTCAAAGGCGAAGTGCGTAACCATGAAACCAACGACCTGCTGGCAAGCTTCGAGCTGAAAACCGACGTCCTGGTTGACGAAGTGCGTGCGGGCGGCCGTATTCCGCTGATCATCGGACGTGGCCTGACCACCAAAGCGCGTGACGCGCTGGGTCTGCCGCACTCAGACGTTTTCCGTCAGGCGAAAGACGTGGCTGAAAGCGACCGGGGTTACTCTCTGGCGCAGAAAATGGTTGGCCGCGCGTGCGGCGTAGCCGGTGTTCGCCCTGGTGCTTACTGCGAGCCGAAAATGACCTCCGTGGGCTCTCAGGATACCACTGGCCCTATGACCCGTGATGAACTGAAAGATCTGGCGTGCCTGGGCTTCTCTTCTGACCTGGTAATGCAGTCCTTCTGCCACACGGCGGCGTATCCGAAGCCGGTCGACGTGACCACGCACCACACGCTGCCAGACTTCATCATGAACCGTGGCGGTGTTTCCCTGCGTCCGGGTGACGGTGTTATCCACTCCTGGCTTAACCGCATGTTACTGCCAGATACCGTTGGTACCGGTGGTGACTCTCACACCCGCTTCCCGATTGGTATCTCCTTCCCGGCGGGCTCGGGTCTGGTGGCGTTTGCCGCTGCGACTGGCGTAATGCCGCTGGATATGCCGGAATCAGTGTTGGTACGCTTTAAAGGTAAGATGCAGCCGGGGATCACTCTGCGCGACCTGGTTCACGCTATCCCGCTGTATGCCATCAAACAGGGCCTGCTGACCGTAGAGAAGAAAGGTAAGAAAAACATCTTCTCAGGCCGCATCCTGGAGATTGAAGGACTGCCGGATCTGAAAGTGGAGCAGGCGTTCGAGCTGACCGATGCCTCCGCAGAGCGATCTGCCGCAGGTTGTACCATCAAGCTGAACAAGGCGCCGATCGAAGAGTATCTGACCTCTAACATCGTGCTGCTGAAGTGGATGATCGCTGAAGGCTACGGCGATCGTCGGACGCTGGAGCGTCGTATTCAGGGCATGGAAAAATGGCTAGCGGATCCACAGCTGCTGGAAGCCGATGCTGACGCAGAATATGCGGCAGTGATCGACATCGATCTGGCGGATATTAAAGAGCCGATCCTGTGTGCGCCAAACGATCCAGACGACGCACGTCCGCTGTCTGCCGTACAGGGTGAAAAAATCGATGAAGTGTTCATTGGTTCCTGTATGACCAACATCGGCCACTTCCGCGCTGCCGGTAAACTGCTGGATACCCATAAAGGCCAACTGCCAACCCGACTGTGGGTGGCTCCGCCAACCCGTATGGACGCGGCACAGCTTACTGAAGAAGGGTACTACAGCATATTTGGTAAGAGCGGTGCGCGTATTGAAATCCCTGGCTGTTCCCTGTGTATGGGCAACCAGGCGCGAGTAGCAGACGGCGCGACGGTGGTTTCCACCTCAACCCGTAACTTCCCGAACCGTTTGGGTACCGGCGCCAACGTCTTCCTGGCCTCTGCGGAGCTGGCGGCGGTTGCGGCGCTGATTGGCAAATTGCCAACGCCGGATGAGTACCAGACCTTTGTGGCTCAGGTTGATAAGACAGCGCTAGATACCTATCGCTATCTCAACTTTGACCAGCTCTCTCAGTATACCGAGAAGGCTGACGGGGTTATCTTCCAGACCGCGGTATAAGCAGAAAAACCACGGTTTTTAGTGTTTGCACCCTCTCCCGTGGGAGAGGGACGGGGTGAGGGCTCGGACCGCAGGGTCTTGCTCTCACCTTTTTTATTTTCACTCCTCCCGCCTTTCACGCTTTTTTTCTTCCACTCTGCTGCGATAATTACCCTAATGGCTTCACAGAGGAAAACACGATGGATTACGAATTTCTGCGCGACATCACCGGTGTGGTGAAAGTGCGTATGTCGATGGGCCACGAAGCGGTAGGACATTGGTTCAACGAAGAAGTGAAAGAGAATCTGGCGCTGCTTGACGAAGTAGAGCAGGCGGCAAGCACGGTGAAAGGCAGTGAACGCTCCTGGCAGCGCGCCGGGCATGAATACACGCTGTGGATGGATGGTGAAGAGGTGATGGTCCGCGCCAACCAGCTAGAATTCTCGGGCGATGAGATGGAAGAGGGGATGAGCTATTACGACGAAGAGAGCCTGTCGCTGTGCGGCGTGGAAGACTTTCTTCAGGTGGTGGGTGCGTACCGCGAGTTCATGAAGCAGACGTAACCTGCAGGAGCCTCCCTGCTCCCTGTGCGTCTTACACGGTCGGAATATTGCGGCCGTAGTAAATTTCGCGCATCTCTTTCCAGAGCAGGTCAGTAATGGTTTTACGTTCTTCTTCGCTTAACTCTTCGGGCCGGGTATGGAACATGTAGTGCTTAAGGTCGAACTCCTTAAGCAACATTTTGGTATGGAAGATGTTTTCCTGATACACATTCACATCCACCATGTCGTACAGGGCTTTCATGTCGTCGGACATAAAATTCTGAATAGAGTTAATCTCGTGATCGATGAAGTGCTTCATGCCGTTGATATCACGCGTGAAACCCCGCACGCGATAATCAACGGTGACAATGTCCGATTCCAGCTGATGGATTAAATAGTTCAGCGCATTCAGGGGCGAGATGACACCGCAGGTCGAGACTTCAATATCGGCGCGGAAGGTACATAACCCCCCTTCGGGATGGCTTTCGGGGTAGGTGTGTACGCAGATGTGGCTTTTATCGAGATGAGCCACCACCCCTTCTGGCAACGGACCCGGGCGTTCGGTTTTGTCGATAAGCTGTGGGTCGACGGGCTCTTCGCTCACCAGAATCGTGACGCTCGCGCCCTGAGGCTCGTAGTCCTGACGGGCAATGTTCAGGATATTGGCACCGATAATCGAGCAGGTTTCAGACAGAATTTCCGTCAGACGGTTGGCATTATAGAGTTCATCGATATAGGCGATATAACCATCGCGCTCTTCCGCTGTTTTGGCGTAGCAGATATCGTAAATACAAAAACTCAGGCTTTTGGTCAGGTTGTTAAAGCCATGCAGTTTAAGCTTTTTCAATTAGCTCACCCCTTTTGAGGACAACGCGTCTTGCAGATACTGCGGCAAGGCAAACGCGGCGGTATGCACTGCCGGGTTGTAGTACCGACACGTGAGCGCACAATGATGGAAGCGGGCCTGAATGATTTCGGTTGAGAGATGGCGTAGCGCCTCATTATCCGTCGCCCATGCAAAGGTCATCACCCCGCCGTAGTAGGTCGGAATAGCGGCCTGATAGAAGCTGACGTCGCTAAAGTACGTGCTCAGCTTGCGGTGGCTGTCGAGGGCTTCATCCTGCTGCAGGAAGCAGACGCCGTTTTGTGCCACGAATATTCCACCTGGCTTCAGACAGCGCTTACAGCCTTCGTAGAACGATGAGGTAAACAGCGATGCGCCCGGGCCGATGGGGTCGGTACAGTCTGAAATAATGACATCAAACGTCCGGGGGGTCTGGTTAACGAAATTCACGCCATCGTCGATGACCAGATTAAAGCGTGGATCGTCATAGCTCCCGGCATTATGGTTAGGCAGATACTGGCGGCAGAAAGAGACCACGCCCGCATCGATTTCCACCATGGTGATGGTGTCGATAGTCTGATGGCGGGAGACTTCACGCAACATGGCGCCATCGCCGCCGCCTATAATCAGCACATCCTTCGCGTGGCCATGCGCCAGCAGCGGAACGTGCGTCATCATCTCGTGATAGATAAACTCATCGCGTTCGGTGGTCTGTACCACGCCATCCAGCGCCATCACGCGGCCAAAGGTCGCATTCTCGAAGATAATCAGATCCTGATGATCGGTCTTCTCATGATAAAGTACGTTATCAACGGCAAAGTATTGACCAAACTGGTCATGCAGCGTTTCGTGCCACACCATATTATCGGCCATGGTTCACACCTCCCTCGTTAACATCCATAAGATCAGCGGAACGGGCGCAACATAAAACCACTGTGAAGCGGTTTAAGCGTCAACAAGGGCGTCGGGAAGGTTACTTCACGTAGGCGAGCAGGCTGAGTGAATCGCGAGCCAGCGCTTTGCATTTTTTTTGCAGTGGGGATGCCAATTCCGCTTAAATCACGATAACTGTCTTCACCGAGCGCCTTCATGTCGAAGCTGTCGTAGTTGCTGAGATCCCATTGGTTCTGCTGGGCAAAAAAGACCAGTGCGCGACGAATTTGCCCGTTGGGTAAATTCTGGTAGCCACAATCGTTTTTCAGGAATACAAAAACTGCCGTCAGATCGGCCATATCTTCCGCTTCATTTTCACTTAGCGCATAGCTGTTAGCGGACATTGCCACCAGGCTGCCGAACAAAATTGTCCTGAAAAACGTCTTCATTGCTTTTACCACTGCATCACGGAAAATTAACGTTAGCATACTTGATGCCAGGCCGACGATCTTTATTATTATCGGCTTGCTTGACCTTCCGGTAAGGGGAGGGTTTATGCTCAAAATTTCGCCTGCAGGAAATAAGGGAATGAACATTCAACGTCGTGATTTTTTGAAATATTCTGTTGCGCTGGGCGTTGCCAGCGCGCTACCGCTGTGGCGTCGCGCGGCTTTTGCGGCCGACAGGCAAGCCTTACCCATCCCTGACTTACTCTCCGCGGATGCCCGTAACCGCATTCAGCTCGTCGTTCAGTCGGGGAGAACCTCCTTTGGTGCGCAGAAGGCTACAACGTGGGGCTATAACGGCAACCTGTTGGGACCGGCGCTGCAGTTACGCAGAGGGAAAGCCGTAACGGTCGATATCCATAATACGCTGGCGGAAGAGACTACGCTGCACTGGCACGGCCTGGAAGTGCCGGGCGAGGTGGACGGCGGCCCTCAGGGCGTGATCGCCCCGGGCGGCAAGCGTAGCGTGACTTTTACCCCTGACCAGCGTGCAGCGACCTGCTGGTTCCACCCGCATCAGCATGGCAAAACGGGTCATCAGGTGGCGATGGGGCTGGCGGGACTGGTGGTGATTGAGGATGATGAAAGTCGTCTGCTTCGCCTGCCAAAGCAGTGGGGCATCGACGATGTGCCGGTGATTGTGCAGGATAAGAAATTTACCGCCGACGGGCAGATTGACTACCAGCTGGATGTGATGAGCGCAGCGGTAGGCTGGTTTGGCGACACGCTGCTGGCCAACGGCGCTGTTTATCCACAACACGCAGCGCCGAAAGGCTGGCTGCGTTTACGTCTGCTCAACGGCTGTAACGCGCGTTCACTCAATTTCGCGACCAGCGATAATCGCCCACTGTATGTGGTAGCAAGCGACGGGGGTCTGTTGCCTGAGCCAGTGAAGGTAAGCGAATTGTCGATGCTGGTAGGCGAGCGCTTTGAGGTGCTGGTGGATATCAGTGACGGCAAAGCGTTTGACCTGGTGACCTTGCCCGTCAACCAGATGGGCATGGCCGTTGCGCCCTTTGATAAAGCGCATCCGGTGCTGCGCATCCAACCGCTGCAAATCACCGCCTCCGGTATGCTGCCGGATATCTTAACCGCGCTGCCCGCTCACCCAGCGCTTGAGGGGTTAACCCAGCGTAAATTGCAGCTTTCGATGGATCCGATGCTCGACATGATGGGTATGCAGGCGCTGATAAACAAATATGGCAATCAGGCGATGGCCGGTATGCATCACGGACAGATGATGGGCCACATGAATATGGACCATGGCAAAATGGGCGACAGGGATCACGGCGGCCATGAGTTTGACTTCCACAATGCCAACCGTATCAACGGCAAAGCCTTTGACATGAACACCCCGATGTTTGCCGCCGCTAAAGGGCAGTTTGAGCGCTGGATGATTTCAGGCGTTGGCGACATGATGTTGCATCCCTTCCATATTCACGGCACGCAGTTCCGCATTCTCTCTGAAAACGGTAACGCGCCTGAGGCGCATCGCGCGGGCTGGAAGGATACGGTGAGAGTGGAAGGCGGTGTCAGTGAAGTGCTGGTGAAATTCGATCACCATGCGCCGAAGGCGTTTGCCTATATGGCACACTGCCATCTGCTGGAGCATGAAGATACCGGGATGATGCTCGGTTTTACCGTATAAAAAAAGCCGGGTTGCGGCTTCGCCTTACCCGGCCTGTATTTCGCATCCCCAGGCCCGGTAAGCGTAGCGCCACCGGGCTTATCAGTTACTTGCCTTCGTCCGGCAACGCATACGCGACGATGTAGTCGCCCATCTTCGTACCAAACGAACCGTGACCACCAGCAGAGATGACAACGTACTGTTTGCCATTCACTTCATAGGTCATCGGCGTTGCCTGTCCACCTGCTGGCAGACGACCTTGCCACAGTTTCTCACCGTTGGTCATGTTGTACGCGCGCAGGTAGTTATCTGCGGTTGCCCCGATGAACAGCACGTTACCGGCAGTAGAGATTGGGCCACCCAGCATAGGCATACCCATTTTGAACGGCACGGGAATCGGCATCGGGAACGGCATGCTGT
Organism: unidentified bacterial endosymbiont; assembly: GCF_918797525.1. NCBI lineage: Bacteria > unidentified bacterial endosymbiont. The sequence goes on along the minus strand of NZ_OU963893.1, from coordinate 4,012,134 downwards.
CCTGTGGCGTACCAATCCGTTTTTTCCAGACGATCTGGTTAGTTTTCAGATCCACTCCCGAGATATATCCCCAGGCCGGCTGTTTACACGGCAGACCAAACGGAGACAGGAACGGGTTCAGGGTCACGCCAAACGGTACGCCATACTGCGGCTGAATACCGGCTTCGGTACCACTGCCTTTTGCGTCTTTCGGCTGTTCCATCGGGTTACCCGGACCGCGTGGGATCAGGCGGGAAACAAACGGCAGCGCCATTGGGTTCGCAATCCCCACCTGACGATGCGGGTCGACGGAGATGCCACCCCACTCGAACATCCCGAGGTTGCCGGGGAAGACCAGCGTGCCCTGTTCGGACGGCGGCGTGAAGATGCCTTCATAGCGCAGTTGATGGAACATTACGCGGCATACCAACTGGTCAAACATCGTGGCACCCCACATGTCAGCGCCAGTCAGATCTTTCTTCGGACGGAAGCTCAACTCGGAGAACGGCTGCGTTCTGGAGACGTAGTCGCCTTTGGCAGCGCCCTGCGGAACCGGTCTTTCCGGGGCAGGGACAACCAGCTTACCGTTGCTGCGATCCAGCACGAAGATGTTGCCGGTTTTTGCCGGCGCGTAGATAACCGGAACGGTTTTACCGTCAAGGGTGATATCAGCCAGCGTCGGCTGGGACGGCATATCCATATCCCACAGATCGTGGTGTACGGTCTGGTAGCTCCACGCCAGCTTGCCGGTGGTGGCATTCAGCGCCAGGATAGAACTTGCGTAACGTTCCTGTTCTGGCGTGCGGTTACCGCCCCAGATATCTGGCGTGGTCACACCCATTGGCAGATACACCAGGTCCAGCTTAGCGTCATAGGCCGCCGGTGCCCAGGAATTTGGCGAGTTAAAGGTAAAGGTGTGCTCGTCCGATGGGATCGCATTGGGATCTTTCGCGCCCGGGTCGAAGGCCCACAGCAGTTTACCGGTATTGACGTCAAAGCCACGGATAACGCCAGAGGTTTCTCGGGTAGAGAAGTTATCCGTCACTGAACCGGCAATCACGATGGTTTTATCGGTAATGATTGGCGGAGACGTTGGTTCATACAGACCCGGTGTAGTATCTGGCATGTTGGTCTGCAGGTTAAGCGTACCTTTATTGGCAAAGGTCTCGCACAGCTTGCCTGTTTCGGCATTGATGGCAAGCAGACGACCATCGTTCACCGGCAGAATAATACGGCGAGGGCAGTCGGCCATCACTTCCGGGCTTGCGGTTTGCGCACGCGCTTCGTGGTAAGAGACGCCGCGGCAGGTGACATGCTGGAAGGAGGGGTTAGAGTTCAACTGCGGATCGAAGTGCCACTTCTCTTTACCCGTGGCCGCGTCGAGCGCGAACAGACGCTGGTGCGCCGTACACAGATAAAGCATGTTGCCCACTTTAATGGGAGTGACTTCGTTGGTCAGTTCACCCGGGTCGTTCGGCAATTTCACATCGCCGGTACGGAAGACCCAGGCTTCTTTCAGATTTTTAACGTTATCTGAGTTGATCTGCTTGAGCGGAGAGTAACGTTGACCTTCCTGATTACGACCATAGGCAGGCCAGTCGCCATCCGCGACCTGTGAAATAGCCGCTGCAGGCGTGGAGTCGGTGTTCAGCGTACCGCTGATTTCCTGCGGATCGTTAAAACCGGCCCATGTCAGGATGCCGCCAGCGATCACCAGCGCCACCAGCAGACCGGCTACCGCGCCGTTGGCAGGGTAAATCAGGCGACGCCAAACAAACGGCAGGATTAGCCAGATACCGAAGAAGACCAGGATGTCGCTTCGCGGCGTCAGTGCCCAGAAGTCGAACCCGACCTCCCATACGCCCCAAATCATTGTTGCAATGAGCAAAGCAGCGTATAGCCACATGGCAGATCGTTTTCTACGCAACAGCAGGACGGTTACGCCAATCATAACCAGACCCGCAATTGGGTAGTACCAGGAGCCGCCAAGCGCGACAAGCCAGACGCCACCGATTAACAAATAGAGCGCGCAGAAGGCTGCGAACGCTGCTGTTAATGTCATCAGTAGACGTGGCTGTTTAGATTTTGTTTCAGCCATAGAAAGTGTACTCGTCAGTTTTGTTAATTATTTGCAAGCAACTAATTATAGGTATTAACAAGCGTGATCGGAATCACAATATTTGCTTTTTATACCCTAAATGATTCGAGTTACAGGGTGTCCAACGTGAGGCTCCTGCAATGTTTGCCGATGGCGAGGGCTCAATCTCTGCGCCTCTTGCTTCAGTGTTGGTGCGACTCTGCGCCAGACAATCTCCGCCTGTTTCAGGTATCGGTGTAACGTGGAACTATGCAGAAGCAAGATCTCCCTGCCCGGCCATCGTGCGGCACGTCCGGGTCTGAGGCTTTTGAGTCCTTCAGCGCCATGTAAAGTAAACCCGTTTATCCATCTGCCGACGGATGAGCGTGCAGCACAGAGCATTTTAGCGACCTCAGTGACGGTCATTCCCTGATGCAGCATCAGCATGTCAATGAGACGTCTGGCATAGTTTTTATCGCGGGTTTGCTGCGCTTCTTTACGCATCGATATTCGCTCTTCATCGGAGATTGCTGCTATGATCGGCATCGCTCAGTCCGGTTGGTGATTTGTTTTGATTTGGCGATTAATCAGATCGCACAATCCGGGCTGAGTTCCCTTCCAGTGATCTACTATTTTGCGAAGCTATTTAGAATATATTTGGGGGCAAGGAGAGAAAGACAAACAATTTCGCCTTTTATTGAATGGGAAGGAAATATTTAAAAATGACAGCAGCCAGATTGGATGAGATCAAGAAGGATGGTTCTATCCTGATAACGAAAAAACGGGGAGTATGGGTAAATTTGTTGTTTGTTATGATCTCAATGAACCGAGACACATAACCAAAAATCTTTATTTATATAAAGCTTATCGGGTTTTTGACTTTTCGGGTAAAGAAGTTGTTATTTCAAATGAATTTTACCCACGTGAGGTTTGGTATATTGATATTGACTGGTCATCATGGGGTAAAAAAATGCTGTGATTGCTTTAAAGATGGCTCACGTTTCAGGTATGAAAATGGTCATGTCACGATGATTGACAGTGGTGAAAGTAGCACATCCGAAAACAATCAATAATATTTTATTGATTAAGTGGTGTTATAGCTCAGTTTTTAGCACCTTTTTTATTTATCGGTTAAGATGCCAGCGCCTCAGAACAAAAAGCGATGACTTTTGTCGCCCCTGCTGCATGGCATGTCGACAATAAGCGGGTAAACATTTCGCCGAAAGCCGCGCTATTTTCTCAGGACAGCGATTATTCGGAAGAGAAAAATCAGGTTATCCCGGTAAGCCCTGACGAAGCTGCGTCAATCGTGCCGCCGCTCGATGATGTTTATCCACCAGCGGCGACCTATTAAGAACTACAGACCCGCATCCTTGATGCCGTAGATGCGCTGGGACTTGAGATTATAACGCTGGATATTGACGGTGATGAGGAACACATCGCCGGAATAGCGCTGCACGACCCGGAGCAACAGAGTGAAGCACCACGGGAACGAGAATTACGGCGGGTCCGAAAATGCGACAAGCCATCCAGGGCGAAGACATACCCGACGTGAATAATCTGTTCCGCAAACTAGGCTGTGTCCCTTAATCGTTTGAGCTATAGTAACTGTCTGTTTCCACAACATATTGAACTATGGCTCGCTACGACCTTCCTGATGAAGCATGGATTATCATCCAGCCTTTATTGCCTGCTGAACCCGTATCTCCACGGGCCGGACGCCCATGGGCTGAGCATCGTAAAATTATCAACGGTATGTTCTGGGTGTTGTGTTCCGGGGCTCCGTGGCGTGATTTACCTGAACGATATGGACCATGGAAAACGGTTTATAACCGCTTTAACCGGTGGTCAAAATCAGGTGTTATTAACATTATTTTCAACAGGTTGCTTTCGCTACTTGATGCCAGCAATCTTGTTGACTGGTCTGCTACGGCGCTGGATGGCAGCAATATCCGGGCGTTGAAATGTGCTGCCGGGGCTCAAAAAAACATCCCGATATCGCCGGAGATAATGGGCTGGGTCGCTCTCGCGGTGGTTTTGGCACCAAAATCCATCTGGCGACAGACGGAAACGGTCTTCCGTTAAACATAGTGCTGAGTCCCGGACAGGCTCACGAAAGCCAGTTCGCGCAACGTCTTCTCGACGGTATTGGTGTTCAGCGCCAGAACGGCAGCATGAAACGCCGTGGCCATGCGGTACTGGCCGACAAAGCGTACTCCGGGCATGCGTTACGCAACGAACTGAAAAGCAAAGGTATAAAAGCAGTCATTCCCCGAAAATCAAATGAGAAAATGGCATTGGATGGGCGTTCACAGCTCGATCGTAATGCGTACCGCAATCGCAACGTTGTTGAGCGATGTTTTGGTCGCCTGAAAGAATACCGTCGCATAGCGACGCGTTACGACAAAACGGCGAGAAATTATCTGGCGATGGTGAAGCTGGGCTGCATCCGGCTCTTTTATCAACGACTATATAATTAAGGGACACAGCCTAGATTCCTTTCCTGAACCAAAAGGGATGCACTGGCGCACCTTTCAGGGAAAATGCAGCCAGTTAACGCTGAAGGAAAACCTGTACCTGCGCGGTTTACTGGCAATGCTGGAGTGCCGCTACTGGGGGAGAAGATGAGCAGGCCGACCAGATACCGTGATAAATTTGCCGATATAGCACTGACGCTGTGCCGTATGGGGCTGACTGATGCGGAAATCGGCACTGTGTTGGGTGTGGATGAACGCACATTAAATCGCTGGAAAAAGCGCTTTCCGCAATTTTGTTCATCTTCATTAAGCGCATATGGTACCAAAATGTCCCCCTGACTTTTTTGAGCTGTTTAACTCTGGCAGATAGGGGTGCTGTGAGGTCGCTGCACTGGTATAATCTTTACGTTGTTCTCGTGCTGGTGGGTATGTACGAGGTTATACAAACTAAAGTGTATCAATCGGTGTATCAATAATTTTGTTCCACGTTCCGATTGGTTTGCGTTTTGTTTTTAAAAACAGTTGGTTATGATTTTTATGAAACATATTGTTGAAGTGATGATCCCGGAAGCCGGGATCAAAGCGCGTATCGCCGAACTGGGTCGTCAAATCACCGAACATTACAAGGACAGCGGCAGCGAAATGGTGCTGGTTGGTCTGTTACGTGGCTCTTTCATGTTCATGGCAGACCTGTGCCGTGAGGTGCAGGTGTCACATGAGGTCGATTTTATGACCGCCTCCAGCTACGGCAGCGGCATGTCCACAACCCGTGATGTGAAAATCCTGAAAGATCTTGATGAAGATATTCGTGGTAAAGATGTGTTGATCGTTGAGGACATCATCGACTCCGGCAACACGCTCTCTAAGGTGCGCGAGATCCTGAGCCTGCGTGAGCCGAAATCACTGGCGATTTGTACCTTGCTCGATAAACCCACCCGTCGCGAAGTGCAGGTGCCCGTGGAGTTTGTCGGTTTCTCGATCCCGGATGAATTCGTAGTGGGTTATGGTATTGACTACGCGCAGCGTTATCGCCATCTGCCGTATGTCGGGAAAGTGGTGTTGCTGGACGAGTAATGTTTGCGGGGGCGGGCTGATGCCCTCACCCCGGACCGTACACACCCACAGGGAGAGGGAAAAAATCCCGGCTTTATTTATGGTTCGCGTGCTTAAGCTTAATGTTGGCTATACCTGAACGGTAGCGCTGTTCCAGCGTTTCACGGTTGGTGGCGGTCACTTCCAGGTTGCGCAGCAGGCCGTCGTGAATACCGTATGCCCAGCCGTGGACAGAGACCTTCTGCCCGCGTTTCCACGCCGATTGCATAATAGTTGAGTGGCCCAGGTTATATACCTGCTCCATCACGTTCAGTTCGCACAGGGTGTCAAGACGGCGCTCCTGCGGCATTTCACCCAGCAGTGAGCTATGTTTGAACCCGATATCGCGGATATGCAGCAGCCAGTTATCAATTAACCCCAGCTCTGTGTTTTCTACTGCCGCCTGCACACCGCCACAGCCATAGTGGCCGCATATTATAATGTGTTCGACTTCCAGAACGTCAACGGCATATTGAACAACAGAAAGGCAATTAAGATCGGTATGAATCACCAGGTTGGCGACATTGCGGTGAACAAAGAGTTCGCCAGGCTCGAGGCCTGTCAGGCGCTCAGCCGGTACGCGGCTGTCGGAACATCCAATCCATAGAAAGCGCGGATTCTGCGCCTGTGAAAGCTTGCCGAAAAAACCGGGATCTTCTTCCACCAGCATTTTTGACCATAGTGCATTGTTGCTGATGAGTGTATCTATGTCATTCATGGAGGTTGACGACCTGTAACCGAGTAATTGCGTTGCGCTACTATAGGGTAACCGGACTTTTAATGAAACCACACAACGTGTGTCAGAACTATAGGTAAGTTTATTTCATGGCGATTGCACTGGAACTTGAACAGCTTAAAAAAACCTACCCGGGCGGCGTACAGGCGCTACGCGGGATAGATTTAAAAGTAGAAGCGGGGGATTTCTACGCGCTTCTGGGGCCGAACGGGGCGGGCAAATCCACCACCATCGGTATTATCAGCTCGCTGGTTAACAAAACCTCTGGCCGGGTGAGCGTATTTGGTTACGATCTGCAAAAAGACGTGGTGAATGCCAAGCGCCAGCTCGGGCTGGTTCCGCAGGAGTTCAACTTCAACCCGTTCGAGACGGTGCAACAGATTGTTGTCCACCAGGCGGGTTATTACGGAGTGGAGCGCAAAGAAGCTGTGGCGCGCAGCGAAAAGTACCTCAAACAGCTCGATCTCTGGGAAAAACGCAACGAACGCGCGCGCATGTTATCCGGGGGAATGAAGCGCCGCCTGATGATTGCCCGCGCATTGATGCATGAGCCAAAACTGCTGATTCTTGATGAGCCAACCGCAGGCGTGGATATTGAGCTGCGCCGCTCAATGTGGGGCTTCCTGAAGGATCTGAACGATAAAGGAACCACTATCATTCTCACCACCCACTACCTTGAAGAGGCCGAAATGCTGTGCCGCAATATTGGCATCATTCAGCACGGCGAGCTGGTGGAAAATACGTCGATGAAAGCACTGCTTTCCAAACTGAAATCAGAAACGTTTATTCTTGATCTGGCAGCGAAAAGCCCGCTACCGAAGCTCGAAGGCTATCAGTATCGTCTGGTGGATACCTCAACGCTGGAAGTGGAAGTCCTGCGTGAACAGGGGATTAACAGCGTTTTCTCACAGCTGAGCGCGCAGGGTATTCAGGTAATGAGTATGCGAAATAAAGCAAACCGACTGGAAGAGCTGTTTGTCTCTCTGGTGCATCAAAAACAAGGAGAACAGGCATGACGCATCTTTTCTGGGTTGCGCTGAAAAGCATCTGGGCGAAAGAGATTCATCGCTTTATGCGCATCTGGATCCAGACCCTGGTGCCGCCGGTCATTACAATGACGCTCTACTTCATCATCTTCGGTAACCTGATTGGCTCCCGCATTGGTGAGATGCACGGCTTCACTTATATGCAGTTTATTGTGCCGGGTCTGATCATGATGGCGGTAATCACCAACGCCTATGCCAACGTGGCCTCGTCGTTCTTTAGCGCCAAGTTCCAGCGCAACATAGAAGAGCTGCTGGTGGCTCCGGTTCCGACGCACGTGATCATTGCCGGTTACGTGGGCGGCGGTGTGGCGCGTGGCCTCTGTGTGGGCGTGCTGGTGACGGTGATTTCGCTGTTCTTCGTCCCGTTCCAGGTGCACTCATGGCTGTTTGTGGCGCTGACGCTGCTGCTGACGGCCATTTTGTTCTCGCTGGCGGGCCTTCTGAACGCCGTATTTGCCAAAACCTTCGACGATATCAACCTGATCCCGACCTTTGTGCTGACGCCGCTGACCTATCTGGGCGGGGTGTTTTACTCTTTGACGCTGCTGCCGCCATTCTGGCAGGCGCTGTCGCACCTGAACCCAATTGTGTACATGATCAGTGGGTTCCGCTTTGGTTTCCTCGGCATTACTGATGTACCGCTGTTTACCACGGTTGCGGTGCTGGTGGTGTTTATCGTCATCTTCTACATGCTGTGCTGGTATCTGATCCAGCGCGGGCGAGGCCTGCGCAGCTAAACTTCAGCCCGGCGACATTCCGTTTGCCGGGTGCTTTTCTTTGATAGTTATCACCGAAAGCTAAGCTTCACTGGGCTACACTGCTCGCTTGCAAAGGAGATCGTTATGCTGGGATGGGTCATTACTTGCCACGATGATCGGGCGCAGGAGATGTTGCTAAAGCTTGAAGCCAGGTTTGGTCCTTTGGCGCAATGCCGGGCAGTAAACTACTGGCGGGGGTTGAGCACCAATATGCTTAGCCGGATGATGTGCGATGCCCTGCATGAAACCGACTCTGGCGAAGGCGTTATTTTTCTTACGGATAAATCTGGCGCGGCGCCGTATCGTACGGCTGCACTCATGAGCCACAAGCACGACAACTGTGAAGTGATTTCAGGCATCGGCTATCCGCTGCTGGAAATGATGCTTCCCTTTCGTGGCTCACTGAGCAGCCAGGATTTCCGTAATACTATCGTGGGGCAGGGGATCCCCGGCGTCAGCAGCCTGTGGCATCAGCAACAGAAAACCCCCCCTTTCGTCCTTCTTCATGATCTGTATAAGAATTAAACATTGGTATTGGTAGCGCTTTTGTTACAATAGCGGCAGTTCATCCGCATCGATATCACATACATGTTCACGCGTACTCTTTTCCTGTTCCTGCTGGCGTTCTCTGGTGGGGCATCTGCCAGTTTAGTCAGCCAGCAAGGTCTTCCAGCCCAGTACATGCAAACTACCGAAGATGCGGCTATTTGGGCGCAGGTGGGCAATAATGTCGTAAACGTGGGCAATGTGCGTGCCGGACAGATCCTTGCCGTCGTGCCCACCGCAGCGGATTACTACGAGTTTCGCTTTGGCTTCGGAACCGGATTTATCGACAAGGGGCACCTGGAGCAGGTGCAGGGAAAACAGCGCGTCGAGGATAGCCTCGGTGATCTGAATAAGCCTCTTAGCAATCAAAATCTGATCACCTGGAAAGATACCCCGGTGTATAACGCCCCCGCCAGCGGCAGCGCGCCGTTCGGAACGCTCAGCGCTAATCTTCGCTATCCGATCCTCAGTAAGCTTAAAGATCGGCTGAACCAGACCTGGTACCAAATCCGTATTGGCAACCGCCTGGCGTGGATAAGCAGCCTGGACGCGCAGGAGGACAACGGTTTGCCGGTCATCACCTACCACCATATCTTACGTGATGAAGAGAACACCCGTTTCCGTCATACCTCTACGACCACCAGCGTACGTGCGTTCAATAACCAGATGGCCTGGCTGCGCGATCGGGGTTATACCGCCCTGACGATGTATCAGCTGGAAGGGTATGTGCGTAACAAAATGAACCTGCCGGCGAAAGCGGTGGTTATTACCTTTGACGACGGGCTGAAATCCGTAAGCCGCTACGCTTATCCGATTTTGAAAGAGTATGGCTTTAACGCCACGGCGTTTGTTATCTCATCGCGCATTAAAGGGCATCCGCAGAAGTGGGATCCTAAATCGCTGCAGTTTATGAGCGTTCAGGAAATTAAGGGCATTCTGGATGTGTTTGATATTCAGTCACATACACACTTCCTGCACCGCGTCGACGGTGATAAACACCCCATTTTACTCAGCCGTAGCTACCACGTGATCCTGTTTGATTTTGAACGTTCCCGCCGCGCGCTGGCGCAGTTCAACCCTCGCGTGCTGTACCTTTCGTATCCGTTTGGCGGCTATGATAATAAGGCGATCAAGGCGGCGAATGACGCCGGTTTTCATCTGGCGGTGACCACGGTGAAAGGAAAGGTCAAGCCGGGGGATAATCCGTTCTTACTGAAGCGTCTCTACATCCTGAGAACGGATTCGCTGGAGACGATGTCGCGGCTGATCGGTAATCAGCCGCAGAGGTAGGTTATTCATAGGTGACGGTAAAAGTGGCGTTTGCAGAGAAATCGCCCGAGGAAATAGTGCTGTTATCGGCAACAACCTGAGCAGTAAAAGGAATAGCCAGAGTATCGTTGTACCAGTTTTGCGGAGTCAATGTGGTTTCATTGGAGCCGTCTGCTTTCAGGAGCAGATTATTGGCGGTATCCATAATTTTAACCCCGATGCCGCTTGCCGAACCGGCACTTTTTCCGATCAGAGCATTATTACCCGCTCTGTTGCTGGAATATAATTTCGTAGTGAATTTAGATGCGTAACATTTGCTTAATATAATTTTGAAGGGAACTTCTTTAGTATTGTTGGTCTCTATATTAGCTATCGAATAATCACCCAATGCATACTGATTATTGGAGATGCGATTACCCTCACCATTTGCCATGTAGAAGTCCTGACACGTCGTCTGTGGAATGGTAAAAGTGAGAGAGCTTGTTGAGGTTTTAAAGGTGATTGAACCTTGCGTAGAGCCGCCTATACGCCATCTGGCAAAATTTCCCGCCAGAGTATGTCCTGAGGTGACTCCGGACTTGGGGGAAAAACTGCCATACTGATAAAGGGTCATGTGGAGATACCAGCCCTTATCGGCGCCCTCCCACGGATAGCCGCCCTGGGAATGTATGATATTTTCCTGCCCGCTTGCGGCGGGGAGATTCAAATTAACCATGTTACCCGCCCCAGCCCCTTCTGCTGCGGAAGCACAGTCACTGCTTTTACACATCAGCGTGGCCGATAAGACAATCCCTGGAATACTGGTTTGGATCATCCCGATGTTACCCCATGGGGCAGAAATGTTTGTTCCATCGGCTGCATTGAAAAACTCAACATTATTGTTACCCGCCCCGCCTTTTTTGCATCCTATGCCATCACTGCCAACGTCAATCTGGATGTCTTTATTGGCCAGGACGATGGCATCGTTTACGCTATCTGAGGGGTAGAGTGATGAGGTTACGTTAATCGAGCCATAATTAATTGTGCGCGTGCCCGTTTGTGAAGATTCAATATAGCAATCGTTATAGGCAAATGATTTATTGAATAATGTAAATATAAAAAACAATGAAAATAAAAGAAATGTCTTTGACGTTTTTTCTTTCATATCTATCTCTTTAATTAAATTTTTAGCGGGTATGTGGCGTGAGGTTTTCTATTTTTAAATGAGGCAATGATTCTATCACCTACAGATGCTTTATTTTTTAGTTTTTCTAAATGATTAATTAAGTATGTATAAATTGTACATCTGGATCTAAAAAAGAAGAGGAACAACCCGGGGACCCGGCTGCTCCCCGAGGAAAGAATTAGGCTACCTGGACCGGAATCGCTTTCGCAGTCCGTTTCATCTCGTTGTCGCCCTCGAAGTAGGCCACTTTCGGCTGCCAGCGACGCGCTTCGTCGTCCGACATCATAACGAAGCTGGCGATGATGACAATATCCCCCACCTGCGCGCAGTGTGCGGCAGCGCCGTTCACGGAGATAATTTTAGACCCGCGCTCGGCGGCAATCGCATAGGTGGAGAAACGTTTGCCGTTGTTCACGTTCCAGATATCAATCGCTTCGTTTTCAAGGATGCCAGCCGCATCCAGGAAATCCTGGTCAATTGCGCAGGAGCCTTCATAGTGCAGATCGGCCTGAGTGACTTTCACTCGGTGAAGCTTGCCTTGCAGCATTTTGCGAATCATTACGTTTACCTTTAATCGTCCGGGTAGAAAAACTACGCCAGTTCAACCACTTTATTGTCGATAAGGCGGGCCAGGCCGAGCCAGGCCGCCACCAGGATCACCGCACGTTGGCTGGTCTCTGAAAGCGCCAGCAGCGTATCGGCATCTCGAATTTGAATGTCGTCAGCGCGCAGACCGTTGTCGTTCAGCGCCTGCTCAGCAAGGGCGATAATCTCTTCGGGTGTTAGCGCTTTCGCCAGCAACTGGTCTGCCATGGCATTCATGACCTTGCTCAATCCCGGAGCGATTTTGCGCTGTTCGGCGCTCAGATAGCCGTTGCGGGAGCTGAGCGCCAGACCGTCTTTGGCTCGTACAATCGGTACGCCGACGATCTCAATATCATAGCCCATGTCAGCGACCATTTTGCGGATCAACGCCAGCTGCTGGAAGTCTTTCTCACCGAAGCAGGCGATGTCCGGTTGCACCAGGTTGAACAGCTTGCTGACGATGGTGGAAACGCCGCGAAAGTGGCCCGGGCGGCTTGCGCCTTCGAGCATGGTGGAAATGCCTGGGACGTCGACGAAGGTTGCTTCTTCAGTACCTTGCGGATAGATATCCGCCGGCGCCGGAGAGAAGACGATATCCACATGGCGTTTTTTGAGCTTCTCGCAATCTTCCTGCAGGGTGCGTGGGTAGCGTGCCAGGTCGTCCGCACGATCGAACTGCATGGGGTTAACGAAGATACTGACCACCACGATATCTACACGGGATCTTGCTTCATCGACCAGCTTCATATGGCCGTCATGCAGGTTGCCCATGGTCGGGACCAGGGCGATACGTTTACCTTCCTGGCGCGCACGACGAATGTGCTGGCGCAGCAGCGGCAGGGTTTCAATGATTAGCACAACGAGACTCCTTAATGGAAACTGTGTTCTTCACCCGGGTAAACACCGGATTCAACATCGGCAATATACTGCCTGACCGCAGCGCGCATGTCGCCCGCTTCTGTAAGGAAATTTTTGGCAAATTTAGGGATATGTCCACCGGTAATGCCAAAGGCATCGTGCATCACCAGGATCTGACCGTCAGTGACATTGCCTGCGCCAATGCCAATCACCGGAATCGACAGCGCGTCAGTGATACGTTTTGCCAGTTCAACCGGAACGCACTCCAGCACCAGCAGCTGTGCGCCTGCGGCTTCCAGCGCGACGGCGTCATCAAACAACGTTTGCGCCGCATCGCCACGGCCCTGGACTTTGTATCCGCCAAAGATATTCACGGACTGTGGCGTCAGGCCTAAGTGCCCGCATACCGGTACGGCGCGCTCGGTGAGCATTTTCACCGTATCAACAAGCCAGGCGCCGCCTTCAATTTTGACCATGTTAGCGCCCGCGCGCATCACAGCAGCCGCATTTTCAAAAGCTTGCTCTGGGGTGGCATAGGCCATAAACGGCAGATCGGAAAGCAGCAGGCAGGCTGGGGCACCGCGGCGGACGGCGCGCGTGTGGTAAGCAATATCGTCGACCGTGACCGGCAGGGTGGACTCATGTCCTTGTACCGTCATCCCTAACGAATCTCCGACCAGCATAACGTTTATTCCCTCTTCACTGAAGAGTTTGGCGAAACTGTAGTCATAGGCTGTGATGGTGGCGAAGCGTTTTTTGTCCAGTTTGCATTTCTGCAATAAGGAGAGGGTGGTGGGTTTCATTCGCTTTCCTGTCAGATAAACTTAATTGCCTGACATTTTCGCAGTCCACCCTGGTGAACACAAGGGGTCTGTCCGCCGTGGCGTTCAGGCAGTTTATACCTAAATTTTTGTCTGTTTAGCCATTGCCTGAAATGCGTCTGCAGTCTTGAGACTATTTTTATTACACTTTTTTCCACTTCCCGTTATTCATAAGTCACGCTCACCAGCACATTGCTGGTCACTTTTCCAGCGCCGGGCGTGTCCAGGTGCTGGTAACGGGCATAAAAGTCATAGCGGTTGATCAACGACTCGCTGGTCGCTGGCAGCACCACGTCTGACGTACCGTCTTTTTTCAGCACGTTGGTATTATCCAGTGAGGAGAAAATGACGACCCCTACGTTTGCTGCCCCGCCTGTGGCCACGGTAGTGTTATTGGGGAACACCTGGCTGCTTTGGGCAGGAAACGCGCCGCTTTGTGGGCTAAAACTGAAATGCAGTTTGCTGGCACCGCTACTGGTGCCGCCGCAGCCGGTAACATTAATGGAAAAAGCTGTCCCACTGGACTGGCTCTCTGGCGTCAGCAAATCTGAAAAAAAATGCGTACCGACGGTAGACAAGTGAACCAGACCGTCATTGCTGACGGCGACCTGGCAGGTGTTTTCTACAATATTGGCAGAGAAATCGACATGTGGATTATCTGCGCTGGCCAGAAAAGCGAAGCCGGGCATCATGAGAAACAGCCATAGAGTGAGTTTGCGCATAGAAGATCGTTGACCCTGTTCCATTATTGGTAGGTAATCAGAAAGGTAACGCTGGAGGAGACGGCTCCGGTAGTCACATCTGTAATTGATCTGCCGCTGGCGATAACGATCCGGGAGATCATATCCAGCGTTCCGCTACCGGAAGCGATGCTCACGTTTTGCGCAGGTTTTTTATTGCAATCCATCAGGGTGCCGCTGTCCGCCTTTCCGTTCCAGACCTCGAAGGCGACGCCGTTACTTGCCGGGAATGAGTTGCCGTTTGAGGCAGACCCGGAACATCCTCCGGTTGTCGGCGTGGCCTGGACGCTGGCAGACGCGACGCCCACACATTTTGTAAACGCGATTTTCAGCGGCTCGGTTCGGGACTCGGCCACCAGATCGGACTTATATACGTCACCAAAATCAATTGCGGTAACGGTAGCGCCGTTGCCATCCAGGATTGCAGCCGTACAGGTCCCTGCCTCTACCGTTGACGTAAATGTTGCTTTCACGCTGGTGGTGCCGTTGGCCTGAGCGGTGGCTGCGCTGCTGAGTGTAATAACGGCGATCAGGAATAATTGATGAAACGATTTCATATTCTGTTTTCCATTATTGCTGTTATTCATAGGTGAAATTAAAAGTCACGTCAGCCTGGAAAGCCCCCGTGGTGGCTTTAGCGCTGTTGGTCGGCTCAATACGTGCGATAAGGTCGACTTCACCTGCCGAGATTTCAGCCGCGGTCCAGGTGAGTGCGCCGCTGGTGTTGACCTTGAATGGGGAGTCCGGAGCAGACGCGCGGGCAATTGAAATCCCGGTGTAATCTGAACCACTTCCGGACAGGGAATTATTAATGATCGTGTTGACGATGCTCGAGCCTGAACCATTGAGCGATACATTGATGCTGCTTAATGATGAAGGGCATTCCGTTGCCTTTAAGCTAAAGTCAATTTTGGCGTTATCGGTCTTATTGATAATATCGTCCAGTCCCACCTTGCCATTGGCATCGCCGATGATATAAGTGTTGTTGCTCCCACTCCCTGTTCCGCCTGAAAGCTGCATGTTGCAGGTGGTTTCCAGAATGTTGGCGGTAAAGGTAACGTCCAGGCTCTGGGCATGGGCGGTTAAGCTGAGCGGCAAGCTAAGCCCCGTGAGGACGATTCTCCAGAACAATTTCATTATGGTTCCTTACTTGTCTGCAATATATTATCCGGCACCTGGCAACTCAGCCCGCTGAGACGGCTGCTGAACCCCACTTTAGGGGTGTCGTGCGTTATCTGGTACTTTGTCAGGCAGTACTGGCTGGATTGATTTCCCCAGACGATTTTGAGCGTTCCGCTGTCATCAATGCCGCGCACAAATGCCTGCCCGGCTTGCCCCACGCTGCCGACAATGTGATTATTTTTATCAAACACATCAGCCCCAAGAGGAATAAAGCCTTTATCGGAACGCTGTAATTCCATCAGTACAGAGCGTCCCTGATCGGTGGCAAACGTCACTTCGACCACGGCTCCGCTATGCGGGACAACAACCGAACTGGTATTTTTTATTTCCACGTCGGCATCAAGCGTGCTGACATCCAGCCCGACTGTGTTTTGGCGATAGGCAGACAGATAAGGCATAACGGCGTATCCGCTGCTGCCTATTTCACCGTTCCCGTTAGTGAGTCTTGCACCTTTCGCCCCTTCAGCTTTAACCAGTGCCAGGGTATCGCTGTCGCTAATGCTGCCCGGTGTTAACGTCACGCCACCTGCATGCAGGAGCATGCCGCCGCTATAGCTGGCGGAATATTGTTGGCTATCATCATCTGAGGTTGATACTGAAAGGCTTAGCGGGCCATAAGCGCCGTTATAGCTACCAAAACTGCTTATCTGATTGGTGGACGAGTGGTCGGCATAGTTACTGGAAGTGCTGACGCTATAGCTATAAAGATTGTCGTCGCTGTTACCGCTGGCGGTGACGTTCAAATTGTTGCTGCCCTTGAAATCGTTCGTCATGTCGGTGTTAATGGTGGAGAACCCGAGCGGACGCTGGTGATTTGGCATCAGGCTACTGAGGGGGATGCTCAGGCTAAGGTTAATGCTGTCGTCTTTCTCGCCATCTTCATCGTAACTGCGTTGCAAAAACAGGCTGTAGCTCGCCCAGGAAAAGGAGTTGCTGTATCCGGTGGAATATTGCTCGGTTGAACCGCTATCGTTCCAGTAGTTCTGCCAGCTTCCCGTCACATAAAGTGAGCCATACTGCTCTTTGCCGTCGCCCAGCGTCTGGCTGATGTTAGCCTGAACCTGGTTTTTCATACGCTGATAGGCGCCGTACACATCTTCACCGGTGCTGTAGCGATCTTCATCACGGTGTTTGATCTGATCGTCAAGGCTTGCCGCATCGGAAAGGTTTAAGTAATCTTTTGTCGAGAATCGATAGGCTGCGACGTTGAATGAGGTATTGGTTGCCTCAAGTAACTTACTGTACGAAAGCCGGTAACTTTCGCCCGTCAGGCGCGGAAGATTGTTAAGTTCAGCCTGTGAATGGGTTACATCAAAGGCAAAGGCGCCCACTGTTGTATTCATTGCCAGGCCAAGCAACCCGGCATAATAGCCGCCCTCCATATATTCACCGCCCAGATAGCCGGTGAAGGTATTGTTCAGTCCGTAATACCAAGTTGCCGTGGCGACATTGGGCTTGTCATGCAGGTCGTCGTCATTGAGTTTTCCCGCACCGATTTCCCAGCGTGAAAAGCCAGGGCGCAGCATCTGCGTAACGGAAGAGTAGGGGACTGAAAACGTGCGCTTGCTTCCGTCAGATTCTTCGACCGTAACATCAAGGTCTGCGCCGTAACCCGTAGTGCTAAGATCGTCGATAACAAATGCGCCCGGTGGCACGGTCGTTTCATAGATTTTGTTGCCGGACTGGGTAATAGTGACCTTCGCATTGCTATTTGCCACTCCACGAATCACGGGGGCGTAGGTTGAAAGCCCACCGGGCAACATACGGTTGTCATTATAAATACGGACCCCTCGCAGACTCATCGAGTCAAAGGCATCTCCTCGCGTCCAGGCATCACCGGCTACGAGCTGAGCATCAAAGGCTTCGATATCTCGCTGCAGATACATGTCCTGACTGGAATAATTCGCACCGTCGTCACTGCTCCAGTTCACCCCTCCTCGGGCGCGAAAACGCCAGGGGCCAAAATTTGCGCCGTAGTGCAATCCCGCATATCCGGTGTCTGAGGTGTCGCCATCGTTGGTGGAGTGGTATCCGTTGAGATCGTAGGAGAGCAAGGCGACAGGGATCCCATTGTCCCACAGTGAGGGATCAACATAGCCACGCGGAAGGTGTAGCAGAAATGCCTGAGGCATTGAGATATCCAGCTCTTGTTTTGCGGAATCAAATGTTGTGGCTGAACCGGTGAAGCTGTGGGTTATATCAATACAACTTTTCGTTTCATCCTCTGCCTCTGTATTGGCCAGAGAAGAGACATCTATGCCCCACTGGCGTAACTGTAAAGCTGTCAGGCAAGGCGATGCTTGTGGTGTGCCATTATCTTTAAACGTCACATCGGAGGTGGTTTTAGGCATACCATTAATATTGACCGTCACGTTATAGGTACCAGGTGGGACCGGATTACCGTGGGTATAACGCGATACATCAATTTTACTGCCGGTATTCATCAGAAACTGGTCGTTGAATTCCACGCTATTATTGTCGGACGCCGAAGGGGTCTCCGCCCAGCTATAGAGAGGTAAGGTGGCAATAATTAAGAGATGTAATACAGAAAATCTAATGGTCATGTAACCAATCCGTTGGAGTTATGTTTCATTGCATTAATTAATCCGGGATATTTGCTCAACCGGGCCGCCATAATCATTTATGGCTTTAAAATTAACCTTTCCCGTAATAAGCGAAGTTAATCCCTTTACGGCCATCTCCTGTGTGCTATAAGGTGCAACAGTTTTAACATCGATGCTATAATGTTTATTATTGCTAATAACGTTGCCTTCCGAAATTGACACATTCCATGCCTGGTTATTTTTTGCTATAGCGATAACCTTATTACCTTCTTTTTTTAATGACCACTGTAGCTGTTTGACCGCGTCCGTTGGTTCGCCTTTTAATCCTTGAGGTCTGAACAGTACTTTCACTCGCGTGCGGAAAGCCAACTGCAGCAGGTTTTTATCAGCTGCATTTGCTGATTTTGGGGGAACTTCAAGTACATTTAGCCAGAACAGGGACTCTCTGTCCTTGGGGAGGGGTTGTCCCATGTAGGTGATGCGTAACGTTTGACCTTTACTCGGGTCTACACGCGAAACCGGCGGAGTGACGACAAAGGGGACTTTGAGTTCCTGCGGATTCGTTGTATCGCGACCATCATCAATCCAGGACTGAACAAGCAGCGGCATATTCCCCCGGTTGTTCAGATTGATAACGACGTCTTTACTTTCCTGAGGATATATAACCCGGGTACCGGACAGGACGATATCTGCATAGCTGACCGCCGGGCAGAGCAGGGCGCTGGCAAGGGTCATTGCGATAATGTTTTTATGAACAGTGAAAGCATGCATGTGCTGAAGGCTCCATGAATGAATAAAAGCGCCTGAAAAAGGCGCTTATCGCGAATTTTATTTATTCGTAAGAGATAGTGAACGTCGCGTTGCTGGACACTTTACCGGAGGTTACCGGGTTTGACGTCGCGTTCCAGTCGTAACTCGGAACGTAAGCAACGCGATATGCCAGATCTGCTGCGCCATCGGCAATGGTGACAACCTGCGTATTGTTATCTGGCAAACCCACTTTGATTTGGCTGCTATCAGAAGAGGTATTGTTGTAAAGCGCAAGACTGACGTTAGTCGCAGCACCTGCTACAGAAGGATCGGCTTTAAGCGTGCCGTTGGACAGTTCAGCAAACTGGGTGGAGGTAAATACCGCGGAGGCTGATGTTATCGCATCCGGGCAACCACTCAGATGGAGTTCAAACTCCTTAGAGCCGACACCTGTATCAATCGTTGTTGCTTCAACATCCGATTTTTTGACAACCGGGAGGGTGATGGTGACGTTATTAGCATCAACGCCATTGTTTGTCGTAATTTGGCACGTGGTGTCTGTTACCGCGCCATCAAAAGTAATGAGGCCAACATCAGTACCTGTTGTAGTGTCATCAGCAGCATATACAGCAAATGAGCTTAATGCGGCTGCAATAATTATCGCGGCTGGTTTAAATTTCATGGGGTAACGACCTTAATTTATAAAATGAGAGTGTAAAAATGAAAATGTATCGTTTCAAACTGTCTTTTTATTGTTCTTTAAGTTTAAGCTTAATACCACTTAAAGAGATTTTAAGAAAAACTAACCTCTTAATTATTGATTGAATGTATTAAGGTCGGAGAAATATTCAGGATTTATATTGGATATTATATATTAAAAAGAATTGTAATGTCTGGAAATAATAGATACGGCTGCTACCAGCGAGCCGGTTGTTTTATTCCCAGTGAGGATAATTGTTCGCTAAGCAACGTTCCGTCAGGAAAAATAATATCAGGGGCGATTTCAAACAGCGGCCAGAGCATAAAGCCGCGGTTTTTCATATCGTAATGCGGCACGGTCAGGCGTTCGGTGTGGATCTCCTCATCACCAAACAGCATGATATCGAGATCCAGGGTGCGTGGACCCCAGCGTTCAGCCTTGCGTACGCGGCCCTGCTGCAGTTCGATACGTTGGGTGTTATCCAAAAGCGTTTCGGCGTCCAGGCGGGTCTCCAGCATCACGGCAGCGTTCAGGTAGTCCGGTTGATCCTGCGGTCCCAGCGGTGGCGTGCGATAGAAAGACGAAACGGCCACCACCCGGCTTTGCGGGATATTGTCCAGCGCCTGTACGGCAGCGTTAACCTGCTCCAGAGGAGAGGATAAATTGCTGCCAAGGGCGAGGTAAGCGAGGGTCACGAGGTGCCTTCACGGCGCGGGGCGCGTTTGCGCGGGCGGCGATGACGGCGACGGGGTTCTGGCTCTTCATCCAGGTTGGTGAGCATCCCTTTTTGTTCCGGCGGCGCGGAGACCTGGAATTCACCCCACCACTGCGCCAGACGCTGCAGTTCAGGGTTCTTTTCAATTTCAGCACGCAGTGCCAGTAGATCGTAGGCGGCGCGGAATTTAGGATGTTCCATCAGCTTCCAGGCGCGTTTTCCCTGACGTCGCGACATACGTAACTGCAGTTGCCAGATATCACGCACCAGCGTGGTAATACGTTTTGGGATCGCCAGCGTACGGCAGCCTTCGTCAAGCACGTCATTGGCGGCCAGCGCGAACGCATCGTAATAGGCCAGACCACTTTCCTGAGCAATCCGCTGCGCGGCTTCAAGCAGGGGATACCAGAACATGGCGGCAAACAAGAACGCCGGGTTCACGCGCATGTCGTTGTGGATACGGGTATCGGTATTCTTCAGCACCTGCGCAATCATGCGCTCCATCGGGCTGTCACCGTTTTCCGTGAAGTAGCGGGTGATGGTCGGGAACAGCGGCTGGAAGAGGTTATATTCGCGCAGCAGGGCGTAGGTTTCGAACCCGTAACCGGCCTGCAGCAGCTTCAGCGTCTCTTCAAACAGGCGTGCTGGCGGCACGTCGTTCATCAGCGTTGCGAGGCGTGGAATGGGCTCTGCGGTCTCCGGGCTAATGCGCATGTTCAGCTTGGCGGCAAAACGCACGGCGCGTAGCATCCGCACCGGATCTTCACGGTAGCGCGTTTCCGGCGTCCCTATCAGGCGAATCAGACCTTCTTTGAGGTCCTGCATCCCGCCGACGTAATCACGAACGGTAAAATCCGCCACGCTGTAGTAAAGACTGTTGATGGTGAAATCACGACGCTGGGCATCTTCTTCAATTGAACCGAAGATATTGTCGCGCAGCAGCATACCGTTCTGGCCGCGCTGGGACGTGGCGCGATCGGCCTCGCCCGCGTCGTGGTGACCACGGAAGGTGGCAACTTCAATAATTTCCGGTCCAAACATCACGTGAGCGAGGCGGAAACGGCGGCCAACCAGACGGCAATTGCGGAATAATTTGCGCACCTGATCGGGCGTGGCGCTGGTCGTCACGTCGAAATCTTTTGGTTTTTTGCCCAACAGTAAATCACGCACTCCACCGCCAACGAGATAAGCCTCGTAGCCCGCTTTATTCAGTCGATACAGCACCTTGAGGGCATTTTCACTGATATCTTTGCGGGAAATGTTGTGCTGCTCACGCGGAATGATCGACATGTGTGGCGCTGCAATAGCATCATTTGCCATGCTCTCTTCGCGGCTTAGCACTTTGCGGCAAAAATTAGCGACTCGGGTAAAAATGGTACACCTCGTAGTGTGTTTTGTTATGAAAAAAGCGGCTAATCATAGCTCAGCGCAACGCATTTGAGAATGCTGGATTTTTGGCACCGCCCTGAGCGTCCAGTTGGCGGTTGCCATTTTCAGCAGTTCGTCAGTGCTCAGATCCTGCCATTCGCTGATTATATTCTGGTTGAGAAATCGCAGCGCGTCGATCAAAACAGGGCGCGGATCGCCGTCTGGCAGGGCGGGAGCATGGTTTTGCTTCGACAGTTTATGACCGTGTTCATTCACCGCCAGCGGCAGATGAATGTAATCCGGCGCCGTCCAGCCAAACTGGTGGTACAGCGCTATTTGCCGCACGGTAGGTTCGACCAGATCCGCCCCGCGCACAATTTCCGTGACCCCCTGGAAATGGTCATCTACTACCACCGCCAGATTATAGGCAAACAGGCCATCACGGCGATGGATGATAAAATCTTCACGCGCAAGGCGTGCATCGGCGTGGATCTCACCGGAAAGTAAATCGGTAAAGTGCGTCACAGGGGAACGCTGTTTTAAACGTACCGCGGCATTTTGCGGGCCGAGATTGAGCGTCCGACAGTGGCCATCATAAACGCCGCCTACGTGCTGAATGCGTGCGCGGGTACAGGTGCAGTTGTAGGAAAGCCCCTGCTCAGAAAGCCAGGCCAGACGTTCCCGGTAAGCGTCATGACGTCTTGATTGCCAGAGCACCTCGCCGTCCCAGTGAAGACCGTAATATTCCAGCTGACGCAGAATAGAGTCTGCTGCACCGGGAACTTCACGCGGAGGGTCAATATCTTCAATGCGCACGCGCCATTTACCCAGCCGGGCACGCGCCTGCAGGTAGCTGCCGAGGGCGGCAATTAACGAACCGAAGTGTAATTCACCGGAAGGGGATGGCGCGAAGCGCCCAATATAGTGTGATTCAGACATATCAACAGTAACAAGGCGGGAGAGACTCCCGCCTTTGGAGTGTGTAAACAGCGCTGAGTTTAACCCGCCATCTGTTTTTCGCGAATTTCTGCCAGCGTTTTACAGTCGATGCAAAGATCGGCTGTTGGACGCGCCTCAAGACGACGAATACCGATTTCAACACCGCAGGATTCGCAGTAGCCAAAATCTTCGTCTTCGACTTTCTTCAGCGTTTTTTCGATCTTTTTGATCAGTTTGCGCTCGCGGTCACGGTTACGCAGTTCGAGGCTGAACTCTTCTTCCTGAGCGGCACGGTCGACCGGATCCGGGAAGTTTGCAGCTTCATCCTGCATATGAGTAACGGTGCGATCGACTTCATCCCTAAGTTGATTACGCCATGCTTCAAGAATACGCTTGAAGTGCGACAGCTGGGCTTCGTTCATATACTCTTCGCCCGGCTTCTCTTGATACGGCTCCACCCCAGCGATGGCGAGAATACTCAGGGACGATGTTTTACGGTTTTGCCCTTCTTGCATGTTGCTTCTCCTTAACACGCACTATCGATCCCCATGTGGGGGAAAAATCAGGTCGCTATAAATAGCAGATGCTTTTCCGTATGGCAATTATCTATACGTAACACTTGACAAGCCTGTGAGGAAAAGCGTATTTGCGCACGCGGCCAGAACACTTAATCGTCAACCGTCTAATTCCTTATAAGACAATGGGAAGAGACGATCTCAGAGTCATATTATCGGCAGAAAGTTCCGCTTTATAAGCGAAAACCTCTACCCCCTGCTTTTGTGCCTCATTCAACAATTGCGCGTATTTAGGATCGATATGGCGGGCGGGGGAAAATCGTTCAATGGCTGAATGCAAAACCGCAAACAGCAACACGGCGCGTTTGCCCGCCGCCGCAACACTTATCAGCTCCCGCAGATGCTTTTGGCCACGTAGCGTTATCGCATCCGGGAAGTAGCCTTTTTCCTGTTCCGCTAACGTGACTGATTTAACTTCAATATAGCACTCAGGCCGCTCTTGCGCCTGTAGCATGAAGTCAATTCTGCTGCTTTCGTCGCCATATTTTACTTCACTTTTTAGCGTGTCATAGCCGACCAGTTCGGGGATTGCGTCATGGATCAGCGCCTCTTTTACTAACTGATTCGCCCGCAGAGTATTCACACAAATAAATGCCCCTTGCTGTGTCTGCGTCATTTCCCAGGTGTGAGGATATTTACGTTTTATATTGTCAGAGGTGGAGTACCAGACGGTGTCGCCAGGGGTTGCACACCCGGTCATTGCGCCGGTATTGGGGCAGTGCAGGGTCAACGCTTCGCCCTCGGCGGTCACGACGTCGGCGAGAAAGCGTTTGTAGCGTTGAATAAGCGTGGCGCGCCGTAGCGCGGGACTAAACTTCATCAGAATTCCTTTCGGTGTTGCCAAGCGTCCAGCGCTGTAGCGGCGTATAGCGCGTGCGTCCCCGGGCAAAGACAGATTCGTACAGCACAAATTCGTTGACCGGTAAAGCCCAGAGAAAGCCCGGTGGCGGAATAGCCACCCCCTGACCCGCATTGCGCAGGAGCGTGATATGGGGATGAAACGGCTGCGGGTTCTGGTAACAACCGCTGCGCGCTGCCTGTGCCCGCAACATACTGGCGAGCTGAAGTAACCCCCGGGGAGGCTGGCGCGTTCCCAGCCAGACCACCCGCGAGCGCAGCCAGTGGCCCGCATCATCAAGATGCAGCGTAAAGCCCGGCTGGGTGATGCGCGCGGCCATTGCCGCTAATGCGCGCTGTTTTTCGGCACTCACGTCGCCGAGAAAGGCCAGCGTCAGGTGCAGGTTCGCTGCCGCAACGGGGCGGCCCGCTTGCGCAAGAAAATGTTCAGCGCGCCAGCGAACGATTTGTCGTTGCATTGGCGCGGGCAATTCAATGGCGAAAAACAGCCGTTTTGACTCAGACATACGGGGACTCGGTAATGATATGCGCCGATGCTACAATGTCCGCCGACTAATGTTAACCCTCCGGAGCTGTTCGTGTCCTCATTGCCCGTCGCCGTCGTTCTGCCTGAGCTGCTTGCTGCCCTGCGACAGTCTCCGCAGGTTTTGCTCAACGCGCCCACCGGCGCGGGTAAATCCACCTGGCTGCCGCTGCAGATCCTCAAAGAGCGTACCCTCGCTGGGAAAATTATCCTGCTGGAGCCGCGCAGGCTGGCCGCACGTAGCGTGGCGCAGCGGCTGGCGGAATGGCTCAACGAAAAGCCGGGCGAGACGGTGGGCTATCGCATGCGCGCGGATACCTGCGTTGGGCCAACGACGCGGCTTGAGGTGGTGACCGAGGGCATCCTCACCCGCATGCTGCAAAACGATCCTGAACTCACCGGCGTCGGGCTGGTGATCCTCGATGAATTCCACGAGCGCAGCCTGCAGGCGGATCTGGCTCTGGCGCTGTTGCTGGACGTTCAGCAGGGGCTACGCGACGACCTTCGGCTGCTGATCATGTCGGCAACGCTCGATAACGCGCGGTTACAGCAGGTATTGCCTGCTGCCCCGGTCATCTCCTCTGCTGGCCGGGCTTTCCCGGTTGAGCGCCGCTACCAGCCGCTTCCTACACATCAGCGTTTTGATGAAGCCGTAGCGCTCGCCACCGCAGAGCTGCTGCGCCAGGCGTCGGGTTCCCTGCTGCTGTTCTTACCCGGCGTGGGCGAAATCCAGCGCGTGCAGGAGCAACTGGCGTCGCGCGTGAGCAGTGACGTGATGCTTTGCCCGCTGTACGGCGCGCTGTCGTTGAGCGATCAGCGCAAAGCGATCCTTCCTGCGCCAGAAGGGCGGCGTAAGGTGGTACTGGCAACCAATATTGCCGAAACCAGTTTAACTATCGAGGGTATTCGGCTGGTGGTGGATTGCGCCCAGGAGCGGGTGGCAAACTTTGACCCACGTAGCGGGCTGACAAAACTGCTTACGCAACGCATCAGCAAGGCGTCGATGGTCCAGCGCGCCGGCCGTGCGGGGCGGCTGGAACCGGGTATCTGTCTGCATTTAACCTCTGCCGAGCAGGCGGAACGTGCAGCCTTGCAAAGCACGCCGGAAATCATGCAAAGCGATCTCTCTGCGCTGGTGATGGATTTGTTACAGTGGGGCTGCCCGGATCCGGCCCAACTGACCTGGCTCAACCCGCCGCCCGCCGTGCATCTTGCCGCAGCACGGACTTTATTGACCCAGCTCGGCGCCCTGGAAGGGGAACGGTTGTCGTCACGCGGGCAGAAAATGGCGCGGCTGGGAAACGATCCTCGTCTGGCAGCCATGCTGGTCGCAGCAAAGGGCGAGGATGAAATTGCCACGGCGGCGAAACTGGCGGCTATTCTTGAGGAGCCGCCACGCGGCGGCAGTTGCGATTTGGTTCAGGCCTTTGCGCGTAATCAGGGAAACTGGCAGCAGCGGGCGCAGCAGCTTTGTCAACGGCTTCACTGCCGGGGTGGCGCGCCTGATAGCGATAAAATTGCCGCCCTGCTGGCACCGGCTTTTGTCGACCGGATTGCGCGCCGCCGTGGGCGGGACGGGCGGTATCAACTGGCAAACGGTATGGGCGCGATGCTGGACAGCGATGATGCTATGACGCGTAACGCGTGGCTGATTGCGCCGCTCTTACTGCAGGGGAGCCACTCGGCAGACGCACGTATTCTTCAGGCGATCGCCGTAGATATTGATGCCCTGACGTGCGCCTGTCCGCAGTTGCTTGAGCAATCGGATATCATCGAGTGGGATGACGCTCAGGGCACGCTGAAAGCGTTCAGGCGCAGCCAGATTGGAAAACTGACTCTGGTGACCAGGCCGCTGGCGAAACCGTCGGAGGAGGAGTTGCACCAGGCGATGCTCAACGGCATCCGGGAAAAGGGGCTGAGCACATTGAACTGGACCCCCGAGGCGGAGCAATATCGTATTCGTCTGCACTGTGCAGCGCGCTGGTTACCCCAGTACGCGTGGCCTGCGGTTGATGATCGCACGCTGCTGGCCACGCTTGAGGAGTGGCTGTTGCCGCAAATGCGCGGCATCCACTCCCTGCGGGCGCTTAACGCCCTTGATGTTAAGGTCGCGTTACAAAATTTACTGGACTGGTCATTACGTCAACGTCTGGATAGTGAACTGCCGGGGCATTACACTGTGCCGACCGGAAGCCGGATTGCCATCCGTTATGACGCGGATAATCCACCAGCGCTGGCGGTCCGCATGCAGGAGATGTTCGGTGAAGCGACTACGCCGTCTATCGCCGAAGGGCGCGTGCCGGTGGTGCTTGAGCTATTATCGCCGGCGCATCGTCCGCTGCAGATCACCCGCGATCTCGGGGCGTTCTGGGCGGGGAGCTACCGCGAAGTGCAAAAAGAGATGAAGGGGCGTTATCCCAAACATGTCTGGCCGGACGACCCGGCGAATACCGCGCCGACGAGGCGGACGAAGAAATATTCTTAATTGAGAGATTTCTTCTTTCACGATGATGTGGAAGAAAAGAAAATCGGGCCCTTGCGCCTGAACGTTGCGGAGAAAATGCATGGCGGGGAATGACCGCGAGCCAATAGGACGTAAGGGTAAACCCACGCGTCCGGCGAAAGAAAAGGTAAGCCGTCGTCGCCTCAGAGATGAGGAGTACGATGATGACTATGAAGACGATGATGAGGATCAAGAACCGATGCCGCGTAAAGGGAAAGGCAAAGGGCGTAAGCCTCGGGGCAAACGCGGCTGGTTCTGGCTGCTGCTGAAGCTGTTTATTGTTCTGGTGGTGCTGATCGCCATTTATGGCGTCTATCTGGATCAGAAGATCCGCAGCCGTATTGACGGGAAAGTCTGGCAGTTACCGGCGGCGGTGTATGGCCGTATGGTGAACCTGGAGCCGGAGATGTCCATCAGCAAGAACGAGATGGTCAAACTGCTGCAGGCCACCCAATATCGTCAGGTCTCGAAGATGACGCGTCCCGGCGAGTTCACGGTGCAGGCGAAAAGCATTGAGATGATCCGTCGTCCGTTCGATTTCCCGGATAGCAAAGAAGGGCAGGTGCGCGCGCGTCTGAGCTTTGATAGCGAGCGTCTGGAGACCATCGAGAATATGGATAACAACCGCCAGTTCGGTTTCTTCCGTCTCGATCCGCGCCTTATCACCATGCTCTCATCGGCAAACGGCGAACAGCGCCTGTTTGTGGCGCGTAACGGCTTCCCGGATCTGCTGGTGGACACCCTGCTGGCTACCGAAGACCGCCATTTTTACGAGCACGATGGCATCAGCCTCTACTCCATTGGCCGTGCGGTGCTGGCAAACCTGACCGCCGGACGGACGGTGCAGGGGGCGAGTACCCTGACGCAACAGCTAGTGAAGAACCTGTTCCTCTCCAGCGAGCGTTCATACTGGCGTAAAGCCAACGAAGCCTACATGGCCGTGCTGATGGATGCCCGCTACAGCAAGGATCGTATTCTTGAGCTGTACATGAACGAGGTGTACCTCGGTCAGAGCGGTGATAATGAAATTCGCGGCTTCCCGCTGGCGAGCCTGTACTACTTTGGCCGTCCGGTAGAAGAGCTGAGCCTTGATCAGCAGGCGCTGCTGGTGGGCATGGTGAAAGGGGCGTCGATTTACAACCCGTGGCGCAACCCGAAACTTGCCCTGGAGCGTCGTAATCTGGTCCTGCGCTTGCTGCAACAGCAGCAGGTGATTGACCAGGAGCTGTACGACATGCTGAGCGCTCGGCCACTCGGCGTTCAGCCGCGCGGCGGCGTGATCTCGCCGCAGCCGGCATTCATGCAGATGGTGCGTCAGGAGCTGCAGTCTAAGCTGGGTGACAAGGTGAAAGATCTCTCCGGCGTGAAGATCTTCACCACCTTTGACCCGGTGGCCCAGGACGCGGCAGAAAAAGCGGCCGTTGAGGGCATTCCGGTCCTGAAGAAACAGCGCAAGCTGAGCGACCTTGAAACCGCCATGGTGGTGGTTGACCGTAATACCGGCGAAGTTCGCGCCATGGTGGGCGGGGCTGAGCCGCAGTTTGCAGGCTACAACCGCGCTATGCAGGCCCGTCGTTCCATTGGCTCCCTCGCGAAACCGGCGACCTATCTCACCGCCCTGAGCCTGCCGAATCAGTATCGTTTAAACACCTGGATTGCCGATGCGCCAATCTCCCTGCGCCAGCCTAACGGCCAGG
This sequence comes from unidentified bacterial endosymbiont, assembly GCF_918797525.1. Lineage (NCBI taxonomy): Bacteria > unidentified bacterial endosymbiont. The sequence goes on along the minus strand of NZ_OU963893.1, from coordinate 3,983,611 downwards.
TCTGGTCGCCGCAGAACGATGACAGGCAGTTCAGCGGACAGGTGATGATGGTGGATGCATTGACCCGCTCCATGAACGTGCCGACGGTGAACCTGGGAATGTCGCTCGGTCTGCCTGCCATCACCGAGACCTGGCAGAAGCTGGGGGCGCCGAAAAACCAGCTGCATCCGGTCCCGGCGATGATTCTGGGGGCGCTGAACCTGACGCCAATCGAGGTTGCACAGGCATTCCAGACCATTGCCAGCGGCGGTAATCGCGCGCAGCTCTCTGCGCTACGCTCGGTCATTGCCGAAGACGGCTCCGTGCTGTATCAGAGCTTCCCGCAGGCGGAACGTGCCGTTCCGGCCCAGGCGGCCTATATGACGCTGTGGACCATGCAGCAGGTCGTGCAGCGTGGTACCGGACGTCAGTTGGGAGCGAAGTATCCGGGTCTGCATCTGGCGGGTAAAACCGGGACCACCAACAACAACGTTGATACCTGGTTTGCCGGTATCGATGGCCGTGAAGTGGTGATCACCTGGGTGGGTCGCGATAACAACCAGCCAACAAAGCTGTACGGTGCGAGCGGGGCGATGTCCATTTACCAGCGCTATCTGGCGAATCAGTCTCCGGTACCGCTGAACCTGGTGGCGCCGGAAGATATCGTCGATATGGGCGTGGATGATGCAGGTAACTTCCTTTGCGGCGGCGGTATGCGTACCTTGCCTGTCTGGACGACCAATCCGGACTCGCTGTGTCAGCAGAGCCAGCCTGAACAGCCGACGGGGGATCCGTTCGGTCAGCCTTCGCAACCTCAGCAGCCGCAGCAGCAGCCGCAGAATGAGAAGAAAGAGAGCGACGGCGTCGCTGGCTGGATAAAAGACATGTTCGGCGCTAACTAACCCCTCAGATACCCCCTTCCACGCAAGGGGGTATTTTTTCACCTCTACTGCTCATTTTCTTAACGGCAATTTCAAGGCTTATTAACGCCACGTTTCCTGTTGTTTATTTCTTAAACCCTTAATTCTTGTAGGGCCGCATACTGCTTGCTATACCGCCAGCGATTCGCATATTATTCTGCGGTCATAATAATAATTCTCGTTTACGTTATCATTCACCTTTTTCATCAGAGAACCATCATGGCGCTTTCCAATACTGCTCAGCCAAATAACACGTCGCTGCGTAAAATCGCGGTCGTCGTAGCCACAGCGGTTGCCGGCATGTCTACTCATGCACATGCTGCCGAAACCCCGAAAAAAGAAGAAACTATCACCGTCACTGCCGCACCGGCTGCGCAGGAAAGTGCCTGGGGGCCAGCTCCCACGATTGCGGCAAAACGTAGCGCAACGGCGACAAAGACCGATACGCCGATTGAGAAAACCCCGCAGTCTATTTCCGTGGTCACGCGAGAAGAAATGGACATGAAACAGCCGGGTACGGTTAAGCAAGCCCTCTCATATACACCGGGTGTTTTTGCCACTCGCGGCGCGTCGACAACGTACGATGTGGTCTCAATTCGAGGCTTCACGACCTCTACCACCGTGAATACCAACCAGTATCTGGATGGCATGAAGCTGCAGGGTGATAACTATTCTGAAGTGTCCATGGATCCCTATTTCCTTGAACGCGTTGAACTGCTGCGTGGGCCTACCTCCGTCCTGTACGGCAAAAGCCACCCGGGCGGGGTGGTCAGTATGGTAAGCAAGCGTCCAACAACAGAGCCGCTAAAAGAAATTCAGTTCAAGATGGGCACCGATAACCTGTGGCAAACCGGGTTCGATTTCAGCGATGCGATTGACGATGACGGCGTATGGTCATACCGCCTGACCGGGCTGGGCCGCAGTGAAAATGCGCAGCAGGAAAGGATTAAGTCTACCCGCTACGCTATTGCGCCTGCTTTCAGCTGGCGTCCTGACGACAAAACCGATTTCACTTTCCTGAGTAACTTCCAGAACGATCCGGATGCGGGCTATTACGGCTGGCTGCCGCGGGAAGGTACCGTTGTGCCTTACTATGACGCCAACGGAAAAGCGCACAAGCTGCCGACCGATTTCAACGAAGGGGATGAAGACAACAAAATCTCCCGTCGCCAGAAGATGGTCGGTTACAGCTTCTCGCATCAATTTGACGATACCTTTACCGTGCGTCAAAACCTGCGCTACACCAAAGTTAACACGCTCTACCGTTCAGTGTACGGCAACGGCTATATCCCACCGGCGCAAATCAGCCGCGCCTATGTGCGTTCTGATGAAAAACTGAACTCGTTCACGGTCGATACCCAACTGCAGTCCAAACTCTCGACCGGTGCCGTTGAGCATACCCTGTTAACGGGCGTTGATTACCTTCGCATGCGCAACGATATTGACGCTGATTATGGCACCGCTGATCCTATCAGCATGACCAATCCGCAGCACAACAATGCGAATATCAACGTGACCTTCCCGTATGCCGTGCTTAATCGCCAGGAACAAACGGGCCTGTACGCGCAAGATCAGGCCGAATGGGATAAATGGGTACTGACCCTCGGCGGACGTTACGATTTTGCCAAAACGTCCACGCTGACCCGTTCCTCTGCCACGACGGCTGAAATTAACGATCGGGCGTTCACCTGGCGCGGCGGTATTAACTACCTGTTCGATAATGGCGTCACGCCCTACTTTAGTTACAGCGAATCCTTCGAGCCAATCTCCGGTGCAACTCTGGGCGGTAAACCGTTCGATCCGGCGCGCGGCAAGCAGTATGAAGCGGGCGTGAAATACGTACCGAAAGATCTGCCTGTTGTTGTGACGGCGGCGGTCTTCCAGTTGACCAAAAACAACAACCTGACTGCCGACCCGGCGAACCCGACCAGTGGCTTTAGCGTGCAGGGCGGTGAAATTCGCTCGCGTGGCCTGGAACTGGAAGCCAAAGCGGCGGTGAATGCCAACGTTAACGTGACGGCATCTTATACCTACACGGATGCAGAATACACGCACGATACCTGGTATGAAGGCCGTCGTCCGGCGGAAGTGCCGCGTAACATGGCCTCTCTCTGGGCGGATTATACCTTCCACGAAACGGCGCTGAGTGGTCTGACGGTAGGCGCGGGCACCCGGTACATTGGTAACACCGTCTCCTATTATTCAGCCACCTCGCCAAAAGCGTACCAGTCATTTAACGTGGCGGGCTTTGCCCTGGCGGATGCGACCGTGAAATACGATCTGGCGCGCTTTGGACTGCCGGGTTCCTCGGTCGGCGTCAACGTGAACAACATCTTTGACCGCGAGTATGTCTCCAGCTGCTATAGCGAATACGCATGCTACTGGGGGGCAGGACGTCAGGTTGTTGCTACCGCGACCTTCCGCTTCTAAACTCCCTTTGGGCACGGTTCACCGTGCCCTTTTTATTTAAGTTGGCTGAAAATGCAGGATAATAAAACGCAATCCGACACCACCTTTACGCTCAATCATCTCTCTTTTCGCGTACCCGGGCGCACCTTGCTGCATCCGCTCTCTTTGACGTTTCCCGCAGGAAAAGTGACCGGCCTGATTGGTCACAATGGGTCGGGGAAATCGACTCTGCTGAAAATGCTTGGCCGTCATCAGCCGCCGTCTGAGGGCGATATATTGCTGGACGAACAACCGCTTGAGCGCTGGAGCAGTAAAGCCTTTGCCCGCAAAGTAGCCTATTTGCCGCAGCAACTGCCGCAGGCGGAAGGGATGACGGTGCGTGAGCTGGTGGCGATTGGCCGTTATCCGTGGCACGGGGCGCTTGGGCGCTTCGGTGTGGCCGACAGAGAGAAAGTGGAAGAAGCGATTTCGCTGGTGGGTTTAAAACCGCTCGCGCACCGCCTGGTGGATAGCCTGTCCGGAGGCGAACGCCAGCGTGCGTGGATTGCGATGCTGGTGGCGCAGGATAGCCGCTGTTTGCTGCTTGATGAACCGACCTCCGCGCTGGATATTGCGCACCAGGTCGATGTCCTGGCGTTGGTACATCGTTTAAGCCAGCAGCGCGGGTTGACGGTGATTGCGGTCCTGCATGATATCAACATGGCGGCGCGTTATTGCGACTATCTCGTGGCGCTCCGTGGCGGTGAGATGATTGCCCAGGGCGCGCCGTCGGAACTGATGCGTAGCGACACGCTGGAACACATTTACGGTATCCCAATGGGTATTTTGCCTCACCCTGCCGGGGCTGCTCCGGTGAGCTTTGTCTACTGATGCTGGACTCCACTCTGATTAGCCGCCGACGCTTACTGACGGCGATGGCACTTTCCCCGCTGTTGTTGAAAATGAATACCGCGGGCGCGGCCGCGATTGATCCGCACCGCATTGTCGCCCTGGAATGGTTGCCGGTAGAACTGATGATGGCGCTGGGCATCACCCCCTACGGTGTAGCGGATATTCCTAACTACAACCTGTGGGTGAATGAGCCGAAGCTGCCCGATTCCGTTATTGACATCGGCCTGCGTACGGAGCCTAACCTTGAGCTGCTCACGCACATGAAGCCGTCATTTCTGTTCTGGTCCGCAGGCTACGGTCCGTCAGAAGCGACGATGGCGCGTATCGCCCCCGGCCGTGGTTTTACCTTCAGCGACGGTAAAAAACCGCTGACGATGGCGAAAAACTCTATCAATGAGATGGCGCAGTTCCTCAACCGCGAAGCGGTAGCGAAGCAGCATCTCGCTGAATTTGACGCGCAGATTGACTCCCTGAAGCCACGCTTTGCCCACCGCGGGGATCGCCCGCTGCTGATGGTAACGCTGCTGGATGCCCGCCATATGCTGGTTTTCGGCAAAAACTGTCTGTTTCAGGAAGTGCTCGATAGCTTTGGCATTCGCAATGCATGGGACGGCGAGATGACCTTCTGGGGCAGCACCGCCGTCGGTATCGACCGGCTGGCGGCGTTTCGTGATGTGGATGTGCTCTGTTTCGATCACGGCAATGAGCGCGACATGCAGGCATTGATGTCGACGCCGCTCTGGCAGGCGATGCCGTTTGTGCGCCAGCAACGCTTCCTGCGTGCCCCAGCCGTGTGGTTCTACGGCGCGACGTTGTCGGCCATGCATTTTGCCCGGGTGCTGGATAACGTCATGGGAGGCAAAGCATGAGTACGCGCATTGCCCGTTTCCCGGCGCTGCTGCTGACGGTGATTTTGCTGGTGACCCTGGCGCTGACCGGGTTCAACCTGTCGAATGCATTACCGCGCGAACAGTGGGGCGCGGCCTTTGCTGTGCCAGATATCGACAACATTCAACAGATGCTGTTCCACTATAGCCTGCTGCCACGTCTGGCGGTTTCCCTGCTGGTCGGGGCCGGGTTAGGGCTGGTGGGCGTCTTATTCCAGCAGGTATTGCGTAACCCGCTGGCAGAGCCGACCACCCTCGGCGTGGCGACGGGGGCGCAGCTTGGGATCACTATCACGACGCTGTGGGCACTGCCCGGGGCGCTAACCTCGCAGTTTGCGGCGCTCGCGGGCGCGGTCGCGGTCGGGGCGCTGGTATTCGGCGTGGCCTGGGGCAAACGTCTCTCCCCGGTGACGCTGATCCTCGCGGGATTAGTGGTCAGCCTTTACTGCGGGGCGGTCAACCAACTGCTGGTGCTGTTCCATCACGATCAACTGCAAAGCATGTTCCTGTGGAGTTCCGGCACGCTTACCCAGACTGACTGGAGCATAGCGCAGCGCCTGTGGCCGCAGTTAGTTGGCGGCGTGGTGCTGACATTCCTGCTCTTACGCCCGCTGACGCTAATGGGGCTTGATGATGGCGTCGCGCGTAACCTGGGGCTGGCGTTGTCCCTGGCGCGGCTGGCAGCGCTGACGCTGGCGATTGTGCTCAGCGCCCTGCTGGTCAACGCAGTCGGGATTATCGGTTTTATCGGGCTTTTTGCGCCGCTGCTGGCAAAAATGCTCGGCGCGCGCCGCCTGCTGGCGCGTTTACTGCTGGCTCCGCTGATTGGCGCCCTAATCCTCTGGCTCTCCGATCAGGTGATTCTCTGGCTGGCCCGCGTCTGGATGGAGGTCTCCACCGGTTCGGTGACGGCGCTGATTGGCGCGCCGCTGCTGCTGTGGCTGCTGCCACGTCTGCGCAGCATCAGTGCGCCTGCGATGGATGCGGGCGATAACGTCTATCCTGAACGTCAGTCGGTGCTGTGGTTTAGCCTCGCCGGGCTGGGCGTACTGATTATCGCCTGCGTGGCCGCACTCGCCTTCGGGCGTGATGCGACGGGGTGGCACTGGGCGACGGGCGATGTATTCAATGCATTGCTGCAGTGGCGCTGGCCGCGCATCTTTTCGGCGCTATTTGCCGGTGTGATGCTGGCGGTGGCGGGCTGTATTATCCAGCGCCTGACCGGTAACCCGATGGCCAGCCCGGAAGTGCTGGGGATCAGCTCCGGCGCGGCGTTTGGCGTGGTGCTGATGCTGTTCATGGTGCCGGGGAATGCCTTTGGCTGGCTGATGCCTGCCGGAAGTATCGGTGCGGCGGTCACGCTGCTTATTATTATGATTGCGTCCGGTCGCGGTGGATTCTCGCCGCATCGCATGCTGCTGGCGGGGATGGCGCTAAGCACCGCGTTCACCATGCTGCTGATGATGTTACAGGCAAGCGGCGATCCGCGCATGGCGCAGATCCTGACCTGGATCGCCGGTTCGACCTACGGGGCGACTGGCAGTCAGGTGGTTAATACCGGGATCGCGATGATTGTCCTTCTGGTGATGGTGCCATTGTGCCGTCGCTGGATGACTATTCTGCCGCTGGGCGGTGAAACCGCACGCGCGGTGGGGATGGCGTTAACACCTACCCGCGTGGGCCTGCTACTGCTGGCTGCCTGTCTGACGGCAACGGCGACCATGACCATAGGGCCGCTCAGCTTTGTGGGATTAATGGCGCCGCACATCGCCCGAATGATGGGCTTCCGTCGGACGATGCCGCATATCGTGATGTCTGCCCTGGCGGGCGGCGTGATACTGGTGTTTGCCGACTGGTGTGGAAGAATGGCGCTGTTCCCGTATCAGATCCCGGCGGGGCTGCTGTCGACCTTCATCGGCGCGCCGTACTTTATTTATCTGTTGCGAAAGCAGAGTCGGTAATCATAGTAAACGGCAATCCTTAGATTGCCGTTTTAGTGTTTGCTCCCTCTCCCCGTGGGCTGAGGGTTCCCCAGTAATGTTTAAACAGAAGCAATAACGTTGTTTCAGCACGATTGCAGGCTTTCAGCGATGATCTGGCCCGGCTGTAAATCGCTGAGGCCGGGGTAAGGGCATCAAGACGCACATCTTACAGCTTCGCAAACACCTTACGCGCGGCGTCAATGGTGTTATTGATATCGTCTTCGCTGTGCGCTACGGACATAAAGCCTGCTTCAAATGCCGAGGGCGCCAGATAGACCCTTTCCTCGAGCATCAGGTGGAAGAAGCGCTTGAAGCGTTCAACGTCGCACTTCACTACGTCCTGGTAGCGGGTCACAGTTTTTGCATCGGTGAAGAAGATCCCGAACATCCCGCCCACGTGGTTAACCACCAGCGGAATACCCGCGTCGCTGGCTGCCTCAAGCAGACCGTTTGCCAACTGCGTGGTCAGGCTGGTCAGGGTTTCGTGAATACCCGGCTGTGCAACTTCGGTCAGGCAGGCGAATCCGGCTGCCATGGCAATCGGGTTGCCTGACAGCGTACCCGCCTGGTAAACCGGACCGGTTGGCGCCAGCGCTTCCATCACCTCTTTACGGCCACCAAAGGCGCCGACCGGCATACCGCCGCCGATGATTTTGCCCAGACAGGTTAGATCCGGCTCCACGCCGTAGTATGACTGAGCGCCCGCCAGCGCCACGCGGAAACCGGTCATCACTTCGTCGATAATCAGCAGAGCGCCGTATTCATCGCACAGGGCGCGCAGGCCCGGCAGGAAATCAGGTTGGGGTGGGATGCAGTTCATGTTGCCTGCAACCGGCTCTACGATGATGCAGGCGATCTCCTGCGGATACTGTTCGAACGCCGCGCGAACGGTGTCCAGATCGTTATAGGTGCAGGTCAGGGTGTGTCTGGCGAAGTCGGCCGGTACGCCTGGAGAGTTCGGCTGGCCGAGGGTTAAGGCGCCGGAACCCGCTTTCACCAGCAGGCAGTCGGCGTGGCCATGGTAGCAACCTTCAAATTTGATGATTTTGTCACGACCGGTAAAACCGCGCGCCAGACGGATAGCGCTCATGGTGGCCTCGGTTCCGGAGTTCACCATACGCACCATGTCCATGGTGGGAACCAGTTCGGTGACCAGCGCCGCCATCTTGACTTCCATTTCGGTTGGCGCGCCAAAGCTCAGGCCGCGCTGGGCCGCGTCAATCACCGCATTGCGGATCGCCGGGTGGTTATGCCCCAGCACCATCGGGCCCCAGGAGCCGACATAATCGATATAGGCTTTACCGTCGACATCAAACAGGTACGCGCCGTCAGAACGTTCAATAAACAGCGGCGTTCCACCCACGCCGGTAAAGGCGCGGACCGGCGAGTTCACACCGCCTGGAATAAGCTCCCGGGCTGCACTGTAGAGGTTTTCAGACTTGCTCATGGCGTCGTTCCTGGTTCGTATAAAATGATTAAGCACACTATTCTAAGTGATCCGCAGAAGGTTATGAAATTTTTGGCCTGGTAATACAAAAACAATTATTAAGGATTTTTCACGGGACGCTGCGGCGGTCTCTGGTAAAATCTTTGCGGCTAATTGTATGACGAAAAAGAACTGGTGATGAAAGTAGATACCCCCTCATTTGAAGAACAACAGTTTGCGCGCGCGCGTCACCGTATCAGTATTCGTCGGTTGCTTAACCGCGATAAAACGCCGCTGGCGATCCTGCTGGCTGCCGCCGTGGTGGGAACGCTGGCCGGGCTGGTTGGCGTCGCGTTTGAGAAAGCGGTAAATGCGGTGATCAACTGGCGCATGGGCACGATTGCCGGGTACGCACAGAGCGGATGGCTGGTGTGGACAGGGGCATTTGTCTTGTCTGCGCTAATGGCGATGGTGGGCTATTTTCTGGTGCGTAAATTCGCCCCCGAGGCTGGCGGCTCCGGTATTCCTGAAATAGAAGGCGCGCTTGAAGAGTTGCGCCCGGTCCGCTGGTGGCGGGTGATCCCGGTAAAATTTATCGGTGGGATGGGTACGCTCGGCGCAGGGATGGTGCTGGGGCGTGAAGGGCCAACCGTTCAGCTTGGGGGCAATATCGGACGAATGGTGGGCGATCTTTTTCGCATGCGCAGTGCGGAAGCGCGCCATACGCTGCTGGCAACCGGTGCGGCGGCGGGGCTTTCCGCGGCGTTCAATGCACCGCTGGCGGGGATCCTGTTTATTATCGAAGAGATGCGCGCCCAGTTTCGCTATAACCTGATCTCCATTAAAGCGGTGTTCACTGGCGTTATTATGTCGAGCATTGTCTTTCGCGTGATTAACGGCGAAGGGGCGGTGATTGAGGTGGGGAAACTGACCAACGCACCGGTCAATACGCTGTGGCTGTATCTGATCCTCGGGATGATATTTGGCGTTGTCGGCCCCTTATTTAATGCCTTCATTTTACGCGCTCAGGATCTGTTTCAACGTATTCACAGAGACAACACCACCAGATGGGTGCTGGTTGGCGGGCTGCTGGGGGGCATGTGCGGCATTATCGGTCTGATAGAACCTAATGCCACAGGCGGCGGTTTTGGGCTGATCCCCATTGCGGCGGCGGGTAATTTTAGCGTCGGTTTGTTGCTGTTCCTGTTTATTTCGCGGGTTGTCACCACCGTGCTCTGTTTCTCATCCGGTGCGCCTGGCGGTATTTTCGCCCCGATGCTGGCGCTCGGCACATTACTGGGTACGGCTTTTGGCATGGCTGCAGAGGCTGGCTTCCCGGCGTATCATCTTGATGCGGGAACGTTCGCCATTGCCGGAATGGGCGCGCTGCTGGCCGCTTCGCTACGTGCGCCGTTGACCGGGATCGTACTGGTTCTGGAGATGACCGATAATTATCAGCTCATTTTGCCAATGATCATTACCTGTCTCGGCGCGACACTATTAGCCCAATTCCTGGGGGGAAAACCGCTATACTCCACCCTTCTTGCTCGTACCCTCGCGAAACAGGAGACGGAACAGGCCTCGACGCAGAATACTTGAATGAATTACCAGGGTATTAGATAATGAACAAAAGAATTGGGTGATTTTTACCCAATGGCAGTAAGCAGTATTCATGGGAGCATAAGATGAGTGATGACGTAGTCGCTGTGCCGCTGGAATTTACCGAAGCAGCGGCCAATAAAGTGAAAACCCTGATTGCCGATGAAGACAATCCGGATCTGAAACTGCGCGTATATATTACCGGCGGCGGCTGTAGCGGCTTCCAGTATGGTTTTACTTTTGACGACCAGGTTAACGAAGGTGATATGACTATCGAGAAGCAGGGCGTTGCGCTGGTGGTGGATCCGATGAGCCTGCAATATCTGGTAGGCGGAGCGGTGGATTACAGCGAAGGTCTGGAAGGTTCGCGCTTTGTGGTCACCAACCCGAATGCGACAAGCACCTGTGGGTGTGGGTCTTCGTTCAGCATCTGACAATCATAACGGTAACCTGATGGTTACCGTTTTGCTTTTATCTTACGTTGTCATCCAGCGCAAACGTCGGCAGCTTCAGGTGCCAGCGTATCGCCGCTAAACGTATCCCCAGGGGTGACGACCATTCCCAGCATCGCTGCGTTCTCCAGCGGGACCGCAAAGGTATAATAGGCCGTGGCATGGACAATGCCGCCGACGATACAGGCCGTTGCGTAGATTTCGGTGCGCAGGATCATCGGTATTTCACGCGCCAGAATGTCACGGATAATGCCGCCGCCGACGCCAGTTAATACCCCCATGCAGACGGCCACCAGTGGGCCCGTTCCGGCATGAAAGGCTTTATTCACCCCAATGCCCACAAACACCGCCAGGCCGACGGCATCCAGCACCGGCAATATCCATTTAGGTAATCTGCGCGGCTGGCGTACCAGCGCGATGGTCAACAGGCAGGTGACCATAGCCACCACCAGGTCGGTGGGATCTTTCACCCAAAATACCGGGCCATGGGCCAGCGCCATATCGCGGATCGTCCCACCGCCGATGGCGGTAACCACGCCCAAAACCAACACGCCAAAAGGGTCCATGCGTAATTTTCCGGCGAGCAATACGCCGGATATAGCAAAAACGGCTGTGCCAAGAATATCCAGCCAATACACGAGCATCGTTAAATCCTCGAACGGGTGTTTATCTGAGTGAGTCACTCTCTGCCAGCGCGGCACAGAGTTGTTTTGCGGCGAGGATAATACGCGGGCTGGCACGTTCAAACCAGTCGCGGTTGAGCGGGATCACCGGTATTTTTAGCTGGCTTTGCCAGAACTGTTCAATTTTAGGAATCTCACTCGCACTTCCGACCACCACGATGGCCTGCGGCTGGCGGATCAAAACCTGTTCCCGACTGACCTGCGGCCAGGGGACCCGGCTGGCAGCAAAGATATTTTCACCGCCACAAACGTCGAGCACCTGGTTCTGAATAGTGCCTTTTCCGCTAGTGAACAATGGCTGGCTGCCAAACTGCAGGAAAATGCGTTTTTTCGCTGGCGTGTCGTATTGGCTTTTCAGCGCAGCGTAGTCGCTGAGCATCCGGGTTGCCACAGCCTCGGCCTTTTCCGGCGTTGGGCTGAAGGGGGCGAGCGCGCGAAGTGCTGCGGCGACTTGCTCAATGCTCACCGCGTCAACCCACATGACGTTAATCCCAAGCGAAGTGAGCTGGTTTACCTGGCGCTCGGCATTTCCGCCGCGCCATGCCAGTACGAGGTCGGGCTTGAGCGCCACGATACGCTCAAGATTCATCCCCTGCCATGTTGATACCTGCTCTATGCCGGCCGCTTGCGGCGGATAATCTGAAAAACTGCTCACGCCAACGGGAGTGATCCCGGCAGCAAACGCCAGCTCGGTGTTCGCCGGGGAGAGCGTTATCACCCGCGGCGCGGCATAAAGCCATGCCGGTGCGAGCAGAAGCAGGGCGGCTAGCGCCCTCAAGCAGGCTTTACCCACGCGCCAGATTCTGTACCAGGCGTTCCACCATGACGGTAGACTGTTTTGCGGCAACGGCCAGGAACTCGTCGAAGCTCAGGTGCGATTGTTGGTCCGCCACGTCAGAGATAGCACGGACTACCACGAACGGGACGCTGAAATTATGGCAAACGTGAGCAATCGCGGTCGCTTCCATCTCAACGGCGACGGCCTGCGGGAAGTTATGACGGATTTTCGCCAGGCCAACGGAGCCATTGATAAAGGCGTCGCCGCTGACAATCAGGCCGCGCACGGCGTTCAGATCTAATTCAGCGATGCAGGTCTCGGCGGCGGCAATCAGCTTATCGTCTGCTTTAAAGCCTGCCGGGCAACCCGGAAGCTGACCATATTCATAGCCAAACGCGGTCACGTCCGCATCGTGGTAACGCGCTTCGTCAGAGACGACGATATCACCCACTTTTAGCGTTGGTGCGAGGCCGCCCGCAGATCCGGTATTGATGATCACGTCCGGCTTGCAGTGTTCGAGCAGCAGGGTTGCACCCAGCGCAGCAGCAACTTTACCGATGCCAGATTTCAGCAGAGCAACCTCAACGCCGTTCAACTGGCCGGTATAGATTTCACAACCACCCAGAGAGAGAGTCTGACGGTTCTCAATTTTGTCACGCAGGAGCGTAACTTCTTCTTCCATTGCACCAATAATGCCGATTTTCATAGATTTACTCGCGATGTACCTCGTTAAGATGCATAGTCTATCATGGGCTTTAGTGGAAGCGCATTTCTCACGCGGGGGAGCACATGACGCAGATCGATTTTCGCATAAAAATTAACTGGCATCGGCGCTTCCGTTCGCCGCAGGGCGATAAGAGCGAGCATGAGATCCTGAGGATCTTCGAAAGCGATCGCGGACGCATCATTAACTCACCCGCCATTCGTCGCTTGCAGCAAAAGACTCAGGTGTTTCCGCTGGAACGTAACGCCGCAGTGCGCACGCGCTTAACCCACTCAATGGAGGTTCAGCAAGTCGGGCGTTATATTGCTAAAGAGATTTTGAGCCGCCTTAAAGAGCAGCGGTTGCTGGCACGCTATGGTCTTGATGAATTGACCGGGCCATTCGAGAGCATCGTTGAAATGGCGTGCCTGATGCATGATATTGGTAATCCCCCCTTTGGTCATTTCGGTGAAGCTGCCATCAATGACTGGTTTAAACAGCGCCTTTTCCCGGCGGATGCGGCAAGCCAGCCGCTCAGTGACGATCGCTGTAAGGTGCGTGATTTATGCCTGCGTGAGGGGGAAGAAGATCTGAACGTTCTTCGTCGTAAAGTGCGCCAGGATCTTTGTCATTTTGAAGGCAATGCGCAGGGGATCCGACTGGTGCATTCTCTGATGCGCATGAATCTCACCTGGGCGCAGGTTGGCTGCATCCTCAAATATACGCGCCCGGCGTGGTGGATGGGCGAGGCGCCGGCATCCCACAGTTATTTGATGAAAAAGCCAGGCTACTACTTATCTGAAGAAGCCTATATTGAGCGGTTGCGTAAAGAACTGTCGTTGGCGCCGAATGGCCGTTTTCCCTTAACGTGGATTATGGAGGCTGCGGACGATATCTCCTATTGTGTCGCCGACCTGGAGGATGCCGTTGAGAAAAGAATATTCAGCGTTGAGGAGCTTTATCAACATCTGTATGACGCCTGGGGTCAGCACGAAAAGGGATCGTTGTTTTCTCAGGTCGTCGAAAATGCCTGGGAAAAGTCGCGCTCAAATTCATTAAGCCGCAGCACGGAAGACCAGTTCTTTATGTATTTGCGGGTTAATACTCTCAATAAACTGGTGCCTTATGCGGCCTCGCGCTTTATCGATAATCTGCCGACCATTTTTAGCGGTGAATTCAACCATGCGTTGCTCGAAGACGACAGTAGCTTTAGTCAACTTCTTGAACTCTATAAAAATGTTGCCGTGCGGCATGTGTTCAGCCATCCTGATGTCGAACAGTTAGAGTTACAGGGATACCGGGTGATAAGCGGGCTGCTGGAGATTTATAGCCCACTGCTGCAGTTAACGGTCGAGGAGTTTAGTGAACTGGTAGAAGACGAGCGGGTACGTCGATTACCGATTGAATCCCGGCTTTACCAAAAATTGTCGACCCGCCATCGTCTGGCCTACGTCGAAGCAACGGGTAAACTGGAGAAACAATCTTCACAATGGCCCGTTATGGAATATTATTATCGCTGTCGACTTATTCAGGACTATATCAGCGGCATGACAGATTTGTATGCCTGGGACGAATACCGCAAGCTGATGGCCGTTGAATAAACGCGGAGTTTTGTAAAGAGCGCCAATAAATTTTTACTTTTTCCATAAACTTAATCCCGGAACTAAGCGTTATAAAACGAATCTGAGTTACACAGCAATTATGCAATATCGGGTAAATCGAGATTGAGAAATATGAAAAAAACCGCTTTAGCAATGAGTACACTGGCTCTAAGTTTAGGTTTAGCGCTGTCTCCTCTGACTGCTACTGCAGCTGAGGCCGCGCCGTCCACGGCAGCAACCTCTCAGCAGATGCCAAGTCTGGCGCCAATGCTCGAAAAGGTGATGCCATCGGTGGTGAGCATTAACGTAGAGGGCAGTACCACGGTTAATACGCCGCGTATGCCAAGAAACTTCCAGCAGTTCTTCGGTGATAACTCACCGTTCTGCCAGGAGGGTTCGCCATTCCAGAGCTCCCCGTTCTGCCAGGGTGGGGGGGCAGGTGAAAACAGCCAGGGCGGCGGGCAGCAGCAGAAATTTATGGCGCTGGGCTCAGGGGTAATTATTGATGCGGCTAAAGGCTACGTGGTGACCAATAACCACGTTGTGGATAACGCCAGCACCATCAAAGTTCAGATGAGCGACGGCCGTAGATTCGATGCCAAAGTGGTGGGTAAAGATCCGCGCTCCGATATCGCGCTGATCCAGATTCAGGATCCGAAAAACCTGACGGCGATTAAGCTTGCCGATTCTGACGCGTTGCGCGTCGGCGATTATACCGTGGCTATCGGTAACCCGTTCGGTCTGGGCGAAACGGTGACCTCGGGTATCGTTTCTGCGCTGGGTCGTAGTGGCCTGAACGCTGAGAACTATGAAAACTTCATCCAGACGGATGCGGCCATTAACCGCGGTAATTCCGGTGGGGCGCTGGTGAACCTGAACGGTGAGTTGATTGGTATCAACACCGCGATCCTCGCACCGGACGGCGGTAACATTGGTATCGGTTTTGCTATCCCAAGCAACATGGTGAAAAACCTGACCTCGCAGATGGTGCAGTACGGCCAGGTGAAGCGCGGTGAATTGGGCATCATGGGTACTGAGCTGAACTCCGAGCTGGCGAAAGCGATGAAAGTTGACGCTCAGCGCGGCGCTTTCGTCAGCCAGGTGATGCCAAACTCGTCTGCGGCGAAAGCGGGCATTAAAGCGGGGGATGTGATCACCTCCCTGAACGGTAAGCCTA
This sequence comes from unidentified bacterial endosymbiont, assembly GCF_918797525.1. Lineage (NCBI taxonomy): Bacteria > unidentified bacterial endosymbiont. Next base: position 3,968,124 of record NZ_OU963893.1, on the reverse strand, counting down.
TCAGCAGCTTTGCCGCGCTACGTGCTGAAGTGGGTTCCATGCCAATTGGCAGCAAAGTGACCCTTGGCCTGTTGCGTGAAGGTAAGCCGGTTGACGTGAGTCTGGAACTGCAGCAGAGCAGCCAGAATCAGGTTGATTCCAGCACCCTCTTCAGCGGTATCGAAGGTGCGGAGATGAGCAACAAAGGTGAAGATAAAGGCGTCGTGGTGAATAACGTGAAAGCGAACTCACCGGCTGCGCGTATCGGCCTGAAAAAAGGTGATGTGATCATGGCCGCGAACCAGCAGCCAGTGAAAAACATCGCTGAGTTGCGTAAAATCCTCGACGGTAAGCCCACCGTGCTGGCGCTGAATATCCAGCGTGGTGACACCACAATTTATCTGCTGATGCAGTAATCCCCTCATGTCCCTGCGTGTTTAACGCAGGGGCATTTCTCTTTTCTGTGATGCTTTCCACAAGTCCATACTTATCCCCCTGTCTTTGTGCATCCGCACAATGCGACCCTCACTGAACTCCCCTATGCTTGAGCTCTGCTCACAGGAGGGTTACATGGCTGGCTGGCATCTTGATACCAACATGGCGCAGGATATCGTGGCGCGCACCATGCGCATCATCGATACCAATATCAACGTAATGGATGCCCGTGGGCGCATTATCGGGAGTGGCGATCGTGAACGCGTTGGGGAATTGCACGAAGGTGCATTGCTGGTTCTCTCTCAGGGACGGGTAGTGGATATCGATGATGCGGTCGCGAAACATCTGCATGGTGTTCGCCAGGGCATCAATTTACCGCTGCGTCTGGAAGGGGAGATCGTGGGCGTCATTGGCCTGACCGGTGAACCCGGGTCTCTGCGTAAATATGGTGAGCTGGTCTGTATGACTGCCGAGATGATGCTGGAGCAGTCGCGCCTGATGCATCTGCTTGCGCAGGACAGCCGTCTGCGTGAAGAGCTGGTGATGAATCTTATCCAGGCCGAGGAGCACACACCCGCCCTGAGCGAATGGGCGCAGCGTCTGGGCATCGATCTGAATCAACCGCGCGTGGTGGCAGTCATTGAGGTGGATAGCGGCCAACTGGGCGTAGACAGCGCGATGGCCGAGCTGCAGCAACTGCAGAATGCGCTGGCGACGCCGGAACGAAACAACCTGGTAGCGATTGTTTCGCTAACAGAAATGGTGGTGCTCAAGCCCGCGCTGAATCAGTTTGGCCGCTGGGATGCAGAAGATCACCGTCGGCGAGTGGATCAGCTGATCGCCCGTATGAAAGAGAATGGTCAACTCCGTTTTCGCGTCGCGCTGGGCAATTACTTTACCGGACCTGGCAGTATCGCCCGCTCGTGGCGTACCGCGCGTACGACCATGATGGTAGGGAAGCAGCGCATGCCGGAAAGCCGAAGCTATTTTTATCAGGATTTGATGCTGCCAGTACTGCTCGACAGCCTGCGCGGCGGCTGGCAGGCTAATGAGCTGGCGCGCCCGCTAGTACGCCTGAAAGCAATGGATAACAATGGTCTGCTACGCCGCACGTTGCAGGCGTGGTTTCGTCATAACGTACAGCCGCTGGCAACCTCGAAAGCGCTGTTTATCCACCGCAATACGCTGGAATACCGTCTGAATCGTATCTCGGAACTTACGGGGTTGGATCTGGGGAATTTCGACGACAGGCTGCTGCTGTATGTCGCACTGCAACTGGATGAACAACGATGAGAAGTAACACCACCGCGCAGAGCGGTGGTGTTAAGCGGTTGGTTATTCTTCAGAAACTAAAAATAGTCCCTTTTCAATAACGTTATAAACTACTTTTCTCTTTTGCTGATAGGTGTGTTCGGTTTCAGCGTTAATGATTACCGAACGATGACCCGCTTCTGCATGATAAACCTCAATGGTATAGCCTTTTGCCAGCGTCATGGTGTCGGTGAATTTCACCAGCGGCTCTTTAGCCTGTATCGCCTGCTGATACACGACTAACCCTTCGTTATCGATAATTCTGACCTCCGCATACAGCCCGGCATAGAGACTGTGTGGCGTGATCGCTTCGGTTGAATAAACGAGCGTGTTGTTAACAAGATCAATATCGATACTGGCAAATTTGCCATCGTAATATCCCAGCAGTTTCCAGAGGAATTTATTGCCGCGCAGCGTCGGTTCCAGTGCATCAGCGCCAGGATGTTGACACTTTTTTAGACCAAAACGCGTCACTTCCCATGTATTATCCTGCGCGAGCTGAATATCTGTATTTTGCATGGTGTTTGAGGCAACGCATCTGAAAGGCTCATCATGATAGATATCAATGACATAACCATCACGCAGTGGAAGGGTTTCCGTACCGGCAATACAGTGAACTGTACCATCGTAATTGCGGCTATATATTTCGATTCCTTTCTCATCCCATACGCGTACCCATGCATAAGTTTTTGGATAATAGGCGTGTGGTTGTACCGGTTTAGTCGTTACGGTCATCTGATAACGGCTATTGTCTATGGTAATGCCGCAAAACTCATAATTACCGAGTCCGCATAATGATAGGTGAATTGCACTGCCCGTCAGATTGTCGGGGTCACTGTTGTCTAATGGGATGCAGTCGGCATATTCGAGCGCTAATGTATCACGGGCTTCGTCAGCGAATTGGTTGATCATCAGCCAGATGTTAACCTTTTCCGCACTGTCTGGCAGGCTATAAATCAATGGTTCAGAACGTAATTGTTGTGCTGACTCTGCGATGATAGCGCGGAGGTCGTCATTCGGGTTATTATTCAGTGCAATATTCACTAACCCAGCGTTGTCAATCCTGAAGTTATTAGTTTTTACGTAATGAGAAATCAGTTCGATATACGTGGGTTTATTATAAAAACGATGCCCGCATTCGGCGTGATATACATCAATTAAGTAGCCTTCTTCAAAGGGGATTTCTTCGCAGGTGATGGGGCAGTTTTTCCCCGGCATAACGCGATTGAATATTTGCTTGCCATCAGCTGTGAAAATAGTCACGCTTGCGTAAGTATCAGCACCATAATATGAGTGTGGGGTTGAATTGGTGACATCCAGTATGATTTTTTTTCTTTCATTATTGATCGTGAGGGTTGCAAATTGGGTATCTGCAAGGCCGAGGAAAACAAGGCTCTCATTACGAGAATTAGTATCATACAGAGGGCTGTAGTTAACCGTTACGCTATTTTCGCCTTCACGAACTACGAGCCATTTTTTATCAACAGCGTATTTTTGTGAGCGTCCTTTCGGCAGAATCAGTTGATAAATACCCACAGGTAAGGTTTGCAGTTGTAAAACATCATCGGTAATGCGAACAGTAATATCAGTGCCACAGTTGTCAATAAGTTTGATATCGTGGCCATAAATTTGAGCCAAATCGTCGATGTTGATATTAAAAGAAACATTTCCTTTTTTGTTCAAAACAGACAGTTCTGCGTTATCGACCAACCACACTGATGTTGGTAACCCCAGTTTTTTTTGAGCATTCGCCCATTCCGCTTCTGGCAAGAGATCGTAAAGAGGATAAACCGGTTTGGCCGCCATAGCCTGAATGCGTTCTCGGGTAACATCATTAAGCTCAATACCACACAGATCGATCCAGGCAGTCATATCATAACCCGCTACAGTTGCGCTCGCGTCTGCCATGATATCCAGAGTGTGGTAATTCGACGCTAAGAAATCTTCCCTGTTCGCCAATGCGCGATATTCTTCATTAAACAGTGTAAAGCTTTTCGTCGATGATTTAAATTGCATTAACATCAGCAGCAAGAGTTTAGAACGCAGATCCCATTTATTCGCCGGGGTTTTACTCGCTATATTGTTGCGGAGATTTTTTTCTACAGCATCTTTTTTACCATAGTTATACAACCATCCCTGGGTATAGAGCTGGTTAGCATTACCTAATGTAGTTTGCTGGAACCATGCGCCATAGATATTATTCCAAACCTCTCCAACCGAGAAGCGAGAATCGTTCATAAATTTGCCCTGATATCCATGGGCAATTTCATGGAGAATGGTCCACTGGGTTGCTGCATTATCAATCCATCCCTGGGCGATGGTTGATGACGTCTCTGCACACCAGTACGAACCGTAATAGGCGGCACCGATACCATGCTTATCTGCTTTAATGAAATACTTATTACCAATATTCTGGTTGAGTGGATTTTCGGGTGTAAAGCTAAGGCCGGCTAATTTATTATAAAAAGCAAAAATTTCTTCATAAAAGTTCAGCAAACCAGAGATGCCATTTTCTGTGTTTACCTTCTGCAGGTTATCCATGTCGGCATAGGGGACCAATAGTTGAGCGCTACCGGTGTCAACCAGCGCAAATGGAGCTTGAGTTTTGGCCCAGGAAGAAAAAAATACCGTAGCATTTTTTTCTCGGTTAAAAAATGGCAATTCCCGAGGTTCAACGGTTTGCTCAAATTCGACATAGAATTTTTGCGCATCCTCCGTAAAAAGCGTATCAATGAAGGGCACGGTATCGACCGTTGCGCTAATCGTTTGCCACTCAGGCTTTAATGTTAATGATTTTTCGACAGCGGAATCGTCGCACAATAAACGCAGTGTCGCAGCACCATAACGGGTATCTAGCTGTCTTATTTTAAGTGGGGTGTTCGCCGATAAAATAATACCAAGCTGCTGCCGATCGTGGTGTAACCCTTTATCAAAGCCTTCATTATTAAGCCACGGGGCTTTTTTGAGGGTGTAGCATATCATTTCGGTTAAAGTGATCATGGTTTGTTAATCTCATGTTTATTGGTTAAGGATGAATAAACCTTACCTTTTGCATGAGATAAGAAAACTCAATTACTTTCGTTTTGATGTTTAATGATGTGGGTGATGTCGGAAAATATTTTGTTATCCTGGAGGACAGTTAATGATAAAAAATGAGGTTCTATGTGAGGTTTTGAGAAAGGCCAGTGTCCTGGCCTCTGGAATGATGATTTACTTGCGGGTGAGTTTTTCCAGATCGGATTCAATTTCGCTGATCTTATTGGTGACCACGCTCTCCAGATGACGCAGGTCATCAAGGATTTTACGTTTCAGGTCAACGTCGGTGCGATCGCGCTGGCAGATCTGATCCAGTTCATCAATCACATAGCGCAGGTTAGGGCTAATTTCCTGTACTTCTTTGTAACCCTGGCCGATACCATCGGCAACCACGGTCTTACGCTGGCGCGGATATTTAAACTTGACGCTTTTGGCGAAAAACTCGCCTTTGTCCTTGTGAAAATAGATTTTTAAAATGTCGTTGTTGGCTTCCTGGCGAAGGCTGTAACGATCGATTTCATCAGGATTGGTAATGCCCAGACTTTTCAGATTATCGTACATAGCGGTACCCTTGATCTCAACATAACCTTTGAATAATTAACGAAAAAATCTATTTTCGCCACCCTCAGATACAAAAAAAGCGGGGTTGCCCCCGCTTTTTTTATAACCCATTAGTCGATGGTGCGCAGCAGTTCGTTAATCCCGACCTTACCGCGGGTTTTCGCGTCGACCTTCTTCACGATAACCGCACAGTACAGGCTGTATGTGCCATCTTTAGACGGCAGGTTGCCGGAGACAACAACGGAACCTGCCGGCACGCGGCCGTAGTGCACTTCGCCGGTTTCACGATCGTAAATGCGGGTGCTCTGACCGATGTAAACGCCCATCGAGATCACGGAACCTTCTTCAACGATAACGCCTTCAACCACTTCGGAACGGGCGCCGATAAAGCAGTTATCTTCGATGATGGTAGGATTAGCCTGCAGTGGCTCCAGTACGCCACCGATCCCGACGCCGCCGGAGAGGTGAACATTTTTACCGATTTGCGCGCAAGAACCGACGGTTGCCCAGGTGTCCACCATGGTGCCTTCGTCAACGTAAGCACCGATGTTGACGTAAGAGGGCATTAGCACGGTGTTGCGCGCGATGAATGCACCCTGGCGAACTGCGGCAGGTGGCACCACGCGGAAGCCTTCTTTCTGGAAACGTGCTTCGTTGTAGTCAGCGAATTTCATCGGCACTTTGTCAAAGTAGCGGCTTTCTGCCCCGTCGATAACCTGGTTATCGTTGATACGGAAAGAGAGCAGCACGGCTTTCTTCAGCCATTGATGAGTTACCCACTGACCGCCAATTTTTTCTGCTACACGCAGCGCGCCGGAATCCAGCAGAGAAATCACCTGGTTAACCGCTTCACGGGTAACGGTATCTACATTAGCCGGAGTGATCTCGGCGCGACGCTCAAAAGCGGACTCAATAACGTTCTGTAACTGCTGCATTGTTTACTCTTTCCATTTCACTAAAAAACACATCACCCTTTATCGTTTGGATTGAGGGCTGCTGTCAACCGTTGTTGCACCTCAAGTTGCAGGTCTTTATTAAGGGCACGCCGGTCTGCGGTGGCGATTATAAATAAATCTTCTACTCGTTCGCCAATGGTTGTAATTCTGGCGCCATGAAGCGAAATTCCCAGATCGGCAAAAACCTGGCCGACGCGGGCGAGTAAACCCGGCTGATCCAGCGCGATCAGTTCCAGGAACGATTTACGGTCAGTGTGGGTCGGCAGAAAATTGACCTCGGTATCGACGGTGAAGTGGCGTAATTTGGCGGGTTGACGACGCGGTTGTGGTGGCTGCCAACTGTGCTGAGTAATCGCCTGTTCCAGGCCAAAACGTATCCTTTCATGCCTGTCCGACGACAGTGGGCTACCGTCTGGCTCCAGCACGATAAACGTATCCATCGCCATGCCGTCGCGGGTGGTAAAAATTTGCGCATCGTGAACGCTCAGGTTCCGCCGGTCCAGTTCGGCGCAGACCGCGGCGAACAGATATGGTCTGTCCGGACTCCAGATAAAGATCTCCGTACCGCCGCGCGTGGCCTGCGGACTGAGCAGGATCATCGGCTGAGACAAATCATGTTTTAACAGATGCCGCGCATGCCAGGCGAGCTGGTTTGGGTTATGGCGGACGAAGTAGTTAGCGCGACAGCGCGCCCAAATCTGATGCAGCGCCTCTTCATCAATATTCTCCATTCGCAGCAGCGCCAGCGCCTGGAGCTGATGATGGCGCACGCGTTCGCGCATATCCGGCGTATGTTGCATCCCGCGGCGCAGCTGTTTTTCGGTGGCGAAGTACAGCTCGCGCAGCAGGCTCTGCTTCCAGCTGTTCCACAGCGTTTCGTTGGTGGCGCAAATATCGGCTACCGTCAGGCACACCAGATAGCGCAGGCGGTTCTCGGTCTGAACTTCTTCGCCGAACTGCTTAATCACTTCTGGATCCTGGATATCACGCCGCTGTGCGGTGACCGACATCAGTAGATGATGGCGTACCAGCCAGGCCACCAGCTGGGTTTCGCGTGAGTTGAGACCATGCAGTTCGGCAAATTTCAGCACGTCCTGCGCCCCCAGCACCGAGTGATCCCCACCGCGACCTTTGGCAATATCGTGGAACAGCGCCGCAATCAGGATAAGCTCAGGGTGCGGCAGGCGCGGCCATAACTCCACGCAGAGCGGATGGCGGGATCGCGTCTCTTCTTTAGCGAAGCTTTCCAGCTTGAGCATCACGCGGATAGTGTGCTCGTCTACGGTATAGGCGTGGAAAAGATCGAACTGCATCTGCCCGACAATGTGCGACCACTGCGGCATATAGGCCCATAGCACGCTGTGACGATGCATCGGCAACAGACCGCGACTCACGGCGCCCGGATGGCGAAGCATGCTGAGAAACAGCGAACGCGCTTCGGGGATATAGCACAGCGGCTGACGCAAATGGCGGCGAGCATGGCGCAGATGGCGCAGGGTAGTGGAGTAGATCCCGGTGATTGTGCTGTTGCGCACCATGGTAAAGAACATCCGCAGGATCGCTTGCGGCTCGCGCATAAACAGCGTTTCGTCGCGCAGATCGATAAGCGTGCCGCGTAGCTGGAATTCATCATCAATCGGACGCGGTTTTTCGTCTGCTGTCAGCGCCAGGATCGCTTCATCAAACAGCTGCAGCAGCATCTGGTTTAGCTCGCTGACGCGTCGGGTGACGCGGAAGAAATCCTTCATCATGTGCTCAACCGGTTCATTGCCTTCGCCACGGTAGTTGAGGCGCTGGGCAACGCTGAGCTGGCGGTCGAAGAGCAGACGGTTATCGTAGCGGGTAAGTTCCAGATGCAGGGCAAAGCGCATTCGCCACAGCAGATGCAGGCATTCGTTCAGCTCGTTACGCTCGGCTTCGGTCAGGAAGCCGAAACCGACCATCTCATCCAGCGACGTCGCGCCAAAGTGACGACGGGCGACCCACTGCAACGTGTGGATATCACGCAGGCCGCCCGGGCTGCTTTTGATATCGGGCTCCAGGTTATAGCTGGTACCGTGGTAGCGCAGGTGGCGCTGATTCTGTTCCTCGACCTTGGCGGCGAAGAATGTTTCTGACGGCCAGAAGCCATCGCTGAAAATGTGCTTTTGCAATTCCAGGAACAGCGCCACGTCGCCAATCAGCAGACGGGTTTCAATCAGGTTGGTGGCGACGGTCAGATCAGATAGCCCTTCCAGCAGGCACTCTTCCAGCGTACGCACGCTGTGGCCGACTTCCAGCTTCACATCCCAGAGCAGGGTCAACAGTTCGCCGATTTTTTGTGCCTGTTCATCCGCCAGCTTTTTGCGGCTTAAAATAAGCAGGTCGATATCGGAAAGCGGATGAAGCTCTCCGCGGCCATAGCCCCCAACCGCGACCATGGCTACATCGCTTATCTGCCCGAATCCGTAGTCGATCCACAGGCGCTGGAGGAGTTGGTCGATAAATTCGGTGCGTGCCTCAATGAGCTGCTCGGCAGAGATACCTGCATCAAACGCGCTGCTCAGCCAGCGATGGAAAATATCCATATGCGCTTTGATGCCTGCACAGGTCAGCGCGTGAGATGGCCAGACGCCCGGGTTATCGGGCTGGTCGGGGAGGGTGGGAAGTGCTGTGTTAGCATACTGTTCGGGTAATGAATTACTCATTGCGTGCCACCCATAAGAAAACGCTATCGCCATTAAAAAAGCCGGCATTTGCCGGCTTTTTATCACTCAATGTTGGTCAGTATCGCCGGGATGGTGTCATCCTTGCGCAACGTCATAATTTCGCAGCCGTTGTCCGTTACCACAATAGTATGCTCATACTGTGCAGACAAGCTTCTGTCTTTGGTTTTCACCGTCCAGCCGTCTTTCATGGTGCGGATACGGTAGTCGCCAGCGTTTACCATCGGTTCGATAGTAAAAGTCATGCCTTGTTGCAGCACCACGCCGCCGTCGTCCGCATCATAGTGCAGCACCTGCGGCTCTTCGTGGAAAACGCGGCCAATGCCGTGACCGCAGTATTCACGCACTACGGAGAAACCTTCTGCCTCAACGAACTTCTGAATAGCGACGCCCAGCGTACGCAGGCGGATGCCCGGCTTCACCAACTTCAGCGCCAGGTAGAGGCTCTCTTGCGTGACTTTGCACAGGCGCTCGCCGAGGATGGTCGGCTTGCCAACGATGAACATCTTCGAGGTGTCACCGTGGTATTCGTCTTTAATGACGGTCACGTCGATGTTGACGATGTCGCCATCTTTCAGCAGTTTTTCGTCATCGGGGATACCGTGGCACACCACTTCATTAATGGAAATGCAGACGGATTTCGGGAAACCGTGGTAGCCAAGGCAGGCGGAGACGGCGTGCTGCTCGTTGACAATATAGTCGTTACAGATGCGATCCAGTTCGCCGGTGCTCACGCCCGGTTTAACGAACGGTGCGATCATTTCAAGCACTTCTGCGGCCAGACGACCGGCGACGCGCATCTTTGCAATTTCTTCAGGGGTCTTAATAGAGATAGCCATGTAATCTGTCCATCGGTGTCGATTTTTTCGACAATACTAAACTGAGTATCGTTAATGGTATCAGTCAGGCCCACTCCGTGCCAAATTGAGAATCATTAACAGCACACTCAGCCAACAACTGTTGGTTTCTGGTCGTGTTTTGTGGTATAAAGCGCGCCGGACTTCCGATCCATTTCAGATACACAGTCTGGACGGAAGCGATAATCTCACTTTGTGTAACAACACACACGTATCGGCACATATTCCGGGGTGCCCTTTGGGGTCGGTAATATGGGATACGTGGAGGCATAACCCCAACTTTTACTATAGAGGTTTTAAACATGGCAACTGTTTCCATGCGCGACATGCTCAAGGCTGGTGTTCACTTTGGTCACCAGACCCGTTACTGGAACCCGAAAATGAAGCCTTTCATCTTCGGCGCACGTAACAAAGTTCACATCATCAACCTTGAGAAAACTGTACCAATGTTCAACGAAGCTCTGGCTGAGCTGAACAAGATCTCTTCCCGTAAAGGTAAGATTCTGTTCGTTGGTACTAAACGCGCTGCAAGCGAAGCTGTGAAAGATGCTGCTAACAGCTGCGATCAGTTCTTCGTGAACCATCGCTGGTTGGGCGGCATGCTGACCAACTGGAAAACCGTTCGTCAGTCAATCAAACGCCTGAAAGATCTGGAAACTCAGTCTCAGGACGGTACTTTCGACAAGCTGACTAAGAAAGAAGCGCTGATGCGTACTCGTGAACTGGCCAAGCTGGAAAACAGCCTGGGTGGTATCAAAGATATGGGCGGCCTGCCAGACGCGCTGTTCGTCATTGATGCAGACCACGAGCACATCGCAATCAAAGAAGCTAACAACCTGGGTATCCCAGTATTCGCTATCGTTGATACCAACTCCGATCCAGACGGTGTTGACTTCGTTATCCCGGGTAACGACGATGCAATCCGTGCTGTTAGCCTGTACCTGAGCGCTGTAGCGGCTACCGTTCGTGAAGGCCGTTCCCAGGATCTGGCTACTCAAGCGGAAGAAAGCTTTGTAGAAGCTGAATAATAAGGTTTTACCCCTTATTAGTACCGTGTATGAATAGGGGCCAATTATCGGCCCCTTTTTTCAATTTATACTGTTTGGCCCCGGCCGGGCAGTTCACATCTCCCGAGGATTTAAGAATGGCTGAAATTACCGCATCCCTGGTAAAAGAGCTGCGCGAGCGTACTGGCGCAGGCATGATGGATTGCAAAAAAGCGCTGACTGAAGCGAACGGCGACATTGAGCTGGCAATCGAAAACATGCGTAAATCCGGTGCGATCAAAGCAGCTAAAAAAGCAGGCAACGTTGCTGCTGACGGCGTGATCATCACCAAAATCGACGGCAACTACGGTATCATTCTGGAAGTTAACTGCCAGACTGACTTCGTTGCTAAAGATGGCGGCTTCCAGGCATTTGCTAACAAAGTTCTGGACGCAGCGATTGCGGGTAAAATCACTGACGTTGACGTTCTGAAAGCACAGTTCGAAGAAGAACGCGTTGCGCTGGTTGCTAAAATCGGTGAGAACATCAACATCCGTCGCGTCTCTTCCCTGGAAGGCGATGTCCTGGGTTCATACCAGCACGGCGCACGTATCGGTGTTCTGGTTGCGGCTAAAGGCGCTGACGAAGAGCTGGTTAAACAGCTGGCAATGCACATCGCTGCAAGCAAGCCAGAATTCGTTAAGCCAGAAGACGTGTCTGCTGAAGTGGTAGAAAAAGAGTACCAGGTTCAGCTGGACATCGCGATGCAGTCTGGTAAGCCAAAAGAAATCGCAGAGAAAATGGTTGAAGGCCGCATGAAGAAATTCACTGGCGAAGTTTCTCTGACCGGTCAGCCATTCGTTATGGATCCAGGCAAGTCTGTTGCTCAATTGCTGAAAGAGCATAACGCTGACGTGACTGGCTTCATCCGCTTCGAAGTGGGCGAAGGCATCGAGAAAGTTGAGACTGATTTCGCAGCAGAAGTTGCTGCAATGTCTAAGCAGTCTTAATGATTGAAAAGGAGCCGCCTGAGGGCGGCTTCTTTTTGTCACCCGTCACACGAAATCAGACGAGCTCCACTATCGTTGCGCTGATTTGCGACTTAACATGTCGCCAGAATTAAACCCCCATCTTAATCGTTGACAGTCTCAGGAAAGAAACATGGCTACCAATGCAAAACCCGTGTACAAACGCATTCTGCTTAAGCTGAGTGGCGAAGCGCTGCAGGGAACGGAAGGCTTCGGTATTGACGCAAGCATTCTTGACCGCATGGCACAGGAAATCAAAGAACTGGTCGAACTGGGTATTCAGGTTGGCGTGGTCATTGGCGGTGGCAACCTTTTCCGTGGTGCTGGTCTGGCGAAAGCGGGGATGAACCGCGTTGTGGGCGACCACATGGGTATGCTGGCAACCGTAATGAATGGCCTGGCAATGCGTGATGCCCTGCATCGCGCCTATGTAAACGCCCGCCTGATGTCCGCTATTCCACTGAATGGCGTATGCGATAACTACAGCTGGGCTGAAGCTATAAGCCTGCTGCGTAACAACCGCGTGGTGATCCTCTCCGCCGGTACGGGTAACCCGTTCTTTACCACCGATTCCGCAGCCTGCCTGCGCGGTATCGAAATCGAAGCCGATGTGGTGCTGAAAGCAACCAAAGTGGATGGCGTGTTTACTGCCGACCCGGCGAAAGATCCGTCTGCCACCATGTACGATCAGCTGAGCTACAGTGAAGTACTGGATAAAGAACTAAAAGTGATGGATCTTGCCGCCTTTACGCTGGCTCGTGACCACAAACTGCCGATTCGTGTCTTCAACATGAACAAACCTGGCGCACTGCGTCGCGTGGTCATGGGTGAAAAAGAAGGCACTTTGATCACGGAATAATTTCCGTCGGCGATAAATACAGGTAAGATTCCGCTTTACTTGGTAGTGGTATCTTACCCGGATAACGCCTTTGGCGTTGTCATGAATTAAACGCGACTATACTTAGCACACCTGTAGCGTTGTGCTGGCGGATAGTCTGCCTGAGACAAGTTTTCAAGGATTCGTAACGTGATTAACGACATCAGAAAAGATGCTGAAGTACGCATGGATAAATGCGTAGAAGCGTTCAAAAACCAAATCAGCAAAATCCGTACTGGCCGCGCTTCCCCAAGCCTGCTGGATGGCATTATCGTAGAATACTACGGCACGCCAACGCCACTGCGCCAGCTGGCGAGCGTGACTGTTGAAGATACCCGTACGCTGAAAATCAACGTGTTCGACCGCTCTATGAGCCCGGCCATTGAAAAAGCGATTATGGCGTCAGACCTCGGTCTGAACCCAAGTTCTGCGGGCGCTGATATTCGTGTTCCACTGCCAGCACTGACGGAAGAGCGCCGTAAAGATCTGATCAAAGTGGTGCGCGGTGAAGCCGAGCAGGGTCGAGTGTCCGTGCGTAACGTTCGCCGCGACGCGAACGACAAAGTAAAAGCGCTGCTGAAAGAGAAAGAGATCAGTGAAGATGATGACCGTCGTTCTCAGGATGACGTGCAGAAAATGACTGACGCGGCTATCAAGAAAATTGATGCGGCGCTGGCAGATAAAGAAGCGGAACTGATGCAGTTCTGATTTTTGCCATACACTGATAAACGCCGTTCAGAGGGACTCTGTGTCTTGCTGGCGGCGTTTTGCTTTTTTCTGGTCTAACTTTTCGGGCATCCCATGAAGCATTTAACTCTCCTCGGCTCAACCGGCTCTATCGGTTGCAGCACTCTTGATGTTGTTCGCCATAATCCTGAACTTTACACCGTGACGGCGCTGGTCGCCGGTAAGAACGTGCAGCGAATGGTTGAGCAGTGTCTGGAGTTCACCCCCCGCTATGCGGTGATGGATGACGAAGAGCGCGCCCGCCAGGTGAAAGCAGTGCTGCTGGAGAAAGGCTGCCGCACGGAGGTGCTCAGTGGACAACAGGCGGCCTGCGACATGGCGGCGCTGGATGAGGTCAACCAGGTCATGGCCGCTATCGTCGGGGCGGCAGGGCTGTTGCCGACGCTTGCGGCGATTGACGCCGGTAAAGACGTGCTGTTGGCAAATAAAGAGTCGCTGGTGACCTGCGGACGCCTGTTTATGGAAGCCGTTAAGCAGCGTGGCGCGCGCCTTTTACCGGTCGACAGCGAACATAACGCGATTTTTCAGAGTTTACCGCAACCTTTTCAACAGAACCTGGGGTACGCTGATCTGGAGCAGAATGGCGTTGTGTCGATTCTGCTTACCGGGTCTGGTGGCCCGTTCCGTGAAACGCCACTGTCTGAACTGAGCGCCATGATGCCAGACCAGGCGTGCCGCCATCCGAATTGGTCAATGGGGCGTAAAATCTCCGTCGATTCTGCCACCATGATGAACAAAGGTCTGGAATACATTGAAGCCCGCTGGCTATTTAACGCGTCAGCGAAACAAATGGAAGTGCTAATCCACCCGCAGTCGGTGATTCACTCAATGGTGCGATATCAGGACGGCAGCGTGCTGGCACAGTTGGGCGAACCGGATATGCGCACGCCAATAGCGCACGCCATGGCGTGGCCAAAGCGCGCGCAGTCCGGGGTTAAACCACTTGATTTCTGCAAGCTCAGTTCACTGACCTTTAGCGAGCCTGATTACGATCGTTATCCGTGCCTCAAGCTGGCAATGAATGCTTTTGAGCAAGGGCAGGCGGCGACGACGGCGCTCAATGCAGCCAATGAAATTACCGTTGAGGCTTTTCTGAATCAGCAAATTCGCTTTACCGACATTGCGGCTCTGAATTCGTCGGTACTGGAGATAATGGATTTGCGTGAGCCACAACGTGTGGAAGAGGTGCTGGCGGTGGATGCACAGGCGCGTATTGCGGCACGTAAACAGGTGACGCGTCTCGCAAGCTGGTGATAAAGCAAGCACCAGGAGTCGTGCTATTTGTTAGCGTAGGGCTTCAGTGATATAGTCTGCGCCACCTGATCGCAGGTATTTGGCTTTGAGTGGTCAGGTAAGCCGTGGTATGACACGGCTTTTTTATGTTTAGGCTTCAGTATTCCTGAGTACCGTTAAATCCTTTTCAGGGACCAAAAACGCGTTATGTTGTCTGCGAATCAACCAATAAGCGAAAACGTGCCAGTACATGGCTGTCGTCATGTAGCGATCATTATGGATGGCAACGGCCGCTGGGCGAAAAGACAAGGGAAGATACGAGCCTTTGGGCATAAAGCTGGGGCGAAATCTGTTCGTCGCGCCGTTTCTTTTGCCGCCAATAACGGCATTGATGCGTTAACGCTCTATGCTTTTAGCAGTGAAAACTGGAATCGGCCTGCGCAGGAAGTGACTGCGTTGATGGAATTGTTTGTGTGGGCGCTCGACAGCGAAGTAAAAAGCCTTCACCGCCACAACGTTCGCTTGCGTATCATTGGCGAAACCAGTCGCTTTAACTCACGTTTGCAGGAACGGATTCGTAAAGCAGAAGCGTTGACTGAGAACAATACCGGTCTGACGCTCAATATCGCGGCGAATTACGGCGGACGCTGGGATATTATCCAGGGCGTTCGGCATCTGGCCGAGCAGGTTCAGGAAGGGCTGCTCAGACCCGACCAAATTGATGAAGAGGCGCTGGGTCAGCAAATCTGCATGAATGAACTGGCGCCTGTGGATTTGGTAATTAGGACAGGGGGAGAACATCGCATAAGTAACTTTTTGCTATGGCAAATTGCCTATGCCGAACTTTACTTTACTGATGTTCTTTGGCCCGATTTTGATGAACAAGACTTTGAAGGTGCGCTGCATGCTTTTGCCAATCGAGAGCGCCGTTTCGGCGGCACCGAGCCTGGTGGTGACAAAGCCTGATGGGGGTAGCTTTTGCTGAAGTATCGCCTGATTTCCGCTTTTGTATTAATACCCATTGTCATTGCGGCGCTGTTTTTACTGCCCCCAGTGGGATTTGCTATTGTCACGCTGGTGGTGTGCATGCTCGCCGCGTGGGAATGGGGACAGTTTAGCGGCTTTACCTCGCGGACACAGCGGGTATGGCTGGCGGTAATCTGTGGCTTTATATTGGCCCTGATGCTGTTTACGTTACCTGAATATCAACGTGATATTCATCAACCGCTGGTTGCCGGTTCCCTGTGGGTATCGCTGGTCTGGTGGGTTGCCGCCCTCGCCCTGGTGCTTTTTTACCCAGGTTCTGCGGCGCTATGGCGCAATTCAAAAGTTTTGCGCCTTATTTTTGGTCTGCTCACTATTGTTCCTTTTTTCTGGGGTATGCTGGCGCTGCGCGTCTGGCATTATGACGAAAACCACTACAGCGGCGCGCTTTGGCTGCTTTATGTGATGATTCTCGTCTGGGGGGCTGACTCCGGGGCCTATATGTTTGGTAAACTGTTTGGCAAACATAAACTGGCGCCAAAAGTTTCTCCGGGGAAAACCTGGCAAGGGTTCATTGGCGGTTTGTTTACGGCTGCGATCATCTCCTGGGGCTACGGCGTTTGGGCAAATCTCGAGGTTGCGCCGTCAACACTGCTGATCTGCTCAATTTTTGCCGCGCTGGCCTCGGTGCTGGGTGATTTAACCGAAAGTATGTTTAAGCGTGAAGCAGGGATTAAGGACAGTGGCCATTTGATTCCAGGCCACGGCGGGATACTGGATCGCATTGACAGCCTGACAGCGGCGGTCCCTGTGTTTGCGTGCCTGCTTTTACTGGTTTTCGGGACGATTTAACGGAAGGTTTTATGCTGAGCATTCTCTGGAATCTGGCGGCGTTCATTGTTGCACTGGGTGTATTGATTACTGTGCACGAATTTGGCCATTTCTGGGTTGCTCGTCGCTGCGGCGTGCGGGTGGAGCGGTTCTCCATTGGTTTTGGAAAATCTCTCTGGAAGCGTACCGATCGCCGCGGTACCGAGTTTGTTATCGCCCTTATCCCACTGGGCGGCTACGTCAAAATGCTCGACGAGCGCGTCGAGCCTGTTGCCCCTGAGCTGCGTCACAGCGCGTTTAACAATAAAACCATTGGGCAGCGCGCTGCCATCATTGCTGCCGGTCCGGTAGCCAATTTCATCTTTGCTATCTTCGCCTACTGGCTGGTGTTTATCATCGGCGTCCCGGGCGTGCGTCCGGTTGTGGGTGAAATTGCACCCAACTCCATCGCGGCGAGTGCGCAAATTACGCCAGGGATGGAACTTAACGCAATTGATGGCATCGAAACCCCTGACTGGGATGCCGTGCGGCTACAGTTGGTCGCTAAAATCGGTGATGCGCAGACGACGGTCAGCGTATCGCCGTTTGGATCAAACCAGCGGCAGGACAAAGTGCTGGATTTACGCCACTGGCGTTTCGAGCCTGATAAAGAAGATCCCGTTTCGGCATTGGGTATTCGTCCGCGCGGCGCACAGATTGAGACCGTGTTAGCTGAAGTTCAGGCAAATTCGGCCGCGAGCAAAGCGGGTTTGCAAGCGGGTGACAGGATCGTTAAAGTCGATGGTCAGCCATTAACACAGTGGATGACCTTTGTTACTCTGGTGCGCGATAATCCTGGAACTTCGCTTGCGCTTGAAGTCGAAAGGCAAGGGAGTCCGCTTTCGCTGACGCTTATCCCGGATACCAAATCGGGTGGCAAAAAGGCAGAAGGGTTCGCAGGTGTCGTGCCGAAAGTGATCCCACTGCCAGATGAGTACAAAACAATACGCCAGTATGGTCCGTTTAGCGCCATTCTTGAAGCCACGGATAAAACCTGGCAACTGATGAAGCTAACGGTCAACATGTTGGGGAAATTGATAACCGGTGATGTGAAACTGAACAACCTCAGTGGGCCAATCTCTATTGCTCAGGGGGCTGGGATGTCAGCGGAATTCGGGGTGATTTACTATTTCATGTTCCTCGCGCTCATTAGCGTGAATCTTGGGATAATCAACCTGTTCCCGCTTCCCGTGTTAGACGGGGGGCATCTGCTGTTTTTGGCGATTGAAAAGCTAAAAGGCGGACCGGTATCCGAGCGAGTTCAAGACTTCAGTTATCGCATCGGCTCGATTTTGCTGGTGCTGTTAATGGGGCTTGCACTTTTCAATGATTTCTCTCGGTTGTAAGAGAGTGTTAGGAAGAACGCATAATAACGATGGCGATGAAAAAGTTGCTCATAGCGTCGCTGCTGTTTAGCAGCGCGACCGTATACGGTGCTGACGGGTTCGTAGTGAAAGATATTCATTTCGAAGGCCTTCAGCGTGTCGCCGTTGGTGCGGCCCTCCTCAGTATGCCTGTTCGCCCCGGCGATACGGTGAATGATGATGATATCAGTAACACCATCCGTGCTCTGTTTGCCACTGGCAACTTTGAGGATGTCCGCGTCCTGCGCGATGGTGATACGCTGTTGGTTCAGGTAAAAGAACGTCCAACGATCGCCAGTATCACTTTCTCCGGCAACAAGTCGGTGAAAGATGACATGCTCAAGCAGAACCTTGAGGCATCGGGTGTTCGTGTGGGGGAATCTCTGGATCGCACAACGCTTGCAGACATTGAAAAAGGTCTGGAAGATTTCTACTACAGCGTCGGTAAGTACAGCGCGAGCGTGAAAGCGGTTGTCACACCGCTGCCGCGTAACCGTGTTGACCTGAAACTGGTCTTCCAGGAAGGTGTTTCGGCGAAGATCCAGCAGATCAATATCGTTGGGAACCACGCGTTTAGCACTGACGAACTGATCTCAACCTTCCAGTTGCGCGACGAAGTGCCGTGGTGGAACGTGGTCGGCGATCGTAAATACCAGAAACAAAAACTGGCAGGCGATCTCGAAACCCTGCGCAGCTACTATCTGGATCGTGGTTATGCCCGATTTAACATCGACTCAACCCAGGTCAGTCTGACGCCAGACAAGAAAGGGATCTACATCACGATCAATATCACTGAAGGTGAACAGTACAAGCTTTCCGGTGTAGAAGTGAGTGGGAATCTGGCGGGGCACTCTGCTGAGATTGAATCGCTGACCAAAATTCAGCCGGGCGATCTGTATAGCGGTTCTAAAGTAACCAAAATGGAAGACAGCATTAAGAAGCTGCTCGGCCGTTATGGTTATGCCTATCCGCGCGTGCAGACGCAGCCAGAAATTAACGACGCTGATAAAACCGTTAAACTCCACGTTAACGTTGATGCGGGCAACCGTTTCTACGTTCGCAAGATCCGCTTCGAAGGGAACGACACCTCCAAAGACTCCGTTCTGCGTCGCGAAATGCGCCAGATGGAAGGGGCCTGGTTAGGTAGCGACCTCGTTGACCAGGGTAAAGAGCGTCTGAACCGTCTGGGTTACTTCGAAACGGTTGACACCGATACGCAACGCGTACCTGGCAGCCCGGATCAGGTCGATGTCGTTTATAAAGTAAAAGAGCGCAACACCGGTAGCTTCAACTTCGGTGTGGGCTATGGCACTGAAAGTGGCGTGAGCTTCCAGGTGGGGGTTCAGCAGGATAACTGGCTGGGTACGGGCTACTCTGTCGGCATCAACGGCACCAAAAACGATTACCAGACCTACTCTGAGTTTTCTGTTACTAACCCTTACTTTACCGTTGACGGCGTGAGTCTGGGCGGTCGTCTCTTCTATAACAACTTTAAAGCAGACGACGCGGATTTGTCCTCTTATACCAACAAGAGCTACGGTGTAGACGGTACGCTTGGTTTCCCGATTAACGAATACAACACCTTGCGTGCCGGTTTAGGTTACGTACATAACGACCTGTCCAACATGCAGCCGCAGGTGGCGATGTGGCGTTATCTGGATTCCATCGGCCAGTCGGCAAGCAAAAATAGCGATAACAACGGTTTTGCTGCAGACGACTTCACCTTCAACTACGGTTGGACCTACAATCGTCTTGACCGTGGCTTCTTCCCAACGGATGGTTCTCGCGTCAACCTGAATGGTAAAGTGACTGTTCCAGGTTCGGATAACGAGTTCTATAAGGTAACGCTGGATACGGCGTCCTACTTCCCGATAGATGACGACCATAAATGGGTTGTTCTGGGTCGTACTCGTTGGGGCTATGGTGACGGGATTGGCAGCAAAGAACTGCCATTCTATGAGAACTTCTACGCCGGTGGTTCAAGCACCGTTCGTGGCTTCCAGTCCAACAACATCGGTCCGAAAGCGGTCTACTACGGCGGAAACGATACTGATAATTGCTACAAAACATCCTCTAAAGATGTCTGTAGTTCCAATGATGCGGTGGGCGGTAACGCCATGGCTGTGGCGAGCCTGGAGTTTATCACCCCTACGCCGTTCATTAGCGACAAGTACGCTAATTCAGTGCGGACCTCCTTCTTCTGGGATGCCGGTACTGTGTGGGATACCAACTGGCAGAACACGGCTCAGATGCGTGAAGCTGGCGTACCAGACTACAGCGATCCGAGCAATATTCGCATGTCGGCAGGTATCGCATTACAATGGATGTCACCGCTGGGGCCGTTGGTCTTCTCCTACGCCCAGCCGTTTAAGAAATATGATGGAGATAAGTCGGAACAATTCCAGTTTAACATTGGTAAAACCTGGTAATAATCCGCAGCAACGGAATGCGTTGGCAGTGTAGCGCTGACAACTGGCGATCGGTAAGACGATCGCCTTGCCACGCAAAGAACGGTACCTTCGGGTGCCAATGGGATGGTAAGGAGTTAATTGTGAAAAAGTGGTTATTAGCTGCAGGTCTCGGTTTAGCGATGGCAACGTCTGCTCAGGCAGCAGACAAAATTGCAATCGTCAACATGGGTAATTTGTTCCAGCAGGTTGCACAGAAAACAGGTGTTTCAGCGACGCTGGAAAACGAATTCAAAGGCCGTGCAAGCGAACTGCAGGGTATGGAAAACGATCTTCAGTCCAAAATGCAGCGTCTGCAGCGCGATGGTTCTACCATGAAAGCGAGCGAGCGTAGCAAACTGGAAAAAGACGTAATGGCGCAGCGCCAGACCTTCTCTCAGAAAGCGCAGGCTTTCGAGCAAGACCGTCAGCGTCGTTCTAACGAAGAGCGTGGTAAACTGGTCACTCGCATTCAGTCTGCTGTTAAATCAGTTGCTGCCGATCAGAGCATCGATCTGGTTGTTGATGCGAACGCCGTTGCGTTTAACAGCAGCGATGTTAAAGACATCACCGCTGATGTCCTAAAACAGGTTAAATAAGTAATGCCTTCAATTCGACTGGCTGATTTAGCCCAGCAGTTGGATGCAGAATTACACGGTGATGGCGATCTCGTCATCACCGCTGTTGCGTCCATGCAATCGGCTAAAGCTGGCACTATTACCTTCATGGTAAGCCCTAAGTACCGTGAACATCTGGCTCAATGCCAGGCGTCAGCTGTTGTTCTGACGCAGGACGATCTTCCGTTTGCCGCAAGCGCTGCACTGGTAGTAAAAAACCCCTACCTGACGTATGCGCGCATGGCTCAAATTCTTGATACTACGCCGCAGCCAGCACAAAACATAGCAGCCAGCGCAGCAATCGACCCGACGGCTCAGCTTGGTCACAACGTCGCTATTGGCGCTAATGCCGTTATTGAATCTGGCGTTGTGCTGGGCGATAACGTGGTCATTGGCCCTGGTTGCTTCGTTGGGAAACAAACAAAAATCGGTACAGGGACCCGTTTGTGGGCCAATGTATCCGTTTACCATGAAGTTGAAATTGGCGAAAATTGCCTCGTTCAGTCCAGCACGGTGATTGGTTCTGACGGCTTTGGCTACGCTAACGATCGTGGTAATTGGGTTAAGATCCCACAACTTGGTCGGGTAATTATCGGCGATCGTGTTGAGATCGGCGCTTGTACCACCATTGACCGTGGGGCGCTTGACGATACCATTATTGGCAATGGTGTTATCATCGATAACCAGTGCCAGATTGCACATAACGTTGTGATTGGCGACAATACCGCAGTTGCGGGCGGTGTTATCATGGCTGGTAGCCTGAAGATTGGCCGTTACTGCATGATTGGCGGCGCCAGCGTGATCAACGGTCATATGGAAATATGCGACAAGGTAACAGTGACGGGAATGGGCATGGTCATGCGCCCTATCACTGAGCCCGGCGTCTATTCCTCTGGCATTCCGCTGCAACCCAACAAGGTATGGCGTAAAACAGCTGCTCTGGTGATGAATATTGATGATATGAGCAAGCGACTCAAAGCGATTGAGCGCAAAATCGATCAACAAGATTAAGCGTTCACCCGTTTAACGCTAATTTGCCCGGCCTGTCGGCTTTTTTATAAACCGGCAGGCCGTGTTATTATTGCTACTTAGTACATTTGACAGGAAGAGTATTTTGACTACTGACACTCATACTCTGCATATTGAAGAGATTTTAGAACTTCTGCCGCACCGCTACCCGTTTTTGCTGGTAGACCGCGTGCTGGATTTTGAAGAAGGTCGTTTTCTGCGCGCAGTGAAAAATGTTTCCGTTAACGAGCCATTTTTCCAGGGACACTTCCCTGGTAAGCCTATCTTCCCGGGGGTGTTGATTCTGGAAGCAATGGCACAGGCAACCGGTATTCTTGCCTTTAAAAGCGTAGGTAAACTGGAGCCGGGTGAGTTGTATTATTTCGCGGGTATCGATGAAGCACGCTTTAAGCGTCCTGTTGTACCTGGCGATCAGATGATCATGGAAGTCACTTTTGAAAAAACGCGTCGCGGCCTGACACGCTTCAAAGGCGTAGCTCTGGTTGACGGCAAAGTAGTTTGCGAAGCGACTATGATGTGCGCGAGAAGCCGGGAGTCCTGATACGTGATTGATAAATCTGCCTTTATACACCCTACTGCTATTGTGGAAGTCGGTGCCATCATTGGTGCTAACGTTCACATCGGCCCGTTTTGTATTGTTGGACCCCATGTTGAAATTGGTGAGGGTACAGTACTGAAATCTCACGTTGTAGTGAATGGTCATACGACTATTGGCAGCAACAACGAGATCTATCAGTTCGCCTCCATCGGGGAAGTTAACCAGGATCTCAAATATGCTGGTGAACTAACCCGTCTGGAAATCGGCGATCGTAACCGTATTCGCGAAAGCGTCACCATTCATCGTGGAACAGTACAGGGTGGTGGGTTAACAAAGGTAGGCAGCGATAACCTGTTTATGGTTAATGCGCACATCGCGCATGACTGTACCGTAGGAAGCCGCTGTATTCTTGCCAACAACGCAACGCTGGCAGGACACGTATCGATTGATGATTTCGCGATTATTGGCGGCATGACCGCGGTCCATCAGTTCTGCATCATTGGTGCGCACGTGATGGTTGGCGGATGCTCAGGTGTGGCGCAAGACGTCCCTCCTTACGTCATTGCGCAGGGTAACCATGCCACGCCGTTTGGTGTGAACATCGAAGGCCTCAAACGTCGTGGCTTTAGCCGCGAAGCGATTTCAGCCATCCGCAACGCGTACAAGCAGTTGTATCGCAGCAGCAAAACGCTGGAAGAGGCGAAGCCGGAAATTGCCGAACTGGCGCATAAGCACCCGGAAGTGAATGCGTTCATGGAATTCTTTGAACGTTCCACGCGTGGTCTGATTCGTTAATGGTCGACGGTCGTCCGCTTACGATTGCCCTGGTCGCCGGGGAAACTTCCGGCGATATTCTTGGCGCAGGTCTCATCCGTGCGCTTAAGGCGCGTGTGCCCAACGCGCGCTTCGTGGGCGTGGCTGGCCCGCTGATGCAGGCCGAAGGCTGTGAAGCCTGGTATGAGATGGAAGAGCTGGCGGTGATGGGCATCGTTGAGGTGCTGGGGCGCTTGCGCCGTTTGCTGCATATTCGCGCCGATCTCACCCGTCGTTTTACCGACCTCAAACCCGATGTGTTTGTCGGAATTGATGCGCCTGATTTTAATATCACCCTCGAAGGGAACCTGAAAAAGCAGGGGATCAAAACCATACATTACGTCAGTCCGTCCGTCTGGGCGTGGCGACAGAAACGCGTTTTCAAAATCGGACGGTCTACCCATCTGGTGTTGGCTTTTCTGCCTTTCGAAAAAGCGTTTTACGATAAATTCAATGTTCCATGCCGCTTTATCGGCCATACCATGGCGGATGCGATGCCGTTGGATCCCGATAAAAACGCGGCGCGTGACGCGCTGGGCATCCCGCATGATGCTCACTGTCTGGCATTGTTGCCGGGAAGCCGCGGCGCAGAAGTTGAGATGCTGAGTGCCGATTTCCTGAAAACGGCACGTATCCTCCGCCAGACTTATCCCGACCTTGAAGTGGTCGTGCCGCTGGTGAATGCCAAACGCCGCGAGCAGTTTGAGCGCATTAAAGCCGACGTTGCCCCCGATCTTGATGTCCACCTGCTCGATGGAAAGGGCCGTGAGGCAATGGTCGCAAGCGATGCCGCACTGCTGGCTTCCGGTACGGCGGCGCTGGAATGTATGCTGGCAAAGTGTCCGATGGTGGTGGGTTACCGCATGAAGCCGTTTACCTTCTGGCTGGCGAAACGGCTGGTGAAAACGGACTATGTATCACTGCCAAACCTGCTTGCCGGGCGCGAACTGGTGAAGGAACTTCTGCAGGACGAGTGTCACCCGCAGGCGCTGGCCGAGGCGCTATTGCCGCTGCTGGCAAACGGCAAAACCAGCCACCAGGTACATGATACGTTCCGCGAACTGCATCTGCAGATCCGCTGTAATGCCGATGAGCAAGCGGCTAACGCGGTGCTGGAGTTAGCACAATGATGGACTTTATTTATCCTCACACGCATCTCGTTGCGGGTGTGGACGAAGTCGGGCGTGGACCTCTGGTAGGGGCGGTGGTGACTGCTGCAGTGATCCTCGATCCTGCACGTCCGATCGTCGGACTGAACGACTCGAAAAAATTGTCCGAAAAGCGCCGCCTGGCGCTATTTGGCGAGATTAAAGAACATGCGCTGGCCTGGAGCCTGGGGCGCGCAGAGCCGCATGAGATTGACGAGCTTAATATTCTGCATGCCACCATGCTGGCAATGCAGCGTGCCGTCGCCGGTCTGAAGATCGTGCCTGAATTTGTCCTGATTGACGGTAACCGCTGTCCGGCGCTACCCGTACCTTCGATGGCGGTCGTGAAAGGGGATAGCCGGGTGCCGGAAATCAGTGCGGCTTCTATTATTGCCAAAGTGACGCGCGACGCCGAAATGGCTGCGCTGGACCTCACTTATCCCGCGTATGGTTTCGCCCGTCACAAGGGGTATCCAACCGCTTTCCATCTGGAAAAGCTGGCTGAACATGGCGCAACCGAACATCACCGACGCAGTTTTGGCCCGGTGAAACGCGCGCTGGGACGAGTGTCCTGAATCAAGACGCAAGCAATTAAGTAACGCGGGATCTCAAGATGGCTGAACCACGTTTCGTACACCTGCGGGTGCATAGCGACTACTCCATGATCGATGGGCTGGCGAAGACCGGACCGCTGGTAAAAAAGGCGGCCGCGCTTGGCATGCCAGCGCTGGCGATCACCGACTTCACCAACCTGTGTGGCCTGGTTAAGTTCTACGGAACGGCGCATGGCGCGGGGATAAAACCTATTGTCGGCGCAGATTTTCATGTCCAGAGCGAGGTGCTCGGCGATGAAATGACGCAGATTTCCGTGTTAGCGATGAACAACACGGGTTATCAAAACCTCACCCTGCTTATTTCAAAAGCCTATCAGCGGGGCTATGGCGCGCTGGGGCCGTGGATCGAGCGCGACTGGCTGGCGGAGCTTAACGACGGTCTGCTGCTGATCTCCGGCGGGCGCATGGGCGATGTAGGTAAATGTCTGCTGCGTGGCAACAGCGCGTTGGTGGATCAGTGCGTGTCGTTCTATGAAGAATATTTCCCGGATCGTTACTATCTGGAGCTTATTCGTACCGGACGCGCCGACGAAGAGAGCTACCTTCATGCGGCGGTGGCGTTGGCGGAAGAGCGGGGGCTGCCCGTTGTGGCGACCAACGACGTGCGTTTCCTGGAATCAGGCGACTTTGACGCTCATGAGATCCGCGTCGCGATCCATGACGGTTTTACACTCGACGACCCGAAGCGCCCGCGCAACTACTCTTCGCAGCAGTATATGCGTAACGAAGCAGAGATGTGCGAGCTCTTCTCTGATATTCCGGAAGCGCTGGAAAACAGCGTTGAGATAGCCAAGCGCTGTAACGTTACCGTTCGTCTGGGTGAATACTTCTTGCCGCAGTTCCCGACGGGCGACATGACCACAGAAGATTTCCTGGTCGTCAAATCGAAAGAAGGTCTGGAAGAGCGTCTGGAATTTCTGTTCCCGGATGAAGGAGTTCGTAAAGAGAAGCGTCCGCCTTATGATGAGCGTCTGGATATTGAACTCCAGGTCATCAACCAGATGGGCTTCCCGGGTTACTTCCTGATCGTTATGGAGTTTATCCAGTGGTCGAAGGATAATGGCGTGCCGGTTGGCCCGGGTCGTGGGTCTGGCGCAGGCTCACTGGTAGCCTATGCGCTGAAAATTACCGACCTCGATCCGCTGGAATTTGACCTGCTGTTCGAACGTTTCCTTAACCCTGAACGCGTCTCGATGCCCGACTTTGATGTCGATTTCTGTATGGAAAAGCGCGATCAGGTTATCGAGCACGTCGCGGACATGTACGGCCGCGATGCGGTATCACAGATTATTACCTTCGGTACCATGGCGGCAAAAGCGGTTATCCGCGACGTAGGCCGCGTGCTGGGCCACCCGTACGGTTTTGTCGATCGTATTTCAAAACTGGTGCCGCCCGATCCGGGTATGACGCTGGCGAAGGCTTTTGAAGCCGAGCCGCAGCTGCCTGAAATCTACGAGGCCGACGAGGAAGTTAAAGCGCTGATCGACATGGCGCGCAAGCTGGAAGGCGTCACGCGTAACGCCGGTAAACATGCGGGTGGCGTGGTGATCGCCCCGACGAAAATTACCGACTTTGCGCCGCTCTATTGTGACGAAGCCGGTCAGCATCCAGTGACTCAGTTTGATAAGAACGACGTGGAATACGCCGGGCTGGTGAAGTTCGACTTCCTCGGCCTGCGTACGCTGACGATCATCGACTGGGCGCTGAAGATGATCAACCCGCGCCGGGAAAAGCAGGGGCTGGAGCCGATAGATATCGCCGCTATCCCGCTGGATGACAAAAAAAGTTTCGACATGCTGCAGCGCTCGGAGACGACAGCCGTTTTCCAGCTTGAATCCCGCGGCATGAAAGATTTGATTAAACGCCTGCAGCCTGACTGCTTCGAAGATATGATCGCCCTGGTAGCCCTGTTCCGTCCGGGCCCGCTACAGTCCGGGATGGTAGATAACTTTATCGACCGTAAGCACGGGCGCGAAGAGATTTCCTATCCGGACGTGCAGTGGCAGCACGAATGCCTGAAACCGGTGCTGGAGCCGACCTACGGCATCATCCTGTATCAGGAACAGGTCATGCAGATTGCCCAGGTGCTCTCTGGCTACACCCTTGGCGGCGCGGATATGCTGCGTCGTGCGATGGGTAAGAAAAAGCCGGAAGAGATGGCCAGGCAGCGTGGCACCTTCGAAGAAGGCGCGAGAAAAAACGGTATTGATGGCGAACTGGCGATCAAAATCTTTGACCTTGTAGAGAAATTCGCCGGGTACGGCTTTAACAAATCTCACTCCGCCGCCTATGCTTTGGTGTCCTATCAAACGCTGTGGCTGAAGGCGCACTATCCTGCCGAGTTTATGGCGGCAGTAATGACGGCGGATATGGACAACACCGAGAAGGTCGTTGGCCTGGTGGATGAGTGCTGGCGTATGGGGTTGAAGATCCTGCCGCCGGACATTAACTCAGGCCTGTATCATTTCCACGTGAATGAACACGGGGAAATTGTTTACGGGATCGGCGCGATCAAGGGCGTGGGTGAGGGGCCTATTGAGGCGATCATCGAGGCGCGTAACAACGGCGGCTACTTTCGCGAGCTGTTCGATCTGTGCGCCCGTACCGACACCAAAAAGCTGAACCGCCGCGTGCTCGAAAAACTGATCATGTCCGGCGCATTCGACAGGCTGGGCCCGCACCGTGCCGCGCTGATGAACTCGCTCGGCGATGCCCTTAAAGCGGCAGATCAGCATGCAAAAGCGGAAGCCATTGGCCAGGCGGATATGTTTGGCGTGCTGGCGGAAGAGCCTGAGCAAATAGAGCAGTCTTATTCTAACTGTCAGCCCTGGCCGGAACAGGTGGTGCTGGATGGCGAGCGTGAAACCTTAGGCTTGTATCTGACGGGCCACCCAATCAACCAGTACATTAAAGAAATTGAGCGCTATGTCGGAGGCAACAGGCTGAAAGACATGCATCCGACAGATCGTGGTAAAATCACCACGGCTGCTGGGCTCGTGATTGCTGCAAGGGTAATGGTCACCAAGCGCGGCAATCGTATCGGCATCTGTACGCTGGATGACCGTTCCGGGCGTCTGGAGGTGATGTTGTTCACCGACGCGCTGGATAAATACCAGCAATTGCTGGAAAAAGACCGCATACTTATCGTCAGCGGACAGGTCAGCTTTGATGACTTCAGCGGGGGGCTTAAAATGACCGCCCGCGAAGTGATGGACATTGACGAAGCCCGTGAAAAATATGCTCGCGGGCTTGCTATCTCGCTGACGGACAGGCAAATTGATGACCAGCTTTTAAACCGACTCCGTCAGTCTCTGGAACCCCACCGCTCGGGGACCATTCCAGTACATCTCTACTATCAGAGGGCGGATGCACGTGCGCGATTGCGCTTTGGTGCAACGTGGCGTGTCTCTCCGAGCGATCGTTTACTCAACGATCTCCGTGGCCTTATTGGTTCGGAGCAGGTGGAACTGGAGTTTGACTAATACAGGAATACTATGAGTCTGAATTTCCTTGATTTCGAACAGCCTATTGCAGAGCTGGAAGCGAAAATCGATTCTTTGACAGCTGTAAGCCGTCAGGATGAAAAACTGGATATTAACATCGACGAAGAAGTGCATCGTCTGCGCGAAAAAAGCGTAGAACTGACGCGCAAAATCTTTGCCGATCTCGGCGCATGGCAGGTAGCCCAGTTGGCGCGTCACCCGCAGCGTCCGTACACCCTGGATTATGTCCGCCTGGCGTTTGATGAGTTCGACGAACTGGCAGGCGATCGCGCTTACGCTGACGACAAAGCTATCGTCGGTGGGATCGCGCGTCTCGACGGACGCCCGGTGATGATCATTGGTCATCAAAAAGGGCGTGAAACCAAAGAGAAGATCCGCCGCAACTTCGGTATGCCAGCACCGGAAGGCTACCGTAAAGCCCTGCGTCTGATGGAGATGGCTGAGCGTTTCAATATGCCAATCATCACCTTTATCGACACCCCGGGGGCGTATCCTGGCGTGGGCGCGGAAGAGCGCGGTCAGTCTGAAGCCATAGCACGCAACCTGCGTGAGATGTCTCGTCTGAGCGTGCCGGTTATCTGTACCGTGATCGGCGAAGGGGGGTCCGGTGGCGCTCTGGCCATTGGTGTGGGCGATAAAGTGAATATGCTGCAGTACAGCACCTATTCCGTTATCTCTCCGGAAGGGTGTGCGTCTATTCTTTGGAAAAGCGCCGACAAAGCTCCGCTGGCTGCAGAAGCGATGGGCATCATTGCCCCACGCCTGAAAGAGCTTAAGCTTATCGATACCATTATCCCGGAACCTCTGGGTGGCGCGCATCGTAAGCCGGAAGTGATGGCTGCTTCCCTGAAAGCGCAACTGCTGGCCGACCTGGCCGACCTCGACGTGCTGAGCAAAGAAGAGCTGCTCAACCGTCGTTATCAGCGCCTGATGACCTACGGTTATGCTTGATTAGCTACATCATTTTTATCTCAGGGGCCGGATTTTCCGGCCCTTTTTTTTGAGAAAAAAATGAGATGAGAATGAGGCAAAATGATTGAGTCATTAAGTCCATAGTCCTTGAAACTCTGAGCACGGTCAGCCATTTGACACGAGCTGGTCTGGAAAAAACATTCAAGGAGATTAATTATGGCAATGCGAAAAAAAATGGTGCTCAGTACTCTTGCTGCTGGGATCCTGTTTAGCTTATCTGGCGCCCATGCAGCCTCCCTGCTCAGTAGCAGTGAACCCTACACCATCCCGGCCAGTGAACTGGCGGCAAAAGAAAAAGCGCTGACCGATTTCCCGCTGATGAACGCAGTTAAAACGTCTATTGCGACACTGCCTAATAGCGAAGTGGAAAAAATTGAGCCGGGCCGGGCGGCAAATCCGGAGAACGTGAAACGGGTCGAAGGTGTTATTTCCGAACAAGACTGGGATCACCTGTTTCCAATGCGGGCACCGGAATATACCTATGCTAATTTCCTGAAAGCAGTGGGTAAGTTCCCGGCAGTGTGCGGTACCTATACAGATGGTCGTGATAGCGATGCCATTTGCCGCAAATCACTGGCGACAATGTTTGCTCACTTTGCTCAGGAAACCGGTGGTCATGAAAACTGGCGTGATATTCCTGAGTGGCGTCAGGCGCTGGTCTATCTGCGTGAAGTTGGCTGGGTTGAAGGCCAGAAAGGCGGCTATAACGGCGAATGTAACCCTGATATCTGGCAGGGACAGACCTGGCCATGTGGTAAAGATAAGGACGGTGACTACCTGAGCTATTTTGGTCGCGGTGCGAAGCAGCTCTCATACAACTATAACTATGGTCCTTTCTCTGATGCCATGTATGGCGATGTCCGCCCATTACTGGATAACCCTGAACGGGTAGCAGATACCTGGATGAACCTGGCAAGCGCCATCTTCTTCTTCGTTTACCCACAGCCGCCAAAACCTTCCATGCTTCACGTGATTGACGGTACCTGGCAGCCTAACGATCGTGATAAAGAGAACGGCCTGGTCCCTGGTTTTGGTGTCACAATCCAGATAATCAACGGCGGAGTTGAGTGTGGTGGCGCAGAAGAAAATGCTCAGTCGCTTAACCGTATTGCCTACTATAAAGAATTCGCTACCTATCTGAAGGTACCCATTGCTGATACTGAAGTGCTGGGCTGTAAGAAGATGAAGCAGTTTGACGAAGGTGGCGCAGGGGCTTTGCCAATCTACTGGGAAGAGGACTGGGGATGGAGCGCGGATACGCCGGACGGCAAAACCTACTCCTGCCAGTTGGTCGGCTATCAAACTCCGTTCACCGCGTTTAAAGAAGGAGATTACTCGAAATGCGTGCAGAAGTACTTCAATGTCAATATTGTAGAAAATTCTGACCAGCCAGAAGAAGAGGCGACGCCAGCTCCTGTGCCTGCTGAAAATGTTGCGCCAGTTGCGCACATCGCGGGACCGGTGGGTGCAGTTGACGCCGGTAGCCAAGTATCGCTGAGTGCATCAGGCTCTACCGATGCCAACGGAGATAAACTGACTTATACCTGGATGTCGCAGGACGGTAAAACCATCAGCGGTGACGACAAAGCTGTCATCACCTTTAGCGCGCCGGACGTGACAAAAGAGAGTCAGTTTCTGGTGAACCTGAAGGTGAGCGACGGTACGTTTGTCGACACAACCGAATATACCCTGAACGTTAAGGCGAAAGCCTCTTCTGACGAGGGCCAGGAGGAGGGTTATCCTGCCTGGAACAGCACGCATACCTGGGCTGCGGGTGACATTGTGAATAACAATGGGGCGCTGTATCAGTGTAAACCTCTACCGGAAGGCGCATGGTGCAGCTCCAGCCCTGCTTATTATGAACCGGGCGTAGGTATTGCCTGGGGCGATGCCTGGAAAGCGCTGTAATCTGAAAAATCCAGCCAGTGTCTTGCACTGGCTGGATTGTTACTATGTTTACTTCAGGTTTTTTCCAGGAGAGACGCAGGAATATTATTGCCATCATGGGGCCACACGGTGCGGCCACTGTTGTCGACTGCCTGGTAAAGATAAGCCCACCGACCAATGACCTTAACGTATGTCTCATCAATGTGCCACGGACAAAGATTGGAAGTAGCAGCGTACGGCCCACAGGATGAAGTCACGCTGAAAATGCTGGCTTTTGAATAGGTTCATGTGCTGCTCCGTCAGCAAAAGGTGACGATGAGTTTATCACCTACAGATTTCTGCAACAGTACCCCTTTTATAATGATCGTACAACTCATTATGGGGTAATAAACCGATACATCAGCAAGGTTTTAATAGTGTAAAATTTAGGTGTTTTTTCTACAAACTATACTGGAGATGTGTTTATGTTACCGTCTGTTTCAAATCTTAATTCCTTATCTTCTATCCAGCATTCTCCGCAGGGAAATAATTCTCCGGCAATCACGACCAGACTTGCTTGTCTGGAAAAGAAATTAAGTTCGATAGAACCAGGTAAAACCCCCCATGAAATAAACATTTTCAAAGATTTTATTACCCAAAATAAAAGCAAAATTCTTGAATCCCCTGAAATCGTTGACAAACTAACCGCCTCATTAAACTTGGTAAACTCGATAAATGACAATACCGATATGGAAATTGATAATACGAGTAACTTTAAAGAGCTCTATAGTTTAATCGATCAAATGGAAACCATATTAAATGTAACTGAATCTGAATGCATAAGAATTGGGTCAATAGTTATAACTAACGAGCAGATTGCTAAAGAAGTACAGAGAGTCGGCGAAAGAGTATCTAAAGAAATCGTAAGAAGTTCTGACAAAATAACGAAGGAATTGAATCGGTTCATGAAAAGATTTTAGTCTTAATATTTTTCATGTTTAACGCGGTAGTGTTTGAAATTCTGTATTATCCCAGTTATACACAAAGAAAAAGGCATGACATATGAGCCAGCCCTTCGATTTTCGACAAAGCACTTAAAGCACTCCTTACTGGTCAGGCATTAACTACCCGCGTAATATGGATGCACAATGCTATTAAATGCCGCAGAAGCGGTAAAGCCCCCCGTAATACTCCTGATTCTTCCCTTGCGATCCGCTTGAGCGGCTCTCTGGGCGGTGGCAGGAGTATCTTTGACCGTGCCTCATCGCTAACTTTGCAACAGTGGCGCGGAGGGCGGGTTCTTTGGTATCTGGCAACAGGAAGAGATCGAAGAGGCGGAGTGCTGGCCTGTCGCACCGGGCGAGAGATGGCATGGTTTCCGCGATACCGATGCCGACCCTATGTTCCTCGATCCGGTTAAAGTGACGATCCTGACGCCTGGCATGGACGAGCAGGGGAGATGATTGTAGAAGAGAGCCGGGCAGTACTCGATCTTCTGCTAAAGCTCTGTTCTGTTGGACGACACTATCCGGGGTTTGATACGGATATTCACGGCGCGAAGCGTGGTGAACACGGTGGCTATTGGGTCCGAGTCCTAAAATAAAGGTGACCGCTTGCAAGATACGGGTTTTCAGTTGTAACGTGCAGGGCATCATAAAAAGGAGACGCTATGCTGGGTTTAAAACAGGTTCACCATATTGCGATCATTGCCACTGATTACGCGCTCAGTAAGGCCTTCTACTGCGATATTCTTGGCTTCACGCTCTTAAGCGAGGCATACCGTGAAGAGCGTGATTCCTGGAAAGGCGATCTGGCGTTGAACGGGCAATATGTGATTGAACTGTTCTCTTTTCCTTTTCCGCCTGCGCGACCGTCTCGTCCGGAAGCTTGCGGCCTGCGCCATCTGGCCTTTAGCGTTGATGACCTGGATTGCGCGGTGCAACATCTCCAGGCGCACGGCGTGCAATGTGAAGCAATTCGTGTTGATCCGTTCACCGACAAGCGTTTCACCTTTTTCAATGATCCTGATGGCCTGCCGCTGGAGCTTTACCAGCAGTAATCCCCGTCATGTGTGATAATGCCCGCTCAGTTCGGGCATTTTTATGTGTAATTTCCTATGACCTTACCCTCTATCGCACAAGCCGTTTCACCGTACCGCCAGCTGCTGGTGGGGTTTAGCGGTGGCCTGGATTCCACTGTATTGCTCCATCGTCTTAAGCTCTGGCGCGATGTTGAGCCGGACGTTCAGCTTCGGGCGATGCATATTCATCATGGTTTAAGCCCTCACGCGGATGGCTGGGTGGCGCATTGCCAGGCGCTGTGTGCCGCGTGGGATATCCCGCTCTGTGTTGAACGAGTCACGCTTAAGGATGAAGGGTTGGGCACGGAGGCACAGGCGCGTCAAGCCCGTTATGCCGCCTTTGCCAGCGCGCTTAAACCTGGAGAGGCGCTGGTGACGGCCCAGCATCTGGACGATCAATGCGAGACCTTTATACTGGCGCTTAAGCGGGGAAGCGGCCCGGCGGGCTTATCCGCCATGCCTGAACGTGCTGATTTTGCCGGAACGCGGTTAATCCGTCCGCTTCTTGGCGAGACGCGCGCTTCTCTCGAAACCTGGGCGCAGGCGCACCTACTGCGCTGGATTGAGGACGAAAGTAATCAGGATGACCGCTATGATCGCAATTTTCTGCGCTTGCGCGTAGTACCTCTCCTGACCGGGCGCTGGGGGCATTTTGCTGAGGCGACGGCACGCAGCGCCACACTCTGCGCCGAGCAGGAAAGTTTGCTCGACGAGTTGCTAAGCGATGAGCTGGCTACACTAATGTCTGTCGAGGGAGCGCTCAGGATCGCCCCGCTGAAAGGAATGCGTTCAGTTCGCCGGAGCGCGCTGTTACGTCGCTGGCTGGCCACGCACCGTGCAGCCATGCCGTCGCGGGCGATGCTCAACCGCATCTGGGACGAAGTTGCGCTGGCGCGGGAAGATGCCACCCCGTCTCTACATCTGAACGGTTTTGAGGTCAGGCGCTACAAAGGCCAACTCTGGTGGATCAACTCGACGCCTTCGCTTTCAGATGTGGTGCTCGACTGGCCGACAACGGAGCAGCCGCTGATATTGCCCTACAATAGCGGGAAAGTATCTCTGGTGAAATCCGGGCATGTTCGTCAGCCTGAGGCGGGTGAACGGATCACCGTGCGTTTTAAAGCGGGCGGGGTGCTGCATATCGTCGGGCGTAACGGCGGACGAAAGCTTAAGAAAATCTGGCAGGAGAACAATGTGCCGCCGTGGCTGCGAGATACTACGCCACTGCTGTTTTATGGCGAGACGCTGATTGCCGCTGCGGGCGTATTCATTACACAAGACGGATGGACAGAAAAGGGCGCAGCGTTCGAGTGGGAAACGTAACGGGCAGCCTGGGGCTGCCCGTGAGTCACATCAGGATTCGCTCACCACGACGGTGCCGATATCCGGGTGGCTGAAACTGGCAATTTTGTCCAGGCGCAGCTCGCGCGTCGCGCCGGCATCTTCCACTATCAGATACTCCACATTCTTGCGTGAAACCAGAACGCTGGCTTTTGCCTTCAACACTTCGCCATCTTTAAGCTCCAGCGTCAGTATAAAATGATGCTGGCAGGCGAGTTCGAGGTTGTCATAGTCATCACAATTGATGGGTTGATAAGTTTCATTCATCGACATAATCGCTCACCAGTAAATTCGCCGCAGCATATGCTGCTTTTTCCCTGACCGATTCTGAAAGGCCCTCATCAGAGGCCACTTCATTAAGCACTTTCAATACACAGCCCAACGCATCCGGGATGTAACCCAGATCGCCGCTGGCGATTTCCGCATACCGTTTGCGAATTAACTCACAATAATTATTCACACCCCCTCCCGCCAGCGCACTGACTTACTGTGAGATACCCTTAAGCCTACGAAGATAAACTCGGTTTAGCAAGGGGACTATACCATACTCATGTAAGCAATATCAGAGCCTTGATAGCAGGTATTCATCACCTCGTAACAGCCTTTTGCCGCGGTTTTCGCTACAATGTGCACCTGATTCGAAAGGAGTTCTCTCATGGCGCTGAAAGCGACAATTTATAAAGCTGTGGTCAATGTGGCGGATCTTGACCGCAACCAGTTTCTGGATGCGTCACTGACGCTTGCGCGCCACCCCTCGGAAACCCAGGAACGCATGATGCTGCGCCTGCTGGCGTGGATTAAATATGCTGACGAGCGGCTGCAGTTTTCTCGCGGCTTGAGCGCAGAGGACGAGCCGGAAGCCTGGCTGCGTAACGACCATATGGGGATCGATTTATGGATTGAACTCGGTCTGCCCGATGAGCGGCGCATTAAAAAGGCCTGTACTCAGTCCGCAAAGGTGGCGTTATTCGCGTATAATCAACGTGCTGCGGAGATCTGGTGGCAACAAAACAAGAGCAAGTGCGGACAGTTTAAAAATCTTACCGTCTGGTATCTGGATGATGAGCAACTGGCGCAGCTCAGTGAATTTGCGGGACGGACAATGGCGCTGCAGGCGACGATTCAGGATGGTGCGATTTGGCTCTCTGATTCCCAGAATAATCTGGAAATCCACTTCGCGGCGTGGCAGCCCGCGTCATGATTGTGCTGTCGCAGAATGTCAGCATTCCGGATAGCGAGCTAGACATCACGGCCATCCGTGCTCAGGGGGCGGGGGGACAACATGTTAATAAAGCCTCAACGGCAATCCATTTGCGCTTTGACATCCGGGCCTCCAGCCTGCCAGAGTATTATAAAGAACGACTGCTTGCTGCCAGCCATCACCTGATCACTCCAGACGGTATCATCGTGATCAAAGCCCAGGAGTACCGTAGCCAGGAGTTGAATCGGGAAGCGGCACTTTCCAGGCTGGTGGTGGTCATAAAAGAGGTAACGACGGTGCAAAAAAGCCGTCGGGCAACGCGTCCAACTCGGGCATCAAAAGAGCGGCGACTGACGTCGAAGTCTCAAAAATCTTCAGTGAAAGCGCTTCGGGGTAAAGTTCGTCGCCCGACAGAGTGACGAAAGGGAACAAACTTTTCATAAGGAATTCATGGTGAAAAAAGCATTATTTTCAGCGCTGGCCGTTAGTACGTTGTTTGTTCTTTTCGGATGTAATAACCGTGCAGAAACGCAGATTTTACAGCCTACCCAGAACGAAGAATTAAAGCCTATGCAGCAGAGCTGGCGCGGTGTGCTGCCCTGCGCCGATTGTGAGGGTATTGAAACATCGTTGTTCCTGGAAAAAGATGGCACCTGGGTCATGAACCAACGTTATCAGGGAGCGAAAGAACCTTCGTCTTTTGCCCGTTACGGTACATGGGCGCGCACGGCGGAAAAGCTGGTGCTGACCGATACCACCGGTGATAAAACCTGGTTCCGCCCTAAAGGTGACAGCATGGAGATGCTCGATATCGAGGGTAACCCGATTGCGTCCCAGTTCAACTATACGCTAGCCCCGGTTAAAGCGGCTCTGCCAGCTACGCCAATGCCGATGCGTGGCATGTATTTCTATATGGCGGATGCAGCGATCTTTACTGACTGTGCAACCAACAAGAAAGTTAGCGTGGCGAACAATGCGCAACTGGAACGTGATTATGCCGTCGCTCGCGGGAATAACACTAAGCCGGTATTACTGACATTGAATGGTCACTATACGCTGGAGCCTAACCCGGATAGCGGGGAGATGGTCAAAACGCTGGTGGTAGATAAAGAGGCAACGTTCATTGTTGGCAAAGATTGCAGCAGTCAATAAGCTCACGCTGTGCCATTAAAAAACCCCGCCGCGCGCTGAGGGATCCCCATAGACTCAGCGCTAATAAAGCAGCACCATACTCTGGTAGGTTCTGGCGAGGTGGCTATGACTGGCCCTCAGACCAAAACCAAAGCGCTCACTTTTTTCATCGCGGAAATTTTGCTCTATCTGCATTCTTCTGCTGTATAACTTCATGATTTTCGGGCTTCAAACTCATTCGTGCTGCTGAATATTAACCAGCGTTCCCGCCCCCAGATATTTTGCCTTGCTGCTGGCTCGCAACATTTTCAGTTTTAACCATCGTTCAGGAAGACTGGCCAGCCGGAACTGGACGTTTCCCCGTATTCGGCCAATAAAATCCCAGCCCAGTGAACGGACATGACGGAACCATGCGCTCTGGAATCCGGCATCAGTGATGATGGTGATAAGCCGGGTAAGGTTATGAAAAATAGCGGGGATATCGCGGTGTAAAGCCTCATTACCCAGCAGGCGGTCGATGCGCCCCGACTGAGCGCAGCAGTGGCATCAAGGATGGCACGCTGGCGGTACTGATGAAATGGAGCCAGAGCATCGCGGAAAAACTTCTGGCATAATGAACAAACGGGCATAGAGGTGATCTCCCTGAATTGTTAGCACAACCAGTAGATCACAAAACTCTATGCCCGTCCTTTTTTTACCCGCCCATTACTGGGGATCCCTCAGCGCTTCGCGCGGGGCTTTTTATTTTAACCTTTGATGACTTTCACCAGGTAATCAAGAACTTCGCCGGTCTTAATCATCTGTTTCTCGCCGCTGCGACGGTATTTATATTCAATTTCGTCGCTGTCGAGGTTACGGTCGCCGATCACAATGGTGTGCGGAATACCGATCAGTTCCATATCGGCAAACATCACGCCCGGGCGCTCTTTACGGTCATCCATTAATACTTCGATACCCTGAGCACGCAGTTCAGCGTACAGCTTCTCAGCCAGCTCCTGTACACGATAGGACTTGTGCATATTCATTGGCAGAATCGCCACCTGGAAAGGCGCGATATTATCTGGCCAGACGATGCCCCGTTCGTCGTAATTCTGCTCAATTGCCGCCGCGACCACACGCGTAACCCCAATACCGTAACAACCCATAGTAAGAACCTGGTTGCGGCCATCTTCGCCCTGAACGGCTGCATTCAACGCGCGGGAGTATTTATCGCCCAACTGGAAGATGTGGCCCACTTCGATGCCGCGTTTGATCATCAGGGTACCCTGGCCATCCGGGCTTGGATCGCCCGCAACAACGTTACGAATATCCGCCACTTCAGGAGTTGCAACATCGCGATCCCAGTTAATGCCGAAGTAGTGCTTACCGTCGATGTTGGCACCTGCGGAAAAATCACTCATTGCGGCAACCGTACGGTCAATAACCACCGGAACAGGCATATTCACTGGGCCCAGAGAGCCTGGACCGGCATTCACAACGGCGCGGATTTCTGCTTCCGTCGCGAAGGACAGCGGGCTTGCAACCTGCGGTAGTTTTTCTGCTTTCACTTCGTTCAGTTCATGATCGCCACGCACCAGCAAAGCAACCAGCGGGTATGCACTGCCTTCGGTAGATTTCACCAGCAGCGTTTTTACCGTTTTCTCGACAGGCAGAGCAAATTGTTCAACCAGCTCGGCGATGGTTTTCGCGTTTGGCGTATCGACGAGCGTCATCGCTTCGGTTGCTGCGGCACGTGGCGTTTTGGGTGCCAGGGCTTCTGCAAACTCAATATTAGCGGCGTAATCAGAGGAGTCAGAGAAGATCACATCGTCTTCACCGCTCTGCGCCAGAACCTGAAACTCGTGGGATGCGCTACCGCCGATAGAACCGGTATCAGCCTGTACAGCACGGAAATCCAGTCCCATACGGGAGAAGATTTTACTGTAGGCCTCATACATTTTGTCGTAGGTCTCTTGCAGAGATTCCTGAGAGGTATGGAAAGAGTAAGAATCTTTCATCAGGAATTCGCGAGAACGCATTACGCCAAAGCGTGGGCGCACCTCGTCACGGAACTTGGTCTGGATCTGGAAAAAGTTCAGCGGCAGCTGTTTGTAAGAGCTCAGCTCGTTACGGATTAGATCGGTGATAACCTCTTCATGAGTTGGACCGAGGACGAACGGACGTTCGCCACGGTCAACGAAGCGCAGCAATTCCGGACCGTACTGCTCCCAGCGACCGCTCTCCTGCCACAGGTCCGCGGGCTGAACCACAGGCATGGACACCTCGATAGCACCGGCGTTGTTCATCTCTTCACGCACGATGTTTTCGACTTTTTTCAGGACGCGCACGCCGGT
This sequence comes from unidentified bacterial endosymbiont, assembly GCF_918797525.1. Lineage (NCBI taxonomy): Bacteria > unidentified bacterial endosymbiont. The sequence goes on along the minus strand of NZ_OU963893.1, from coordinate 3,928,562 downwards.
CGGCAGCCAGGTATATAACCCGGAGGCCAGCTTGCGGATCATCCCGGCGCGCAGCATCAGCTGGTGGCTGATGACCTCGGCGTCGGCAGGCGTCTCCTTCAGAGTGGAGAGCAGGTATTGGCTAGTACGCATGTTGTTACGGTTCCGTTTCGACTAGTGAGACAGGCTGAAAGGCCAACCTGACACAAAAAAAGTGGTTTAGTTTACCAGTGTGGCAAAGATGCCAAAAGAGAGGAGATTAAAATTACCTGGGTTCCAGGGCAAAGACTTCAAAACCCGCCTTTGTCACACGCCAACGAACGTTAAAATCCAGCAGCCAGACGGCATAGGTTTTCCCGGCGTTCTCATCTTTGCGATAGGCTGGACGCGGGTCCTGAGCCAGAACCTCGACGATGAAGTCGCACAACTGCGGATAACGTTTTTCAAGCTGCGCAATCTGCTCTGCTACCGCTTGCGTAAAATAAACGGGCATATCCGCCAGCGGTGCCTGTTGGGCATAGCTGGCGCGGGCATCTGGCAGCGCTTCGGCAAAGGGCAGATAGGGCTTGATATCGATAACTGGCGTGCCCTCAACCAGATCGAGGCTCCCTAGCTCCAGAATCACCTGATCCTGCTGACAGCGTATGCCTTTCAGCTCCACCAGCGACATTCCGATGGGATTTGGGCGAAAAGTTGAGCGAGTCGCAAACACGCCCATTCTGGCATTGCCTCCCAGGCGAGGCGGACGAACCGTTGGACGCCAGCCACCTTCCATTGTCTGGTGAAAGACAAAGACCACCCACAGGTGGCTGAACCCTTCAAGCCCACGTACCGCATCGGCCTGATTATAAGGTGCAAGCAGGTGAAGTTCACCGCCGCCGTGGGTAACCAGACCCGGCTGGCGAGGCACGGCGAACTTTTCCTTATAAGGAGAGCGTATAACGCCTATCTGCCCGAACTGAAATGAACTCATTTCGCCGAAATGGTAAGCGCAGTACCAAGACAAACCGCCTGGCGGTAGCAGCCTGGCGTACCGCTGGTAACTTCGCAACGGTGTAACAGTACCGCGTTGGCTTTGATTTTCGCCGCGTTGATCTGCATACGTTTACGTGCTGTCGGGATAGTAGGCGGAGAGTCCTGATTGCTTGCCTGACAGGATTCACCGCTCACATCACCCAGTTCACGGAATGGCTTGCCCACAAGATCGTCGGCTTTCGTAATAATGCGTACTGGCGCAGGGCGAGTCACTCTCGGTTTGGCTGGCTCCGCTTTTGGCGGGGTTGCAGTGCTTTGAACAGGTTCAACAGGAGATCTGCTTAGCATAGAACAACCGCTCAGCATCAGTGCTAAAAGACAGATCGGTAAAGCACGCATAATAATTCCTCAGTGGATAATCAAAACGTCAGATATTGAATCAGTTACCTGCACAAATGACAAGACGGGCAGAAGCCCGTCTTGATGATATTACACTGCGGTCAGATTACCAGCCTTTAACAGCACCGCCGTTAAAGACTCTGTTCGCTTCCTGGTAAACTTCGTCAGACTGATACGCTTCAACAAACTTCTTCACGTTCTCTGCGTCTTTGTTATCTTCGCGCGTCACGATCAGGTTGACGTACGGAGAATCTTTGTCTTCAACGAAGATACCGTCTTTCGCGGGCGTCAGGCCAATCTGGCTGGCGTAAGTGGTGTTGATAACCGCCAGCGCGATCTGCGCATCGTCCAGAGAGCGTGGTAATTGTGGGGCTTCCAGCTCAACCAGTTTCAGATTTTTGGGGTTCTCGGTCACGTCCAGAACGGTTGGCAGCAGGCCCACGCCGTCTTTCAGCTTAATCAGGCCCACTTTCTGCAGCAGCAGCAGGGAACGGCCGAGGTTGGTTGGGTCATTAGGGATCGCGACCTGCGAGCCTGGCTGCAGCTCGCCCAGCGATTTAATTTTCTTAGAGTAACCCGCGATTGGGTAAACGAAGGTGTTACCGGCTGCAACCAGCTTGTAGCCGCGATCTTTGATCTGTTGATCCAGGTAAGGTTTGTGTTGGAAGGCATTGGCGTCGATATCGCCTTTGCTCAGCGCTTCGTTCGGCAGAACGTAATCGTTAAAGGTAACAAGCTCAACGTTCAGGCCATACTTCTCTTTAGCCACTTTTTGAGCGACTTCAGCAACTTGCTGTTCTGCACCCACGATAACGCCCACTTTAATGTGATTTGGATCTTTTTCGTCCTGACCGCAACCCACCAGTGCCAGAGAGCCGATCAACGCGCCTACCGCTGCAAAGGTCTTTAATTTAAACGCCATATTATATCCTTAACTCGTCGAGTTTGTGTTGTGTGTAACGTTATTTGTGAGTAACAGCCCGGACGATGCGATCGCCAGAGAACTGGATTAAGTAAACCAGCACAACCAGCAATACCAGAACGGTATTCATTACGGTAGCGTTATAACCAATATAGCCGTATTGATACCCAATCTGGCCTAAACCGCCAGCCCCTACTGCTCCTCCCATCGCGGAATACCCGACCAGGGTAATGAGCGTAATGGTTGCTGCATTCACCAGCCCCGGCAGCGCTTCAGGCAGCAGAACTTTGCGCACGATCTGCATAGGCGTTGCACCCATTGCACGTGAGGCTTCAATTAGGCCGGTTGGGATTTCCAGCAGGGCGTTTTCCACCATACGGGCGATAAACGGTGCCGCACCCACGGTGAGTGGAACGATTGCCGCCTGCAGGCCAATAGAGGTGCCCACGATCACGCGGGTAAAGGGAATCATCCACACCAGCAGAATAATGAACGGGATAGAGCGGAAGATGTTCACCAGCGCAGACAGGGTGCGATACAGCTTCGCGTTCTCAATGATTTGACCCGGGCGCGTCACGTACAGCAGGACGCCGACCGGCAGGCCGATCACGAAACCAAAGAAACCTGATACGAAGGTCATTGCCAGCGTTTCCCAAACGCCGCGAACCAGTAGCCACATCATCGCCTCAGACATAACCCAGTACCTCTACTTTTACGTGATGTTCTTGCAGCCAGGCAATGGCCGCCTGGGTTTCTTCTTGTGTGCCGTGCATTTCCGTCAGCATGATGCCGAATTTAACGCCACCGGCGTAATCCATCTGCGCGCTAATAATGTTGTTGTTAACGTTGAAGCGACGCGCGGTTTCGGAAAGCAAGGGGGCATCGACAGACTGGCCGGTGAACTCCATGCGCAGCATCGGTACGCTGTCTGGCGCCGCTTCTGTTTTTAAACGCGCCAGATAATCTTCCGGAATATCCAGATGCAGCGTGGACTGAATAAACTGCTGTGCCAGCGGGGTTTTCGGGTGCGAGAACACTTCGCTAACTGTGTCCTGTTCAATCAGTTCACCGTTGCTGATCACCGCCACGCAATCACAGATGCGTTTCACTACGTCCATTTCATGTGTGATAAGGAGGATAGTCAGGCCCAGACGACGGTTAATGTCTTTCAGCAGTTCCAGAATAGAACGTGTCGTGGCCGGATCCAGCGCGCTGGTGGCTTCATCACACAGCAGCACTTTTGGATTACTTGCCAGCGCGCGAGCAATGGCTACGCGCTGCTTCTGACCGCCAGACAAATTTGCCGGATAGCTATCGTATTTGTCGGCCAGTCCCACGAGGTCCAGCAGTTCGGTGACGCGTCGCTTCACTTCGTCTTTCGGGGTATTGTCTAACTCCAGCGGCAATGCGACATTGCCAAAAACAGTGCGGGAAGCCAGCAGGTTGAAGTGCTGAAAGATCATGCCAATCTGGCGGCGTGCTTTGGTGAGCGCTTTCTCTGAGAGCGCGGTAAGTTCTTGTCCGCCAACGTCTACCTTGCCCTGGGTTGGGCGCTCGAGCAGGTTAACACAACGGATCAGCGTACTTTTACCTGCACCCGATGCGCCAATGACGCCATAAATTTGACCAGCAGGCACATGCAGGCTGACGTTATTCAGCGCCTGAATGGTTCGGTTCCCCTGCTGGAACACTTTGGTGATATTGGAAAGTTTAATCATTAGATTATTTATATCGTATGTAAGTTAGCCGTGGCATTTTGTTCTGCCAGATCCCGGTGATGACCGTAAACAAAATGGATGTTAAGGCATCCAGACGTCTAAATCAATCCAACTCTGTGCGATGAGCACTTTATTGCGCGGCGATTCATGAGATACTAGCTGAACATGCCTTTTTCAGGAGCAAACCGGTGGCAAAATCAGTACCCGCAATTTTTCTCGATCGTGATGGCACTATTAATGTGGATCATGGTTACGTCCATGAGATTGACGAGTTCGAGTTTATCGAAGGCGTAATAGATGCCATGTGCCAGTTGAAAGAGATGGGCTATGCGCTGGTGGTGGTGACTAATCAGTCCGGTATCGCGCGTGGGAAATTCACCGAAGCGCAATTTGAGACGCTGACTGAATGGATGGACTGGTCCCTGGCTGATCGGGGCGTTGATCTTGATGGAATCTACTATTGTCCTCATCATCCGCAAGGAACTGTAGAAGAGTATCGTCAGACCTGTAATTGCCGTAAACCGCATCCGGGAATGTTTGTCTCGGCGCAGGAGTTTCTGCACATTGATATGGCTGCTTCTTATATGGTGGGCGACAAACTGGAAGATATGCAGGCTGCAGCTGCAGCAGGCGTGGGAACTAAAATAGTCGTGCGCAGCGGGAAGCCAGTGACGCCAGAAGCCGAAAGCGCAGCAGATTGGGTGATAAACAGCCTGGCTGAACTGCCAAAAGCAATTCAAAAGCATCAAAAATAACCTTTCTGGCGAAAAGATGAGCGGTTAAAATAAAAATGCATTTTTCCACTTGTCATTCTGCGGCGGCCCCCTATAATGCGCCTCCATCGACACGGCAGATGTGAATCACTTCACAAACACCCCGGTCGGTTGAAGAGAAAAAATCCTGAAATAACGGGTTGACTCTGAAAGAGGAAAGCGTAATATACGCCACCTCGCAACGGTGAGCGAAAGCCGCGTTGCACTGCTCTTTAACAATTTATCAGACAATCTGTGTGGGCACTCAAAGTGACATGGATTCTTAACGTCGCAAGACGAAAAATGAATACCAAGTCTCTGAGTGAACATACGTAATTCATTACGAAGTTTAATTCACGAGCATCAAACTTAAATTGAAGAGTTTGATCATGGCTCAGATTGAACGCTGGCGGCAGGCCTAACACATGCAAGTCGAACGGTAGCACAGAGAGCTTGCTCTCGGGTGACGAGTGGCGGACGGGTGAGTAATGTCTGGGAAACTGCCTGATGGAGGGGGATAACTACTGGAAACGGTAGCTAATACCGCATAACGTCGCAAGACCAAAGAGGGGGACCTTCGGGCCTCTTGCCATCGGATGTGCCCAGATGGGATTAGCTTGTTGGTGAGGTAAAGGCTCACCAAGGCGACGATCCCTAGCTGGTCTGAGAGGATGACCAGCCACACTGGAACTGAGACACGGTCCAGACTCCTACGGGAGGCAGCAGTGGGGAATATTGCACAATGGGCGCAAGCCTGATGCAGCCATGCCGCGTGTGTGAAGAAGGCCTTCGGGTTGTAAAGCACTTTCAGCGGGGAGGAAGGCGGTGAGTTTAATAAGCTCACCGATTGACGTTACCCGCAGAAGAAGCACCGGCTAACTCCGTGCCAGCAGCCGCGGTAATACGGAGGGTGCAAGCGTTAATCGGAATTACTGGGCGTAAAGCGCACGCAGGCGGTCTGTCAAGTCGGATGTGAAATCCCCGGGCTCAACCTGGGAACTGCATTCGAAACTGGCAGGCTAGAGTCTTGTAGAGGGGGGTAGAATTCCAGGTGTAGCGGTGAAATGCGTAGAGATCTGGAGGAATACCGGTGGCGAAGGCGGCCCCCTGGACAAAGACTGACGCTCAGGTGCGAAAGCGTGGGGAGCAAACAGGATTAGATACCCTGGTAGTCCACGCCGTAAACGATGTCGACTTGGAGGTTGTGCCCTTGAGGCGTGGCTTCCGGAGCTAACGCGTTAAGTCGACCGCCTGGGGAGTACGGCCGCAAGGTTAAAACTCAAATGAATTGACGGGGGCCCGCACAAGCGGTGGAGCATGTGGTTTAATTCGATGCAACGCGAAGAACCTTACCTGGTCTTGACATCCACAGAATTCAGCAGAGATGCTGAAGTGCCTTCGGGAACTGTGAGACAGGTGCTGCATGGCTGTCGTCAGCTCGTGTTGTGAAATGTTGGGTTAAGTCCCGCAACGAGCGCAACCCTTATCCTTTGTTGCCAGCGGTTAGGCCGGGAACTCAAAGGAGACTGCCAGTGATAAACTGGAGGAAGGTGGGGATGACGTCAAGTCATCATGGCCCTTACGACCAGGGCTACACACGTGCTACAATGGCGCATACAAAGAGAAGCGACCTCGCGAGAGCAAGCGGACCTCATAAAGTGCGTCGTAGTCCGGATTGGAGTCTGCAACTCGACTCCATGAAGTCGGAATCGCTAGTAATCGTGGATCAGAATGCTACGGTGAATACGTTCCCGGGCCTTGTACACACCGCCCGTCACACCATGGGAGTGGGTTGCAAAAGAAGTAGGTAGCTTAACCTTCGGGAGGGCGCTTACCACTTTGTGATTCATGACTGGGGTGAAGTCGTAACAAGGTAACCGTAGGGGAACCTGCGGTTGGATCACCTCCTTACCTTAAAGAACCTGCCTTTGTAGTGCTCACACAGATTGTCTGATGAAATACAGCAGTAAAAATCTCTGCAGGCTTGTAGCTCAGGTGGTTAGAGCGCACCCCTGATAAGGGTGAGGTCGGTGGTTCAAGTCCACTCAGGCCTACCAAATTTTTGCTGATGCTGCGTTGCGGTGACACTCACATACCTGAGTATGCTCCGTGTCACCACGCCTTGCCTCAACAAAAATTACCGGTAGAGAGATAACTACGATGGGGCTATAGCTCAGCTGGGAGAGCGCCTGCCTTGCACGCAGGAGGTCTGCGGTTCGATCCCGCATAGCTCCACCATCCTTTTACTGCACAAAACAAGAAAACTTCAGAGTGAACCTGAAAAGGTGCACTGCGAAGTTTTGCTCTTTAAAAATCTGGATCAAGCTGAAAATTGAAACGACACATCTTTAATGGTGTGTTTGAGTCTCTCAAATTTTCACAATCAGAAGCGAAACAGCTTCGGGTTATGAGGTTAAGCGACTAAGCGTACACGGTGGATGCCCTGGCAGTCAGAGGCGATGAAGGACGTGCTAATCTGCGATAAGCGCCGGCGAGGTGATATGAACCTTTGACCCGGCGATGTCCGAATGGGGAAACCCAGTGTGATTCGTCACACTATCATTATGTGAATACATAGCGTAATGAAGCGAACCGGGGGAACTGAAACATCTAAGTACCCCGAGGAAAAGAAATCAACCGAGATTCCCCCAGTAGCGGCGAGCGAACGGGGAGCAGCCCGGAGTCTGAATCAGCTTGTGTGTTAGTGGAAGCGTCTGGAAAGTCGCAGGGTACAGGGTGATACTCCCGTACACGAAAGCACACTTGCTGTGAACTCGAAGAGTAGGGCGGGACACGTGGTATCCTGTCTGAATATGGGGGGACCATCCTCCAAGGCTAAATACTCCTGACTGACCGATAGTGAACCAGTACCGTGAGGGAAAGGCGAAAAGAACCCCGGCGAGGGGAGTGAAAAAGAACCTGAAACCGTGTACGTACAAGCAGTGGGAGCCTCTTTATGGGGTGACTGCGTACCTTTTGTATAATGGGTCAGCGACTTATATTCTGTAGCAAGGTTAACCGTATAGGGGAGCCGAAGGGAAACCGAGTCTTAACCGGGCGTTAAGTTGCAGGGTATAGACCCGAAACCCGGTGATCTAGCCATGGGCAGGTTGAAGGTTGGGTAACACTAACTGGAGGACCGAACCGACTAATGTTGAAAAATTAGCGGATGACCTGTGGCTGGGGGTGAAAGGCCAATCAAACCGGGAGATAGCTGGTTCTCCCCGAAAGCTATTTAGGTAGCGCCTCGTGAACTCATCTTCGGGGGTAGAGCACTGTTTCGGCTAGGGGGCCATCCCGGCTTACCAACCCGATGCAAACTACGAATACCGAAGAATGTTATCACGGGAGACACACGGCGGGTGCTAACGTCCGTCGTGAAGAGGGAAACAACCCAGACCGCCAGCTAAGGTCCCAAAGTCATGGTTAAGTGGGAAACGATGTGGGAAGGCCCAGACAGCCAGGATGTTGGCTTAGAAGCAGCCATCATTTAAAGAAAGCGTAATAGCTCACTGGTCGAGTCGGCCTGCGCGGAAGATGTAACGGGGCTAAACCATGCACCGAAGCTGCGGCAGCGACGCGTATGCGTTGTTGGGTAGGGGAGCGTTCTGTAAGCCGTTGAAGGTGGCCTGTGAGGGGTGCTGGAGGTATCAGAAGTGCGAATGCTGACATAAGTAACGATAAAGCGGGTGAAAAGCCCGCTCGCCGGAAGACCAAGGGTTCCTGTCCAACGTTAATCGGGGCAGGGTGAGTCGACCCCTAAGGCGAGGCCGAAAGGCGTAGTCGATGGGAAACAGGTTAATATTCCTGTACTTGGTGTTACTGCGAAGGGGGGACGGAGAAGGCTATGTTAGCCGGGCGACGGTTGTCCCGGTTTAAGCATGCAGGCGGAGGTTCCAGGTAAATCCGGTACCTTATTAACGCTGAGGTGTGATGACGAGGCACTACGGTGCTGAAGTAACAAATGCCCTGCTTCCAGGAAAAGCCTCTAAGCATCAGGTAACACGAAATCGTACCCCAAACCGACACAGGTGGTCAGGTAGAGAATACCAAGGCGCTTGAGAGAACTCGGGTGAAGGAACTAGGCAAAATGGTGCCGTAACTTCGGGAGAAGGCACGCTGGCGCGTAGGTGAAGTGACTTGCTCACGGAGCTGAAGCCAGTCGAAGATACCAGCTGGCTGCAACTGTTTATTAAAAACACAGCACTGTGCAAACACGAAAGTGGACGTATACGGTGTGACGCCTGCCCGGTGCCGGAAGGTTAATTGATGGGGTTAGCTGTAAGGCGAAGCTCCTGATCGAAGCCCCGGTAAACGGCGGCCGTAACTATAACGGTCCTAAGGTAGCGAAATTCCTTGTCGGGTAAGTTCCGACCTGCACGAATGGCGTAATGATGGCCAGGCTGTCTCCACCCGAGACTCAGTGAAATTGAACTCGCTGTGAAGATGCAGTGTACCCGCGGCAAGACGGAAAGACCCCGTGAACCTTTACTATAGCTTGACACTGAACACTGGTCCTTGATGTGCAGGATAGGTGGGAGGCTTTGAAGCGTGGACGCCAGTCTGCGTGGAGCCATCCTTGAAATACCACCCTTTAATGGCTGGTGTTCTAACGTAGACCCGTAATCCGGGTTGCGGACAGTGTCTGGTGGGTAGTTTGACTGGGGCGGTCTCCTCCCAAAGAGTAACGGAGGAGCACGAAGGTCAGCTAATCCTGGTCGGACATCAGGAGGTTAGTGCAATGGCATAAGCTGGCTTGACTGCGAGCGTGACGGCGCGAGCAGGTGCGAAAGCAGGTCATAGTGATCCGGTGGTTCTGAATGGAAGGGCCATCGCTCAACGGATAAAAGGTACTCCGGGGATAACAGGCTGATACCGCCCAAGAGTTCATATCGACGGCGGTGTTTGGCACCTCGATGTCGGCTCATCACATCCTGGGGCTGAAGTAGGTCCCAAGGGTACGGCTGTTCGCCGTTTAAAGTGGTACGCGAGCTGGGTTTAGAACGTCGTGAGACAGTTCGGTCCCTATCTGCCGTGGGCGCTGGAGAATTGAGGGGGGCTGCTCCTAGTACGAGAGGACCGGAGTGGACGCATCACTGGTGTTCGGGTTGTCATGCCAATGGCACTGCCCGGTAGCTAAATGCGGAAAAGATAAGTGCTGAAAGCATCTAAGCACGAAACTTGCCCCGAGATGAGTTCTCCCTGACTCTCTGAGAGTCCTGAAGGAACGTTGAAGACGACGACGTTGATAGGTCGGGTGTGTAAGCGTAGCGATACGTTGAGCTAACCGATACTAATGAACCGTGAGGCTTAACCTTACAACGCCGAAGCTGTTTTGGCGGAGAGAGAGATTTTCAGCCTGATACAGATAAAGAATTTGCCTGGCGGCTGTAGCGCGGTGGTCCCACCTGACCCCATGCCGAACTCAGAAGTGAAACGCCGTAGCGCCGATGGTAGTGTGGGGTCTCCCCATGTGAGAGTAGGGAACTGCCAGGCATCAAATTAAGTGGTAAGCCGGTGCATAATCCGGTGGTTACAGAAGTCTTCGGTGGAGCGGTAGTTCAGTCGGTTAGAATACCTGCCTGTCACGCAGGGGGTCGCGGGTTCGAGTCCCGTCCGTTCCGCCACTTATTAGAAGCCCTGAGCTCACGCTCAGGGTTTTTTTTTTATCTAGCGCTTTATTGTTGCTAAATCAGCAAAAATCCTCTGAATTTTTCGCTCTTTTTCTATATAACCTCACTCGCGATAATCCTCTTCAACTTACGAACATAACAAGTAAAGAGGAATGACATGGCTATCCCTGCATTTGGTCTGGGCACTTTCCGCCTGAAAGACGACGTTGTTATCGAGTCGGTAAAAACTGCGCTTGAACTTGGCTATCGTGCGGTTGATACGGCGCAGATTTATGAAAATGAAGCCGCTGTAGGTCAGGCTATTGAAGAAAGCGGTGTGGCACGCGACGAGCTTTTCATTACTACCAAAATCTGGATTGAGAACCTCAGCAAAGATAAGCTGATTCCCGCGTTGAAAGAGAGCCTGAAAAAACTGCGTACTGATTACGTGGATCTCACTCTGATCCACTGGCCGTCACCAAACGATACCGTTTCAGTTGACGAGTTCATGCAGGCGCTGCTGGACGCGAAAGCGCAGGGATTAACGCGTAAGATTGGGATATCAAACTTCACTATCCCGTTGATGGAAAGAGCTATTGCAGCACTGGGGGCCGGAAATATTGCAACCAATCAGATTGAGCTGTCTCCCTATCTGCAAAACCGTAAAGTGGTTAAGTGGGCCAAACAACAGGGTATCCACATCACCTCATACATGACGCTGGCTTATGGAAAAGCATTAAAAGATAAGGCCATTATACGAATTGCTGAGAAGCATAATGCCACGGCGGCGCAGGTGATCCTGGCATGGGCGATGGGAGAAGGCTATGCCGTTATTCCTTCCTCAACCCGGCGCGAAAATCTGGCCAGCAACCTGTTAGCACAGAATCTCCAGCTCGATGAAGAAGATAAAAAGACGATAGCCGCACTGGATTGCAATGACCGTCTGGTCAGCCCGGAAGGCTTAGCGCCTGAGTGGGATTAATCTTTTCTGTCTGCTGTACCCTATATCCTCACACAGCGCCTGCGGGAATTGTGTGAGGGTGCTCGCTCAGAAAATCGATAAAGGCGCGAATGCGCGTACTTACCGCCCTGTCACTGTAATAAACGGCGCTGAAAGGCATCTCTACTGGCAGACGTTTATCCGCCATCACCTCCACAAGCTCACCACGCGCAATTTCTTTATCAATCATATAATCGGACAAACAGGCGATTCCGTTCCCTTCAAGACACAGCTGCTTTAACGTCTCCCCGCTGTTGGACGATATTCCACAAATCACTTCATGAAGCTGGCCGTCATGACAGGCGACAGGCCAGGTATTCAGCGACACGGGTTCCGTAAAACCCAGACACAGGTGCTGCTTCAACGCTTCTACGGTATCTGGTGTTCCATGCTCCGCAATATACTGCGGTGATGCGATAATTTTACGGTAGCTTGCAAACAGGGGGCGAGCACGCAGGCTCGAGTCCGTTAGGGTTCCGGCCCGGATCGCGACATCGACTTTCCTTTCGATAAGGTTGATAAAGGTTTCGGAGGAAACCAATGAGAGCGTTATCTCCGGATAACGTTCACGGAAAGGCTTTATCAGCGGCACCAGAAAATGCAGCACCACCGGTGTTGCCGCATCGATACGCAGCAGCCCGCGCGGCGTACTGCGGGATTCAATAATCTCGGTCTCCGCGGCGGCCATCTCCTGCAGCACAGACTGCACGCGACGGAAATAGCGTTCACCTTCTTCTGTCAGGCTAAGCTGCCGCGTCGTTCGGTTTAGCAGACTCACGCCAAGCTTCATCTCTAACTTTTTCACCGAGCGGCTGATGGCTGAGTTTGCCTGTCCCAGCTGTTCCGCCGCACGGCTAAAACTGCCACTTTCAACGACGGCGACAAAAGTGGTTAGCTCTTCCGAGGTTGCTTTCATTGTTGCATCACCTGCAAAATTCAATTTTAATTTTGTCCATTTTTGTTATTTAACCACTGGCGCATGCTTGATGTCATCTTAATCCGGGCAATGCCGCCGTCATTAATACGACGGTACATGACAGAAGTAAGCGGTTGCTTACAAATCTGGAAAGCGGTTTCAAAGAAATAGCGTTGAAAGTGTGACCTAAAATCCCTATAACATTAGAACCGTCCGTTTTCCGGGCTGGTCTAAGTTACAGAGGTCGTTTCCAAAAGTGCGAAAAAATACCTATGCCATGCGCTATGTTGCCGGAATGCCAGCGGAGAGGATTTTACCTCCGGGCTCTTTTGCGAGCATCAACCAGGCATTACCCGCCGGTACTCCTTTAAGCAGCGATGATAAAATCCGGGTACTGGTCTGGAATATCTTTAAGCAACAGCGTGCGGAATGGTTATCCGTGCTCAAAAATTTTGGTAAGGATGCGCATCTGGTCCTGCTCCAGGAGGCGCAAACCACACCTGAGCTGGTCAGGTTTGCGACCACTAACTATCTTGCTGCCGATCAGGTTCCGGCGTTCGTCTTACCCCAGCATCCCTCCGGCGTGATGACACTTTCTGCCGCTCATCCAGTCTATTGTTGTCCGTTGCGTGAACGAGAGCCTATCCTGCGACTGGCAAAGTCGGCGCTGGTGACCGTTTATCCTCTGCCGGACAGCAGAATGCTGATGGTGGTGAATATCCATGCGGTAAACTTTAGCCTTGGAGTAGATGTATACAGTAAGCAGTTACTTCCTATTGGCGACCAGATTGCCCATCACAGCGGCCCAATCATTATGGCCGGGGATTTCAATGCCTGGAGTCGTCCGCGCATGAATGCGCTGTATCGCTTTGCGCGCGAAATGTCGCTGCGTGAAGTCCGTTTTAACGATGACCAGCGTAAAAAAGCGTTTGGCCGTCCTCTCGATTTTGTCTTCTATCGCGGATTGAGTGTGCATGGTGCCTCCGTTCTGGTCACTCGTGCCTCCGATCACAACCCTCTACTCGTTGAATTCAGTCCCGGCAAACCTGATAAGTAATGGTGAGTCAGGTCTGCCGCGGGGCAGGTCTGTACGGGAGCTGCCCTTTATATTCTATCCCATAAAAGGACAGCAGGATGACAACAACACACTCCCATCATGACAACGTAGAAAAACAGTTTGGCTCTCAGGCAAGCGCTTATTTGAGCAGTGCCGTGCACGCGTCAGGACGCGATCTGGTGCGTCTCGGTGAACGTCTGTCAGCATTCTCCCAGGCGCACGTGCTGGATTTGGGCTGTGGAGCAGGGCATGCAAGCTTTACGGCCGCGCAGCAAGTTGCTCAGGTCACAGCATATGATTTGTGCAGTCAAATGCTGGAGGTGGTCGCAGAGGCAGCAAAAGCGAAGGGGCTTAAAAACGTTGCCACGCGTCAGGGCTATGCCGAATCTTTACCATTTGACAATGCCTCTTTTGAGGTGGTCATTAGCCGCTATTCTGCGCATCACTGGCATGATGTCGGTCAGGCCTTGCGGGAAGTCAAACGCGTGCTCCAGCCGGGAGGGATTTTCATCATCATGGACGTGATGTCCCCCGGGCATCCTGTACGTAATATCTGGCTGCAAACGGTAGAAGCGCTGCGTGATTCCTCGCATGTACAAAACTATTCCAGTGGTGAATGGTTATCGCTCATTACTGAAGCAGGATTGATCACCCGCTCATTGATAACCGATCGTCTGCCGCTGGAGTTCACGTCATGGATTGCGCGTATGCGTACGCCAGACGCCTTGAGCCAGGCGATACGGTTGTATCAGGAGAGTGCCTCAGCGGAAATCAAAGCCTATTTTGAGCTACTGGAAGAGGGGTCATTTACCAGTGATACCATCATGGCAGAAGCACAGAAAGCAGGCTAAATAAAAAAGGCACCGGAGGAAACGGTGCCTTTTTTGTATCAGGTCATGCTATCAGGAGTCTGGCGTGGCGTTGTTTTTTACAAACAACGTCAGTTGGTCGCCAGGCTGCAGATTGTCAGTACCATCGTTCCAGCGCATCACATCCTTGATGTTTACGCCGTGTCGCCTTGCGATACTGGACAGCGAATCACCCTTACGCACGCGATAGGTAATGCTATCGCTGTTGTTGGCGAGACGCTGTGCGCTACTACCCGCACCTATCGTCAGTGTCTGACCCACTTTGAGGCCTGAGCTGCGCAGGTTGTTCCACTGCTGCAGATCTTTTGCCGTCACGCCAAGACGCGATGCAATGCCAGAAAGCGTATCGCCTGAACGAACCTTATAGATGCGGCTACTTACCGGTGAGGCATCTGCAATCAGCGTGGACTGAACTGCAGCAATCTCACCAGAAGCTAAAGACTCACGTAACCGATCGGCATGTTTCTGCGGGATCATGACGTACTGTGGGCCGCTAACCCCCAGCGTTGAGCCTTTAACACCGGCATTAAAGGTTTTTAATTTACTCACCGACATACCCGTCATATCAGCAACCTGTTGAATATCAACCGGACTGCTGAGGCGAACACGCGCCAGTGCACGACTTTCATCTGGTGTTGGCAGTTGTACACCGTAACGCTTACTGTTCTTGAGAATATCGCTCAAGGCCAGCATTTTCGGTACGTAAATCTTCGTTTCCTGCGGCAGTGAAAGCGACCAGAAATCGGTGGATTTACCATGCGCCCTGTTTGCTTTCATTGCCTTCATTACACGACCTTCACCGCTGTTATACGCAGCGACCGTTAACAACCAGTCACCGTCAAACATCTTATTCAGACGTTGCATCATGTCGAGAGCGGCTGTCGTAGAAGCGACAACATCGCGACGCGCATCGTAGCTGCGGGTCTGTTTCAAACCATAATTGCGCCCTGTGCTCGGAATGATTTGCCAAATACCTGCGGCATTGGCACCAGACGTTGCATGTGGGTCAAAAGCGCTCTCCACTATGGGTAGGAGTACCAGCTCCATAGGCATGTTACGTTTCTTAACTTGCCCGGCTATCCAGTACATATACGGCTCTGCCCGTAACGTTACATCGTGGAGATAGCTCTTATTTCTCAAATACTTCTGTTTCTGATCGCGAATCCGGTTGTTTTCCGGAATTCCCATCTTCAGCTCGTCGCTAATAGAGGCCCACAAATTCTGCTCTTGCGCGAATGATGTCCCATCGTCCATCCAGCGCGCTGAACTTGTAAACTTCCCTGCTTCCCCTTGACCAGCTGCAGAAAGGCTCTGTGCATGCTGCTGTACATTGCTGCCGTTTTGCGACTGGCAACCTACAAGCAGGACAGAGGCGAGTAATATCGCTTTTGCCTTCATGTGTGTGTCAATAGTTGCTTAAAAGACGAGCGATGATAACGGCGAAATTTTGAAAAGGCAACCTGCAATTATCTGAAGTTATCTTTCTTTGACCTTAACCATGCAAATCGCTCCTCAGGTTGTTGCAAATTTGTTTCTTGGTTAATTTTTTCAATTAAATCAATATCATCAATTCTTAAAAAAACATTATTTTTGCGCTCATTTTCAAGCAATACAGGGAGCGTTTTTTGGTTTTTTGCACGTAACTCCTTAACTTTCTGGTAATAATCTTGAATCGCAGGATCCCTGGGCAAGAGGCTCATAGAAAACGTCATATTTCCTAATGTATACTCATGTGCGCAACATATGAGAGTATCGTCTGGCAGCGCATTAATCTTTTGTAAAGATTGATACATTTGAGCGGGCGTGCCTTCAAATAATCTTCCGCAGCCTCCGGAAAATAGCGTATCGCCGCAAAAAAGATAAGGTTTGCTGTAGTAACAAAGATGTCCGGAAGTGTGACCCGGCGTGGCAAAAACGGAAAACGCCGTCCTCAGAATGAGGAGGTTTTCGCCGTCTTCGACCAGGCATGTTGTTCCTTTATTTTGTGTCTCTGCCGGTCCGTAAACCACAAGGTGTGGAAATTGAGCACGCAGCTCAGTAACGCCGCCGACGTGATCGTTATGATGATGGGTGAGGAGAATGGCTTCCGGCTGCCAGCCATTTTGCTGAATAGCCTGCAGGATCGGCGTAGATTCACCGGGATCGACAATAATGCACCGACGATCGTCGTCAACTAAAACCCAGATGTAATTGTCCTGAAAAGCAGGAATACTGATAAGATTCATACATTACCTCTTACTGCGTGGCGGAAGTGTTGATGAAACCGGCAAGGATACCTCAGATTGTCTCAGCACCGGAACGTTGGGCGGAATTGCCCTGGGGTGAATACTATCGTGAAGCGCTAGAGCAACAGTTGAAGCCCTGGCTCGCGAAAATGTACGGGTTTCACCTGCTTAAGATTGGCAATCTCAGCGCGGAAATCAACACCGAAAGCTGCGCTATCTCGCATCAGGTCAACGTTTCCCTCGGCGGGGCGCCCGTTCATGTGAAAGCGGACCCATTGCATCTTCCGTTTGCCGAAAAATCGGTTGACGCGTGTGTGCTCGCTCATATGTTGCCCTGGTGCAGCGATCCTCACCGCCTGCTACGCGAGGCCGATCGCGTGCTGATCGATGACGGCTGGCTGATGATCAGCGGGTTTAATCCCCTTAGCCTGATGGGGGTACGCAAGCTGGTGCCCGTGTTACGCCGCACGCCACCCTATAATAGCCGCATGTTCACCATGACGCGTCAGCTCGACTGGCTTTCATTGCTGAACTTCGAAGTGCTCAGCTACGGCGGGTTTCACGTGCTCCCCTGGGCAAGAAAAGGTGGCGTAGTGTTAAGTACTCATTTACCTGCTTTAGGATGCATGCAGTTCATCGTAGCGCGTAAGCGGACCATTCCCCTTACGCTAAACCCGATGAAGCAGAGTAAATCCAAAGCCCAGATCCGCCAGACGGTAGGCGCAACGCGTCAGTACCGAAAACCCTAATCAGGATTCTGGCTGGTAGCCAACGTCCTCATGCCCGGGATTTGAGGCCGCCGCGCGGGCCAGCTCGTCGCAACGTTCGTTCTCCGGGTGACCGGCGTGGCCTTTCACCCACTCCCATTTGATTTGGTGCTGGCCCAGCGCCGCATCAAGACGTTTCCACAGATCGACATTTTTGACTGGCTTCTTCTCAGCCGTTTTCCAGCCGCGCTTTTTCCAGTTATGTATCCACTGCGTAATGCCCTGGCGCACATACTGGCTGTCGGTACTTAGCACTACGTTGCAGTGCTCTTTTAACGCTTCCAGTGCCACAATCGCGGCCATCAACTCCATACGGTTGTTGGTGGTCAGAAAATAACCTTCGCTAAATATTTTTTCGTGCTCACGATAGCGCATAATGGCACCATAACCGCCGGGACCCGGGTTGCCAAGGCAAGATCCATCGGTGAAAATTTCTACCTGTTTACGCATCTCTGGTAGACTTCCTGTATTTGAAACGTTCAGTTAAACGATAAGTCTGACATAAATGACCGCTATGAGCACTGCAATTACTCGCCAGATTGTCCTCGATACCGAAACCACGGGTATGAATCAGATAGGCGCGCACTACGAAGGGCACAAGATCATTGAGATTGGTGCCGTAGAAGTCGTGAACCGTCGCCTTACGGGGAATAACTTTCACGTCTACCTCAAACCCGATCGTCTGGTGGATCCTGAAGCTTTCGGCGTTCACGGTATCGCCGATGAGTTCTTGCTGGATAAGCCTACCTTTGCAGACGTGGCGGACGCGTTCCTGGAATACATTAAAGGCGCAGAACTGGTCATCCATAACGCATCGTTCGATATCGGCTTTATGGACTATGAGTTCAGTAAACTCCATCGTGATATTCCGAAAACGAACACCTTCTGCAAAGTGACCGATAGCCTGGCGCTGGCAAGGAAAATGTTTCCTGGCAAGCGTAATAGCCTTGATGCCCTCTGCTCGCGCTATGAAATAGATAACACCAAGCGAACGCTGCACGGCGCATTGCTCGATGCCCAGATTCTGGCAGACGTCTTCCTGACGATGACCGGCGGCCAGACATCAATGAAATTCAGTACGGATAACGAATCTCAGCAACAGCAGGGTGAAGCGGGTATTCAGCGGGTTATCCGCCAGGCTAACCGCTTGCGGGTTATTTTAGCCAGCGATGCTGAGCGCCTTGATCATGAATCCCGTCTGGATTTAGTGCAGAAGAAGGGCGGAAGCTGCCTCTGGCGAGCTTAAATCGCCTCAGGATGCGTGCAAAATCATCGTTTGGGCGATTTTTGCAGCAAACGATTCAAAAGCTAAGAAAAAGCGTTGACGAGTTCGGAGGCAAACCGTAATATTCGCCTCGTTCCCCAAACGGGAACAGTGGAGCGGTAGTTCAGTCGGTTAGAATACCTGCCTGTCACGCAGGGGGTCGCGGGTTCGAGTCCCGTCCGTTCCGCCACTATTCAAGGCCATGCTATTTCATAGCATGGCCTTTTTTTCATTTCTCTGGTTCTACACAGAACCCCAGGACGGTGGTTTGCTTTGCCGGGCCAGAGCGAGCTTCTGATACCTTTCACGCGCCAACCTTCTTAACGTATCCCTTTTCTCTCTCAAAGCGCATGACGTTGCGTGAAATCCGTAAGATTCTTACCCCTGGTGCCGGGCACAGAAAAAATTTAAAAAAAATTTCAGCTTTACGATCCTGATGACCTGGCTTTTCCTAAGAAATATCCTGTGCGAATGATGGGGGAGATCTTTAATAGGGTAGGGGATATTTTTTATTGTCGGAGATGGAGTGTATTTAATGTAAGAATTATCTGGTGTAAATGGCGGTAATGCTGGCAGTTTTGCCAGATAACAGCAGTTTCAGCATATTGCCTATTCAAAAAAACACTACTACTATGCGCCCTATCCGGTAATGACGTACTGAAACATTATGTTCAGCATTGTCGTTATACGGAGAGGAAATGATAACGATATATGTCATTTCTGCATGGCATATAATTTTTTATATGCCAGAAAATATTAGCTCAAACTACATACTCTTAATAATTAAATAAGGAAATCACAGATGAAAAAGATCAATATGTCTGAAGCAAGCGCAGTTGTTGGTGGTACTACTACTTGTGTTAACAGCTTCGAACTGAATCTGGTTGGCGACGCTACTGTTTGTAACGCAGTGAAAACCTGTACTGACAAAAATGGCGTTGTGACTAAAACCTTCACTGCTGCAGCAATCATCAACTGCGGTAACGTAGGCTAAGAAATCTTAGTTCTTCATTAAATAAGAGTAAGGTTCTTAACCCGTTATTCTTATGGGCGTTGTATTCCTGATACAACGCCCCTCTAATAAGTATTCTTGAAAGCAGTCTTCGTATTATCATCTTCAGGATTATACACCTCACATGAAAAAAAGAATCCTCTACGTGCTGGCTTATACCGTTTTTGTCGCGGTTATTTCAGCAGTGATTACCACCGCCTGGTTCCATACTTTCGTTTTAAATCAGACCAGCGAGGATGGGCAGCAGGTGTTAACGTCGATCTCGGCTGATAAATTGAGTAAAAGCCCAATAGCGGATGGACAAGACATTATTGAGATTTTCTCGTATGGTTGCCATTATTGTGCCGTTAACGAAGCAAATGTAGAAGCGCTGGAAAAAAGTATGCCAGCGGGCAAAAAGCTCGTTCGCCTGCATTTTAGCCTGGATAATCAGGGTGGCCTGGCACGCTATGCTCCCGTCTTCGCAACCCTTCAGGTCATGGGCATTGAAGAAGCGCATCGCCAGAGCGCTTATGATGCGGTGATGAAGAATCACATTGATTTAGGTGACCCGGCTAAACGCGATGCATGGCTGGAAGAGAATAAAATTGATGTCGCTGAATACCGCAAAGTTAGCCAGTCTGCACAAGTAAAAGAGCTTCTGGATTATATGACGCGTGTTACTCAGTATTATGATATCAATGCCACCCCGACCTTTATTGTTGCTAAAAAATGGGTTGCTATTCAGGATCGTGATTTCCCGTCATTTTCTGAAAAATTGCTGTCTATTTTGAAAACAGGTAAAGCACCGGAGTAAATATGAAATTTTATGCCCTGTGGTGCGCGCTGTTTTGGCGGAATTTCACTGCCAGGTGTCAATGGTTGGCGTATAAACTTCAGCTCATTGGCTACAGGGCGCATTGCTTATTATTCCGGCGCTTGCACTATCGTATCGTGTTTGCGTTTGCTCATATCAGGCGTTTGTTGAAACTGACACCACGCGATGTGAAATTGCGAGCAGCGGTTGCAGAGTCTAACCGTCAATGCCTGCTTAATGATAAAAAACGATTTAATTATGTCTGGCTGACTCAGAGACGGCAGTTGCTGATTCAGGCGGTGACTTACGGACAGAATCGGCGCCTGCTGCGCCAGTTGGCAGACTGTTCGGCACAGCTTAATAGCGTGGTTGAGCCGCTTCAGCGGGCAGGGCAGCCAGTGATACTGGCTCCACTGCATATGGTTTCGGATGTTCTGACCACCATGGTGGGCGCGGCCGCGTATCCCGGAAAAGCTACGGTTATCACCTCGCGCAGCGCTGACGCACATTCCGAAGCCGAGCGACAGTTGGGTGGCGTAGATCTGACTTATTGTTCGATTCATGAAGATAATAAAAATATTGCCGGTAATTTAATGACATCGGTGATGGAGGCGGCGGAGAACAAACGTAATATCATTTTGTTCCCGGATATCACCCCTGACTTCACCCATTTTGCCAGTAAAGATCAGGCCGATAAATTACATTGTCGCTTGTTTGACCGCCCGGCCAGTTTACACAGCGGGATTATCAGGTTGGCCAGAATGATGTCGGCGAAGGTGGTCTTTTATCATCTTTATTTTGATAAAGGATTAAAGATTTATATCCATGATCCTGTTGCGGCAAAAAATCTGAAAGCTGAAATGCCGCGGATTATTGAACACAGTATTCGTGATCACTCAACTGACTGGATGCTATGGCATTCACACTCGCTGTTTTTTATAAATGATTAAAAATGCATAGAAAGAAAACCAGCGTAATGACAGAAAAGAACAGGGCGTTTTGAGGTATAAATTATGGAAAATGTAATTCCTAAAATAGTTTATCAGGCTGAAACGAATGAATGTGCGCTGGCCTGTATTTCCATGCTGGCTGAAACACAGGGCATTAATGCACCTCTGGAAGAGCTGCGCGAACGTTTCTCGGCGTCATCCCACGGCACTGCGCTTTCAACGATGTGCGACATCCTGGCTGAATTAGCCATTCCGGCCTACCCGGTGGCGTTCGATCTTAACGAGCTTGCCGAACTCCCTCTACCGGCTATTTTGCACTACGGTGCAAGCCATTATGTCCTGCTGGCCTATCGGCAGGGCAGCTATGTCTGCGTAATGAACCCTGCCATTGGGGAGCAACTGCTGCCTATTGCCGCACTGAAAACAGAAATCAGCGGCTATGCGCTGGTACTCGACCAGGAGAGCGGTGGGGCTACGCCGACGGTGGAACAACATAAGCGCACCCGTCGCTTCCGCGCACTGGAATGCATGAGTCTAAAACAGACCGCCGCCATTCCGGGTATTTACCGACTGATGCTGCTGGCATTCCTGGTTTCGTTGACCCTGTTTATCATGCCGGTCATGGTCAGCACCGCTATCAACAACGTATTCTCCTCCGGAGGTGAAAAGGAGTTCCCCTACTTCTATTACCTGCTGGCTTTTGTCGTGTCGACGCTGTTGGCCTTTGTTGTGCGTAGTGTAACAGAGCGCTTTATTAAGCGATTTGTGGTGATGCAGAGCGTAAGCGGCTTCGCCAGCCTGCTCAACAATTCACTCTCCTTCTTCGAAAAGCGCAGCCCGGGTGAAATCTACAGCCGGTTCTCCAACTGGCAGATGGCGGCCGCTCAAAAAATCGAGCTGGATAACGGCCTGCGAATTGACTGGGTGGTTGGCGTCATTGCATTAGCGGTGATGTGCTACATCAGCCCGCTACTTGCTGCTATATCTGCAGTAGGCGTGACGTTAATGGGGCTGGTAAGCGTATGGGCCATCTTCCGCGATCGTTATTACACACAGCAAATTCAGGTTAAAAGCGCCGAGCAGAGCGACTTTCTGCTGGAATCTATTCAGGGTTTTGCGACGCTGAAATCAGCGGGCCTGAAGGGGCAGCGTCAGACGGCGTTTGCCGGTTATGCTCTCTCTCTTTTTGACTTCAGACAGAAACAAAAAGTATACGAGCAGGTGAAAAGCAGCCTCTATCAGCTAATCGGCAGCCTGGAAATGGTCTTTTTCATGTTTCTTGCTTTACCGCTGCTGAAAGATAACCGCATCACGTTAGGTGAGTTCTTCGCCTACAGCTTCGTGCGTCAGATTTTTACCGCCTACATTACGCAAATTTTCTTCTCGATTCTTCAGAAGAACCAGCTGCATGTCATTGATACCCGTGCCGCTGACCTGTTCCCGCCAGTAAAAAAAGACGAGGACGGTGCTGAATTACCGCCTCCGGCACACTTTAAACAGCAGCTTAGCTACCGTGGCGTGCAGTTTGCCTATGAGCCAGGTAAACCCGTATTCAAGGATCTCTCCCTGACGGTCTTCTGCGGTGAAACCCTGGCTATTGTTGGTGAATCTGGCGCGGGTAAAAGTACGCTCCTGAAAGCCATTGCCGGGTTGATTGACCCTCAGGCAGGCGAGATTCTTGCTGATGGACAGCCGGTGAACTCGCGCCAGGCGTACAAACTCTTTTTCCTGCAGAGCCAGGAAGACATCCTGTTTAATACCAGCGTTCTGCAAAACATCACGCTGTTCGATCGTCACCACGATGCCGTCAAACAGTTGCGCATTGATAAATCCTTACGCGGACTGAACCTTACCGAGGTGATCGATAGCCTGCCGGGTAAACAAAATGCGTTGATCCGTGAAAGCCACCCTGCACTCTCCCTTGGGCAGCGTCAGCGGCTGATGCTGGCGCGTGCAATGTACAGCGACTGTCCGGTTATGGTCCTTGACGAGCCGACAGCCAACCTTGATGAACAAACCGCATTGCAGGTGATGCAGACCCTCATCGACCACTGCCGTGAATATGGCAAAACGCTTATTACGGTCACCCATAGTGAAACGGCACTGCCCTTATTTGACCGTGTCTGCGAACTGAAAGAGGGGCAAGTCGCCGTGTTCCAGAACCACGTGCCCGTTGCCAGTGAGACTCAGGGAGAGTTGGCGTGAGCTTTACAGTAAAAAAGATCCCGGTGCTGGCTACCCGTCACCGTAAGGCATTGCTGGCGTTGTTGGCGCTGGTGCTCCTCCTGCTGATGGCTGGCGGGTGGGGAGTGCATCACATGATGTCTGGCACCGCCGCGCCGGTAATAACGCAGGTCATCGATCGCGGTGATATTGAAAAAACCGTGCTGGCGACCGGGATCCTTAAACCGTCAGCCCAGGTAAACGTGGGTGCGCAGGTTAACGGTCAGTTAAAAAAGTTGTATGTCCGCGCTGGGGATCGGGTAAGCAAAGGCCAACTGCTGGCTGAAATTGACCCCACGCTGCAACAGAGCGAACTGCGTAAATCTGAGGCCGAACTGGAGAGTGCGATGGCGCAGAAGCAGGCGTCGCAGTTCACCTTAACCCAGTACCAACTTGAGCTTAAACGCCAGCTGCAACTGGATCGCGACGGGTCCGGCATAAAAAGTAACCTGGAGCAGGCGCAGGCCAAAGTGGATACCCAAAAGGCCCAGATAAAGGTCAACGACGCGCAGATAGTACAAGCGCAGATGGCGCTGGAAACCGCGAAAGCCAACCTGGGTTATACACGTATTCTGGCGCCCGTGGATGGCCAGGTATTGGGGATTGTCACCAAAGAGGGACAAACCGTGGTCTCATCACAAACTGCGCCGACTATTCTGGTGCTGGCCAATGTCGACACCATGACCGTGCAAACCCGTATTTCAGAAACCGATATTCTTAAAGTGCATCCGGGCCAGCCACTGTCGTTCTATGTCGTTGCCGATCCTAAGCATCGTTACCAGAGCGTGATGGGCGCGCTGCAGGATGCCCCCAACGATGCCTTACAGGATGAGAGCGTGCGTGCTCAATCTCAGCAACCTTCCGCCGTGTACTACAACGGCGTGTTCACCGTGCCCAATCCCGAGCACCTGCTCCGCACCTCAATGACGGCACAGGTATTTATCGTCACCGAGCAGGCCAAAAATGTGTTACGTCTGCCGGTCATGGCCCTCGGCCAGCCGCAGGGGGGCGATCGCTACCATGTTCAGGTGATGAAGGGAGAGACCCTGGAACAACGGCTGGTCCGCGTGGGGATCAACGACAGGCAATATATTCAGGTCATTGATGGCCTTCAGGAAGGCGAACGCGTGGTGATGCAAAACTCATCAGGGATCGCAAATGGCTAATACTCCTGTTATCGAGCTTTCGCATATTTATCGCCACTTTGGCTCGGGTAATGCGGCAGTCACCGTACTAAAGGATATTTCCCTGCGCGTGCATGCCGGAGAGATGGTGGCCATTATCGGCGCATCGGGTTCAGGTAAATCGACGCTGATGAATATCCTTGGCTGCCTTGATAAGCCCTCGGAAGGCGAAATGCGCATTATGGATGTGTCTACTCAGGTGGCCAGTAGCGAACAACTGGCGCAGCTCCGTAGTCAGTATCTTGGGTTTATTTTTCAGCGCTACCACCTGATGCCCTACCTGACGGCCATTGAGAACGTCACGATCCCGGCGTTATATACGGATATGCCGGCAAACGAGCGTCATTCGCGGGCAGAGTATCTGCTAAACCGTTTAGGTTTAGGTAACCGTATGCACTACCGGCCTGCTCAGCTTTCCGGCGGTCAGCAGCAGCGCGTCAGTATCGCTCGCGCCCTGATGAACGGTGCGCCGGTTATTCTCGCGGACGAGCCTACCGGTGCACTTGACAGTACCAGCGGTAAGGAGCTGATGGCCGTTTTGCATGGCCTGCATCAGGCCGGGCACACGCTTATCATTGTCACCCACGACCGGAGTATCGCAGAGCAGTGCCAGCGCATTGTTGAAATCCATGATGGCCAGATTGTCGCCGATCGCGTCAACCCGGCCATCCCGCAGGTGACATCCCAGGCGTTACCGACTATTGCCACCACCGGGCGTACGCCGCTCTGGCAGAGCGTTAAAGAGGCGGTACGCATGGCGTGGCGTTCTCTGCTGGGCCACCGTATTCGGGCGTTCCTCTCAATGCTTGGCATTATTATCGGCATCTCTTCCGTCGTCTCGTCTATGGCGGTGGGGGAAGGGGCGCGACAAAACATTCTGAGCCAGATAAGCCAACTGGGGACCAGCACCATCGAGATCCAGCCCGGCCTGGGTTGGGATCAGCCGCGTCCTGATTTTGAGCGTTCTTTGACTCTGGACGACGTAGAACTCCTCGGCAAGCAGCCTTACATCGATAGCCTTTCTCCGGTGGTCAGTAAAACCGTAAGAGCGATCCGCGGAGGAAAACAGGTTCTGGTCTCTCTGTCTGGCGTCAGCAATGGTTTCTTTCGCGTCCAGGGTCTGCATTTTGTTGGCGGAAACCGTTTTACGCCTCGCGATCTCGACGATCGGGAGCCGGTGGTCATTATCGATCCAAACATCAGCAGCACGCTGTTTGGCGAGGGGCAGGATCCGCTGGGCGAAATTATTCAGTTGTCCGGCGTCCCCTTCCGGATCATTGGCGTGGCGGATAAAAAAGGGCCGAAGTATATCGGCGAACAGCTCGCCGCATGGATCCCCTATACCTCGCTGCTGGAACGTATGTCAGGTGATACGCCCCTGCAGTCAATAACTCTGCGCATTGTGGACGGTTACCCCATTGAGGTTGCTCAGCAACAGGTAGAACAACTGCTCGATTCCGCCCACGGCAAGCGTGACTTCTTTACCATGACCAATGATCAGCTGACGAAAACGATCCGCAAAACGTCGGAGTCGATGACTCTGCTGATTACCGCCATTGCCGGGATCTCTCTTCTGGTGGGGGGCGTCGGGGTGATGAACATCATGCTGGTTTCCGTCACGGAAAGAACACACGAAATTGGCATTCGTCTCTCGGTGGGGGCTCGCCCGGTCGATATTATGCGCCAGTTCCTGATCGAAGCGATGGTGATTTGCACCCTCGGCGGCCTGATCGGCATTGTCGGCTCGGGCGTGGCGGGGCTGATCTTCTCTCTGGTTACCCAGGAATTCACCATGATTTTCACCTGGCCGCCGATCCTTCTGGCCTGCGGATTCTCCGCACTTATCGGGCTGGGATTTGGCTTTTTCCCGGCACGCAACGCTGCCCGTTTGCACCCGACGGAGGCGCTGGCACGAGAATGAATAAGCGCAATTTACTTTCAACGGCGCTGATGGCGCTAATGCTTACCGGCTGCGGCCAGGCTCTCAAGAGCGAGTATCAACGGCCGCTGCTTTCAGTCCCTGACGCCTGGCGCGTGCAGGATACCGGTGAAGGTGTGGCGAAATTTACGCCGCACTGGTGGGACAACTTTGGCGATCCACAACTGTCAGGTCTTATCGTGGCCAGCCTGCAAAGTAATGACGATTTGGCGCTGGCAGGCATAAAGCTCAAGCAGGCGCTGCTTACAGCAGGCATATCAGATCTCAACCTGACGCCGGATTTCAGCGCCAACGCCAGTGCCAGTAACGCTCAGAACTTACGCCGTAATACCACGCCAACGGAGAATTACAGCACCGCCCTGACGGCCGCGTATGAGCTGGATCTGTGGGGAAAACTGGCGCGCACGCGTGAGCAGTCCGACTGGCTGGCAAAGGTATCGGAACAGGATTTGCGGGCGACCGCGCTAACGCTTATTGGCACAACGTCGCAGCTGTATTGGCAACTTGCCAGCCTGAATCAGCAAATCGCAAATATGCAGCACAGTCTGCGCATCGCTGAAGACACGCTGGAGATGGTGACCTCACGCTGGCGCGCAGGCGATCTCGGCCAGCTTGATTACCTGCAAGCGCAGCAAACCGTACTCAGCCGGGAAGTGAGCCTGCGAGATCTCTATCAGCAGCGGGACGAAAGCCGCAATGCGCTGGCGATTTTACTCAGCCGTCCGCCGGGTCAGTACGCCGCTGAGCGACACGCGCTTGATATTCATCAAAGCGTGCCGGTGGCCCAGCGCCTGCCGCTGGAGGTGATTGCCAAAAGGCCTGATGTGCAATCGGCAGAACTTAATCTTCGGGCGGCGTTGGCCGGGTCGGATGTAGCGCGGTTGAGCTTTTATCCCTCACTGACGCTCAATGCATCGCTAAACGCGGGGGCGTCAGTGTTTCAGCAGTGGTTCAGTAATCCGGTCAGAACCCTGGGTTCGGCGGTGGAGCTGCCGTTCATCCAGTGGAACAAGGTGCGTCTGACCATCGAAAAGTCCGGCCTGGATGTCCAAACCGCGGCGATCCAGTTCAGGAAGGCTTCTTATAGCGCCCTGCAGGATATCGACAACGCCATGTCACAGCGCCTGACCTGGCAGCAGGAAAAACAGCGTCAACTGGACGATCTGGCGCTAAGCCAGCAACGACTGAAGCTGGTGGAAAGCCAGTATCGCCACGGAGCCGTGGTTTACCAAACGCTGCTCGATGCGCAAAACACATTGCTGGACAGCGAAAACACGCTGGTGAAAACCCAATACAACTATCTGTATTCCACGATGAAACTCTGGCTGGCGCTGGGGGGCGGGGAAAACGACACAGTGAATCAACAAGGATAAATCATGCAAACGGACATTTTAAAGACCACGAACTTGCCACGTCGGGTGGTGGTCACCGGCTATGGCGCGGTCACCCCGCTGGGGATGAATTCCGCTGAAAGCTGGACGGCCATCATGAACTACCAACCCGGATATCGCTACTGCGACAAATCGGCTGCAGGGATCAAATCTCGCTTTTACGGGCTGATCGATGAGGAGCCATCGCTCAAGGGCGTACCGGCAGCGATCCGTCGTCGCCTGCCGCGTTACGCGCGCCTGACGTTGGCCTCTGCGCGCGAAGCGATGCAAATGGCCTTTGGTGACGAAAAGCCCGAGCAATATTACGATCTACGTGATTGCGGTGTCGTCATGGGCACCGGCTGGGCGGGGCAGGACGAAACCCAGCTTCATTATGAAGACTATATGCGTACGGGTGTGGGATCGCCTTTCGGCTGTTTCTTCTCTAT
The DNA here is from genome assembly GCF_918797525.1 of unidentified bacterial endosymbiont. NCBI lineage: Bacteria > unidentified bacterial endosymbiont. The sequence continues at coordinate 3,900,184 of NZ_OU963893.1, read as the reverse complement.
GCCCAACGCCGCCACCGCCGCCGTCAGCCTTCTCTGGGGACTGCGAGGGTATCAAAATACGCCAGTCGCCGCCTGCGCAACCGGAACCATCGCCATTGGTGACGCGTTTGAGCTGATCCGTAACGGTCGCGCAAACATGATGCTGGCGGGGGCGGGAGAGTCTCTGCGTTCTGATTCGGCGGTGTGGAATATTGATATTCTCGGCGCACTGGCAAGCGAGCAAGAGGAGCTAACCCGTGCCTGCTGTCCGTTCAGCCAGCACCGTAACGGCTTTGTCCTCAGTGAAGGGGCAGCGGTGTTATGTCTGGAAGAGTATGAGTCAGCCATTGCGCGTGGCGCAACCATTCTTGGCGAAATTCTCGGCTACGGGAATTACTCTGACGCCTTTGATTTCACCGCGCCGGCCGAGGATAAAATTGCCCGGGTGCAGACCATCCGCCGTGCGCTCAGCCAGGCAGGCATTAAGGCCAGCGATCTGGATTACATCAATGCGCACGGTACGTCCACTCCGTTAAACGATCTTAATGAAACCGAGGCCATCAAAATTGCGCTGGGCGAAGAGGCGGCCTACGCCACGCCATGCTCAAGCACCAAATCCTATACCGGCCATCTGATTGCCGCAGCGGGCAGCTTTGAATCTATCGTCTGTCTGCAGGCTCTGCAGCACCAGATCATGCCTGCCACCTGCCATCTTGATGCGCCAGACCCGGCCTGCGATTTGGACTATGTCCCCAATATCCACCGTCCTGCCGCGCTCAGGCTGACGCTCAATCTGAGCTTCGGATTCGGCGGGGCAAATGCGGCACTGGTCATCGGACGGGGGCAATAATGTCTCTGCACTACACGCTGCGCGATGCTGAACGCTGGGCGGCATTTTCCAAAGACTACAATCCGATTCATTTTGATGCCGTCGAGGCGAAGCATCTGGGCATGGAGGACGTTTGCGTTCATGGCATGCGCGCGATGCTGGATGTGAAATCAGCTCTCAGCCGGGCACTGCAAAAGCACACATTGTCGACAGGTGGTCTGCTTTTCAGTTGTCGTTTGCGCGAACCCGTGGCATGCGAAAAACCTTATCACCTTGCGTTAAGTGAGACGCAGTCTGAGGGGGTGCAGCAGGTCACCGGCAAATTACGTCACGCGCAAACTCAGGCTCTGAGTATGAGCAGCAAGCTCAGTGAGAGTAAACCCCTGGCGCTAAGCCCGATCACGCAGGCGAACACAGTGCGAGGGGAGGCACTCTCCACGCTGTACCGTCAATTCCAGACGGTAGAGTCTCAGAATGCGCCGTTGTGGAGCTTTTTTGATGCGGTGCTGTTCCGCCAGTTGGTCAACGCGCCGGAAACGCTTGAAACCGTACAAAGTATTATACCCGGGCATAAGGCGACCAGTTTATGCGACGTTTTCAGGCTTGCGCGGGTGGTTCAAACCCACCACGAAACCTGTTTTTCTCCGCTGCTGCTGGAAGATGCGGACCCAGATTCAGCAAGTGAACCTTTACATTATTCCGTCCTGCCAACGCTGGTTATGGGCGAAAAAGAGGCCGGACTGGTTTTGGTGACGGGCATTGAGGCATGGCGGGCCAATCAACCGCTGATTTCTGTCTCGGCAACGCTAAAAACCGGGCCGCTGGCCGATTAAGACAGACCATTAATATTATTAACTGACTACATTAAAGGAATAAAACATGGCGCAATATGATGAAGTTTATAGCAAGGTTTGCGAGATGCTGTGTGATGCAAAAGATCTGGAGATGGACTCTCTCTCTCCTGAGATGCCGCTGTATCAACTTAAACTCGATAGCCTGGACTACGTAGAACTGATGGTACTGGCGAAAAAAGAGTTTGGTGTGGCGATTGAAGCCGATGTCTTCATTAATAATGTCAACATGACTCTGGGTGAGTTGTGTCAATATCTCAGCGAAAAAAGTCAATAAGCTATGCGTAATCAATGGATCTTAGTCACCGGCGGAAGCCGTGGAATAGGACGTGCTACGGTACTGCGTCTGGCAAAACAGTGGAACGTGGTCTTCACCTGGTGCAAGGATAGCCATGCGGCGCATGACGTGGAGCGCGCATGTGAGAACTTGCCCGGTACGGTGGAAGGCTATCAATGCGACGGTAGTGATGAGCAGGCGGTGAGCCGATTGGCCGCTGATCTGCTGGCGCGCTATGGCGCACCTTCAGGTGTCGTACACAATGCCGGTATTACCCTGGATGCTCTTCACATTCATCAAAGTCCGGCAAACTGGCGTCAGGTGATGGACACCAACCTTAATGCCCTATTTTACTGGAACCATCTGCTGCTCGAACCCATGATGATGCAGGGCGGAGGCTCGGTGGTGTTGATGTCATCGGTGACGGGCATAAAAGGTAACAGCGGTCAAAGCGCCTACGGTGCAAGCAAAGCGGCGATGATCGGTTTGGCGCGAACATTATCGATCGAGCTAGGGCGATTTAGCGTACGCGTCAATTGCCTGCTGCCGGGCTACATTGACACTGAAATTATGAGCCAGATACCGAAAGAAAAACGCATAGAGCTACGAAAAACGATCCCGATGAAACGCTTCGGGAGAGTGGACGAAGTGGCCGCCGCAGCGGCATGGCTTGTCAGTGATGAGAGCACCTACATGACCGGGCAAACCCTCATTCTTGACGGCGGGCTTTCTGCCTGATCCCGTCGCTTCATTCTGCATAACGCAAACAGGACCTCATACGTCCTGTTTTTTTTTGTTCCCGACCATTCCTCAGGTTGTTCCTGTCCTTATCTCTGCCATCTTGCCCCCACCCTAAGCTCACCGCAAAAAATTCCCCCTCACCACAGGCGAAAAAGTGTGCTTATCGCAGCCATTCGTCACCGTTCGTGAAAATTTATCCCCTTATCCTGAAGAAAGTTGCGGAGCAATTCTCAGAAAAATCCTTATAAAAATTGTGTTGTAAACGCAATAAAATCCCTCCAGAAGCCTTAAAAGAGGCGAAATAAACGAGAAATAATGCATTTTTGGCGTTTCTTTAACCATCTGTACACTGACGAGAGTTATTCATCGTCAGGTCGAAATATGTACAATATTTAAAGCCGCCGCACGGTTACTTTTTGTCTATAAGCATATATCCCTTTCTGATTTGACCTTTCAGAGCCTCTTTTAATCCCTTTTATTTGCTGTATTGCCATTTAAGACGTATATTGGGATTGCCTGCATTTTTATATTTATGCCTTATCCTAAGGAGGTTTTATAAACTCGTCGAGTTAACTTAGCGCTATTATTATACAAAGCATAATAATCTCTCTCTTTTCCCGGAGAGAAAAATTTGAATATCAGAATGGCATTTTTTAGGTGAGTGCCACCGAAATCAATGCTTATCTGGGACCACCATGAACATAAAGGGGCACTATGAAAAATCGCAAATATCTGACGCCATTCGAAGTTGAAAAACTGCTTGAGGCCACGCTGCGCGGTAAGCATGCGGAGCGGGACTACTGCCTGATCTGGATGTGCTTCATCCATGGCTGTAGGGTCAGTGAAATCAGTAGTTGGCGCCTGTCCGATATCGATATAGAAGGTAATAATATCTATATCCATCGATTAAAAAATGGCTTTTCAACCGTTCACCCGCTTTACCGACGTGAACGGAAATCATTAATGCTTTGGATGAATAAAAGAAAACAATATCGCGGAGCGGATACCGACTGGTTATTTCTTTCTAACCGAGGGGCAAAGTTATCCCGGCAACGAATTTACTGGTTAATCAGAAATTATAGTCAGGCGGCGAATCTGACAATAAACGCTCATCCCCATATGTTAAGACACGGTTGTGGTTTTGCGCTGGCTGACAGAGGAATTGATACTCGCTTAATTCAGGATTATTTAGGTCATCGTAATATACAAAATACGGTTATCTATACTGCAAGCAACGCTAATCGCTTCAAAGAAGTCTGGTGATTGAGATGTAATTAATTATTTCAAGGGAGTCATTTTGAACTAAATTGGAACATACTGTAGTGAACTGGTAAATTTCTGTCAACTCACAATGTATTATTGCAGTCTAAATCGCCGTTAATATTTATCTTTCAATGCGTTATGTGAGATTTCGCTATATTTAGCCCGCCCCTTCCCTCTCGGTTTTTTCTTATACCACCAGCACGGTGCAAATCAGATTTTACAATCGAGCAAAAAATATATCCATAAAAACCTGTTAAATCATGGTGGTGCGGAGTATTGCGCTAACTAATCATTGGTATTTGGAATAAAAAACCAAAGGAGTCACTTTAGTTCAAAATGAATCGTTTTGCTTTTGGCTACAACCGAACAGCGATTTATTACTTGAGGCGGAAACTCATGAACTAAATAAAGGAATGACAGATGGTTTTGTCATAACTAATTCGATAGCCGCTTAAACAGGTATATCGTTTTTCATTGTTTATAGGATAATTCTCGTGAAAAAGACTCTTCTTGCTATTGCTCTGGTGGCTTCTTCAGCCGTTGCTTCTTCTGCTTTCGCTGCTGACGGCGCAGTTAACTTCACCGGCACCATCACTGATGCTGCTTGTACTATCGATACCGCTTCTCAGAACCAGAATGTGTTCCTGGGCAACATCGCTCGTACTGCTTTCCCGGTAGCAGGTTCTCTGGCTGCGGCTAAGAAATTCACCCTGGTACTGACTAACTGCCCGGACACCGTAACTGGCGCTACCGTACGTTTCGATGGCAACCAGGTTTCTGGTGATAACAGCATTCTGGCACTGACCGAAGGTGACAGCACTGCAACTGGCGTTGGTATTCAGATCTCTGACAGCCAGAACAAAGTGGTTCCACTGTACGAAGACTCCTCTGTTTACCCTCTGGTTAGCACCGGTCCTAACAACCTGGACTTCAGCGCTCGCTACATCTCTCTGACTGATGCAGTCACCGTGGGTGATGCGAACGGTGTAACTCAGTTCACTGTCGTTTATCAGTAATTTCGATAGAGCTAAATCAGATCAGGGGCAATGAATGCCTCTGGTCTTTTTGAATGTTTAAGACAGGTAGGAACACCATGAATACATGGCGCGCAGCAGCGGTGGCAGTAGTATTAATGACCTTCAGCACAGTAGTGCAGGCGGGTGTAGTGGTTGGTGGAACGCGTCTGATCTACGACGGCGCTAAAAAAGAGTCTGCCATCAATATCAGTAATCCTGACAAAAACGCTTACTTAATCCAGTCCTGGGTGGACGGCGGGGAAGCCAGCGCGGGCGCACAGGCAAGTAAAGCGCCGTTTATTGTCACTCCACCTTTATTCCGCCTGGACGGCAATCAGCAGAACATTTTGCGGGTGGTTCGCGCGGGTGGCTCTCTGCCAGAAACCAAAGAGTCACTGTTCTGGCTGAATATCAAATCTATACCTTCTGCACAGAAGCAACAAAACACGCTGCAAATTGCGGTGAAAACGCGCATCAAACTGATTTTTCGTCCGGCCGGGGTAAAAAGCACGCTTGAAGAAGCGGCGAACACCCTCACCTGGAAACGCACCGGTAACCAGCTTCAGGTAAACAATCCGTCTGCGCATTACATCACCTTCTTCAACGTCAAAATCAACGGTGCGGCAGTGAAGAGCGCCAACATGGTCGCGCCGCAATCGCAGGCCACATTTGAGTTGCCAGCCAATGTCGCTGGAGGAGCACTCACCTGGCAGTTTATTAATGACTATGGCGGTACCAGCAAAGCGTTGACGAGCAATATCTGACCTCGCTGTCAGGGTACGGTTACGTCCGTCTATAAGGAAGTGATGAATGCACGCCCCAGGCTGCATTAATACATGGAACAACGAAAATGAACAAAATAACGAAGATTCCTGCTCCGGCCAATTTTAGACTGTCCTGTATTGCGCGGCTTGTGGCATGTCAGGTTGGGCTTTTAATCGGCGGAATGGGTGCGGTCAATGCGGCGGAGTATTTCAACCCAGCCTTATTAGAAATCGATAATCCGATTCAGGGTAACGCTGATTTATCCATTTTTGAAGACGGTGAGTTACAGCCCCCTGGCACCTATCGCGTTGATATTTATCTTAATGGCTCGGCTGTTGATACCCGCGATGTCACATTCACCCTGGCGACTGACGCTACCGGTAAGCAAAGCCTTCAGCCGTGCCTGAGCGGTGAATTGCTGCGCGATATGGGCGTGAAAATTGGCATATATCCCGGGATTCAGGCCACGGATGAATGTGCCAATTTTACCGGCGCGATTGCGCAGTCCTCAGCTAACTTCCGCTTTGACCAGCAGAGGCTGGATCTCAGCATTCCACAGGCAGCCCTGAATTCACAGGCGCGCGGCTATGTCTCTCCGGATAAGTGGGATTCGGGTATTCCTGCCCTGTTACTGAACTATAGCTTCAGTGGTGCGAACACCGACGCGCGCAACAGTGACAGCAATAATTCCAACACCTATTACCTGAACCTGCGTTCCGGGGCTAACCTGGGTGCCTGGCGTCTGCGCAACTATTCAACATGGAACCGTGACAGCAAGGGTAATCAGAACTGGGACTCTATTAATACCTATCTGCAGCGTGACATTCAGACGCTGAGAAGCCAACTGACGCTGGGCGATAGCAACTCGCCTACAGAAGTCTTTGATACCGTGCCGTTCCGTGGTATTCAGCTGGCGTCGGATGACGACATGCTGCCCGACAGCATGAAAGGCTATTCGCCGGTGGTAAGGGGAATCGCGCAAAGTAACGCCCAGGTTACCATTCGCCAGAACGGCTATGTTATCTATCAAAGCTATGTCCCGGCCGGGCCGTTTGCCATTTCCGACCTTTACCCAACGGCGGGCAGTGGCGACCTTAACGTAACCATTAAAGAAGCGAACGGCACCGAGCGAACGCTGGTGGTTCCTTTCGCTTCCGTACCGGTCCTTCAGCGTGAAGGGCACCTCAAATACAGTTTTACCAGCGGTCAATACCGCTCGTACAACGATGATGTTGAAAAGACGCCGTTTACTCAGGGCACCGCAATTTATGGCTTATCGCATGGTGCGACGGTTTATGGTGGGGTGCAGGCGGCGAGTAAATATCAGTCCGTGGCGGTGGGGATCGGACAAAACCTCGGGCGCATTGGTGCTCTCTCTGCAGACGTAACCCAGGCGTGGACCAAGCAGGAAGATGCGCAGAAAGAAAACGGCCAGTCCTGGCGTTTGCGTTATGGTAAGAGCTTCGTTGAAACAGGGACCAACTTCAGTCTGGCCAGCTACCGTTATTCAACTTCCGGTTTTTATACTCTGCAGGAAGCGCTGGAAAGTTATGCCAAAGGCAACAGCTATTACAGCGATCATAAAAAGAGCCGCGCAGAGCTGACGCTTAGCCAGAACTTATGGCAGAAGGGGGGAGCGCTCTCCCTGAGCCTGGTTAAAGAAGAGTACTGGAACAACGATCGTTCGAGTGAATCGGCGAGTGTCGGGTACAACAACACCTGGTCTGGTATCTCCTGGGGGGTTAACTATACCTACAACCGTAACGGTATGGACAGCTACGGTCACCGGACCTACTACACCGATCAAATTGTCGCGATGAACATCAGCGTGCCATTAAGCAAATGGCTGCCGGGGAGTTATGCAACCTATAACCTCAATAGCAGCAAAAATGGTAGCACCTCGCATAACGTGGGGCTGAGTGGCACCGCGTTACGTGACAACAACCTTAACTACAACATCAGCCAGGGCTATACCACCCAGGGCCAGGGTGCGAACGGTTATGCCAGCGCAGACTATAAAGGCACTTACGGGGAAGTGAATGCCGGTTATGGCTATGACCGTAGCCAGCGCCGTATGGATTATGGCCTCCAGGGTGGCGTTGTGGTGCATGAAAATGGCGTAACCCTTTCGCAACCGTTGAGCGAAACGGTCGTACTGGTTAAAGCGCCGGGCGCGGACGATGTCAGCATCTCCAGTAATACCGGGGTAAAAACCGACTGGCGGGGTTATGCCGTGGTGCCATATGCCACTGCGTACCGCCGTAACCAGATCTCTCTTGATACCGCAACCTTACCGGACAACGTGGATATGACCCTGACCAGTACGTCGGTCATCCCAACGCGTGGCGCCGTGGTTCGTGCCGACTTTGATCCGAACGTCGGTCGACGTGTACTGATGATGATCAGTCGTGCAAATGGTGAGCCAGTGCCATTCGGCGCGATGGCCGGCCTTGATGACGAGAAGAGAAGTAACGGCAGCATTGTCGGCGATGGCGGCCAGGTTTATCTGTCGGGCATGCCGGACAGCGGAACGCTGAGGGTGAAGTGGGGTTCTTCAGCATCCCAGAGCTGCCTCGTGAATTATCGCCTGCCTGAACAATCGGCCACATCGGGTATTCAACTTATTAATGGAGACTGCCGTTAAGGCGGTATATGGACATGATCGATCGCATGAATATGTTTTTTGCCAACATCACTTCACGCCTTTCCTTCGGTGGCAAAGCGGCGTTGCTTTGCCTGGCGCTGATTGGCGGAATGCTGAGTGCCCGAGCGCAGGCAAGTGAGTGTGCTCCTACCGATGGCACGAAGACGTACAACTTCCCAATGGATTATTTATTGCAGGATCCGACGGAGAACACCACCGGCAGAATTGTCAACAATGCCTATCAGTGGAACTTGAGTGGTAACTACAACGTGACCTGTACATGTACGGGTACGTACACCGGCGCCTACGTCACGGCAAAAGTGCCGGATACCGGGCTTGCCTATACCGACGGTAACCTTAATTACTACAGCATTAGCGAGTACCTGGCGGTGGCGAGTGAGGTGTATATCGCCGGCGGATACGGCGCGAACAAGGCAACCCCCTTCACCAGCGTCAGTAACCTGAACACTGCGGTTAACTGCGCCCGATATCCGTACGCTACCGGGTCTCGTGGTTCGATATCTTTGTACTTCAAACGTCCGTTTGTTGGGGTCCAGACGATCCCGCTGACCAAAGTTGTTGATGTGTATCTTGCCTCTGATGCGTCAACACAGTCTTCCGTGCCGGTGTCCACCGTCTGGATGAGCGGGTCGGTTACTGTGCCGCAATCTTGCGAGATCAATGGCGGCGGCGTAATCACCGTGCCGTTCGGCGACATTATGTCAGGCGATATCGCCACGAAGGGTGAAATGGCGAAAAACTTCACGCCTAAAAACGTCAATTTTAACGTTGCCTGTACCAATATTTCGGAGGGTGTGAAGGTCAGTCTCTCATTCCAGGGAACTCCGGATGCCAACGATCCAACCGTACTGTCGACCACCAATAGCGACGTCGGCGTCAAAATTCAGGATACCGCAGGCGCTACCGTTGCGCCATTAAGTGGACGTCTGCCGCTCACCATGGACTACGCCGCGCAGATTGGTACCTCGGCAATTAATTTATTCCCGGTTAACACCACGGGTAATACGCCTGAGACGGGTGAATTCAATGCGACAGCAACGATACGCGCTGAAATAGAGTAATTCCGCGACGAAACGGGTAAGGGAAAAGAAATGGTTAAGGAAGCAACGTTCAAAGTGAGCAACAAGGCCAAAATGCCGGCCTTGATGTTGTGGCTGGCTGCTGTGGCGCTTTCATCCCCGGCAGGTGCTGATACGCAACTTAACATCACGGGCAACATTAAGGCCTCGCCTTGCAGCATCAATCTGCCTTCTGGTGGGTTGAATGTGGATTTAGGTCAGAACATCCTGGCGTCATCACTGGCGGAGGCCGGTTCGTCGACGGGCTGGAAAACTTTTTCGATTGTGCTGAGCCAATGTCCTGCATCGACATCGGTTGCCACTATGACCCTCAACGGCACGCCAGATGAGGTTGAAAGCAACATGTATGCGAACACCGGCACGGCGACGCAGGTGCAAATTGAGGTGCAGAACGAGGCTGGCACGACGCTTGGAAATGCGTCGCAAATGCAGAAGAACGTTGATTCCGCAAGCCGCGGTACAACGTTCGACATGCTGGCGCGCGTTTATAGCGCGCAGGGCAATGCAACACCGGGAACAATCGTAGGAACAATGCAGGTCACCTTTACATATCAGTAATTGAGGGAGGAAGCGGGTCGCAAGGGGAGACCGATACATAACGTAAGGCATCTGTTCCAGAAAATGCTCCCGTAAGGGAGCGTTACTGAGAAAACAAGGAGGTAAGATGAACTATGTCAACAACCTAAATGCAGTCCGTGTCTCATCACGCATCTTCCCGGTACGCTCTGAAGGGGAAGGGGTATTGATCATGGATGCATGTTCTGTCACTGCACTGGGTATAAAGCAGATCCTCATGGAGTCCTGCGGGATAAGCGATGCGATAAACGTCGTGCAAACGCTCGCTGACATTACATCGCATGTTGCCAGTTCGCCGCCTGCATTACTGATTATGGATATTTGTGGCGAAAATGAACTCATGCTCGATGGGCTGAGACTGTTGGCGCATTTGCGCGAAACCTATCCCACCATGAAGGTTGTGATTTGTACTGATTTCAGTGACTACCGTGTGCTGGAGCTGCTGGTGTCCTCGAAAGCTCACGGCATCCTGTTAAAACACGAGCCTGCACTGGCGCTAACGCAATGTATCACCAAAGGCATATTGGGAAGCCGGCAATGGCTTAGCCCTAAGGTGCAGCAACTGCTCGCTAAAACGACCCCTAAAAATACCGCGCTTACCGCCAGAGAACTGGACGTGCTCGCCTGTTTATTTTCCGGGCAAAGTGTTTCCAGAGTTGCGCAGACGCTGCATCGCGATATTCGCACCATCAGTACCCACAAGCGTAATGCCATGATGAAGCTGGGGTTTCACAATGACAGTGAACTCTTTGCTCAGGGGACCTGGATGGCGAAAGTGGGTCCGACCGCGGGACTGTAAATTTTAACCGTACTGTTTTTGTAATGGATAAGCGCCGGGAGCCCCGGCCTGCAAGGAGCAATAGCCTGATGAATCAGACATGCACCCCACCTCAAACCGTGGCATTAATGGATAGCCACCCCTTAACGCTTTTTGGGCTCTCGACGCTGATCAAATCCATTAATGATGATTATGAAATCGTTTTTCAGGAGCTAAGTCTCGGCAAAATGCAGGATGCGCTGATGTATCAGTCCGTCGATCTTCTTGTCACCGACTTGCAAAGCGCAGAGGAGGATCTGCAGAAAGGGCTAGATACTCTGCTGCAAATGAATGCGCAGTTTCCCGACATGACTATTGTGGTTTATACCTCTTGCCATGACAGTAATGTGCTGCGCAATCTCCTGAATCATTACAACATCAGCGTGATCGCACGCGCGGAGTCCCTGAACGATACGGAGGATTTCTTCAGGCAGGCATTTGATAAAAAACATGTGCTGAGCCCGAAAATCTGCAGCGATCTGGCGCGGATCAACGAGACTCATCAGTGCGTCACCGCCAGATTAACCCGTAGCGAAATTGATGTTTTGAAGCATCTGTTCCACGGCATGGATCTGCAACAAATCGCTCAGATGAAGCAATTAAGCATCAAAACTATAAGCGCTCATAAATGTAATGCTATGCGCAAGCTTGATGTCAGGACGGATTCGGAACTGTTTTTACAGTTGAGTACTGCGTTTACTCAAAGAGGGAATTGTATATGATTAGCCAGAAGCGCATTAACGCCGTGGGAAGCGGCATCAGCTATCAGAACCCGATTATTGTTCTTACCGATAACTATTGGTTGTATTTTGGCATAGCACAATTGTACCCACAAACGAATGTTATTCACGTTCGGTTAAGTGATGAAGCGCTGCACACGAAACTGTGGGGGAATGTGAACTCTGTGGTACTGATTGTTGATAACGATATTTACATTCAGGGGGAGTGGTTATCGCTTCTGAGTATTTTTGATGCTTGCACTTTCGTGAAAATCATCTGGTTACAGGGTGACAAAACCGGTGCCTTTACACCATTCAAGCCTGGAAAAAGCTATCTGGTGGAGAAGAAAAAAGCGTTGCTTGAGTTCAAGCGCAACCTGAACGATATCTTCTGTGGACGCGAATCGCGAACAGGGAAAAATCGCTGTACCCGCTTAACGAAAAGTGAATGCTCGATGATCAAGTACCTTGCGGCCGAGCATAAGGTTCAGTCGATTTCAGAACATGCGAGCTTATCTCTCAAATCTATCTATCACGTAAGATCAACGCTTATGAGTAAATTTGGATTTGAAAACGCATCTTTTTTTCAGTTCATCCTCTTCAAGAACATCGACATACTGTTCCCGATTTTCACCAATAAAATCCACACCGCTAACGCTCGATTGATAAAACAGTAAAAGGTGTGTGATGAGAGGTCCGGCCAGACACGGATGTGCGGGTTAAGGACCTCAATTTGCATTAGGTGCGGCTTACGTTCGGGCCAAACGCTTTTATACTCCACCCGGGTGGGAGGGTCGACAAATTCACATCGATAGCTTTTACAGAAAATCTGTTTCGGGGCTACTATTTTGAGAATAAACCGATGGAATAAGAATTTTCTCTGATCTGAAATAAAAAGGAAAGTGTGCAAATATTTTTTATAAACTAAAATTATGTGTAAAATATATTCTTTAACTCATTGTTTTGTAAAGGGTGAAGATAATTGATTTCACTATGGTATTATTTCTTCAAAGAATAATCCTATACATTCCTGGAAAAATTTAAGCCATTTCCCATAAGTGTTTACTGGCCATTAAACATTGGGTGAAGATTCTTTTTATTGACGATTTTGCGATGTAAATAAAGAATTAAATTCTATAGAAACTCTGCTCTTTGGCGTAAAAATCTAATTGGTGCTTATTCTGAGTGCCTGCGTTTCACATTCGTGTCGATTTTAAAAAAATTGCACTTCACACCGTCTGTCTGGTTGTGATTTAATCTTTCCAGGGCAGGATTATGCGATTTCTAAACCTGGCCGCGCCAAGTTTTGAACAACGACACCTTAATAATACCGTTGAATCGATAAATATTCTTAACGGTGTTTCGCATAATGTTCTGTCTGGACGTCAATAAAAATTTAACCTGGTGAAATGGATGATGAGGATTTTCATATGTCAGTTATGTCCTTGCCTGCGGTATATGTTTGAGAAAGTAAGGTTGTAAACGGAAACGTGAAAATAAAAAAGAAATATGACAATGAAGAGAAGAAAATACCTGACCGTGCATGAGGTTGAACGATTAATCTCTGCCGTTGCTAGCACAAAAAACAGTGAAAGAAACAAATGCATGCTGTTAATGTGCTTCATCCACGGGCTCCGCGTGAGCGAACTATCGCAATTGAAAATTCGGGATATCGAAATTTCCAATAAAATAATCTATATCTCAAGATTAAAGAATGGATTCTCCGTACAGCATCCTTTGCAGCATCGAGAGCTGTTAGCATTGCAGGCATGGATGCAGAAGCGATCGGGCTATTTAGGTTCGGACTCTGAATATCTGTTTTTATCAAGGCATGGTAAGAAAATATCGAGGCAGCAACTCTATCGTATTTTCAGAGAGGCCGGTCATGCCGCCGGCATCAATATCGATGTACATCCACACATGTTTCGCCATGCGTGCGGTTATGCCCTGGCTGATAAAGGGTGTGATACACGACTAATACAGGACTATTTAGGGCACAGAAATATTCAAAATACCGTAATTTATACGGCATCCAATGCTGCCCGTTTTAAGGCCGTGATTTTTTAACGTACGATTCCTCGTATGACAGTCATAGTGCTTGTGAATTTATATAACATGGAGAGTTTTTATTTTGCCCCTGAGAATATTAAATATTACTTATCTAACTGACCACACCTTCTATCGCCGACTACCGGTTTAGCGATAACCCTGAACGAACACTGCCTGCCAGGCGGCGTTCGTTTTTTGCGGGTGAAAGTAATACTTACGTAAAAATAATTCATTAGAAATCAGTCGGTTATCGCATCTATTCTTCTTTTATCATGAACCAATTGTGTATTGGTTTGTTCATTGCTTAATCATTAGAGCGATAAGATGTACGTTATATCAATAAGTTATCGTTACTAAAAATAAAGTCATGATGACAGTGAGCGAACCAATATGGAAAAACCGTCACGGTTTCTGGCCAATTCCAGTACCGCGTTAGAGCAATTGCGCGGGCTCATCAACCAGCACGAGTCAACACCAGGCATTCCGCTGCCCACCGAACGTGAGCTGTCGGACACTCTCGGCGTAGGACGACGCGAAGTGCATCGCGCGCTGGATGTGCTGAAAGAGGAGGGGCGTATATGGCGTAAACAGGGCTGGCGGCACCTGCGCGAGTTGGCCCGCACGTCTGAACGCGTTGATAGCTACAACGACCATCATCACAACATCATGTCCGCGATTATCCAGTGCCAGCCTAATGAAGCAGCCTCCGCCATGCGTGAGCACCTGCTCAGTCTGCAAACCGCCCTGATTCAGGCGATTCACCTTGCGTACAACTCCACGCTATGACAACGATTCCGTTTGAGGACGTTACGCCTGTACTGCGGCTGCTTTGCGCCGGAAGGCCGCGCGCCGTGCGTGGGGGAGATCTCCCGCAACCCGGCGCAGGTCCACTCGCTGGAGTTGATTGCGAAAACCAACGGCGAAGCGTTTTATCGCGGTGAACTGGCGCAGAAAATCGCCGCTTTTGCCAAAGCGCACGGCGCACACCTCACGGCTGAGGATCTGGCAAACCATCGCGTGGATTGGCTAGTCCTGCTGTCGCGGGATTTTGCAGGCGGTTCAGTGCAGGAGCTACCGCCTAACGGCCAGGGGATCGCCACGCTGATTTCACCTATAGTTCATCGACGCAGAGTGGGACGATGTATCTGAGCGCCGCCGATGCCAGCGGTATGATGATCCCGTTTATTCAGTCCAACAATATGGGCTTTGGTTCTGGCATGGTGGTGCCCGATACCGGGATCAGTCTGCAAAACCGTGGCTGCGGTTTTTTGCTGGATCCAAAACACCCCAACGCGCTGGCGGTCAGCAAGCGTCCGTTCCACACTATCATTCCCGGTTTTGCGATGAACGGCAACGGCAAGCTGCTGATGTCCTTCGGCGTGATGGGCGGGCCGATGCAGGCGCAAGGACATAGCAGATGGCGCTGCGCATTATGCTGCACGGACACCATCCGCAGGCGGCAATCGACGCCCTGTGCGAACGCGATCATCAAATCGTGGTAAAAGATCCGTTGCAGGATTATAACTTTGGCGGTGCGCAGGTGATTTACCGTATGCCGGAAGGGCACTCCGTAGCCGCGACGGAAAGCCGCAAAGTAGTGAGTTAACCTTTTTATCTCCCTTTTCGGAAAGGGTATAATATTCATTCAATGCTAAACAGATCCGCATCCTGCCAGGCCGGGAACTTCTCCCGATACTCTTTCAGCGCCGTCAGCGACAGCTCGGCATCAATGCGCGTTGCCTGATGCGCGTCGGCAGTCGCCATAATCTCGCCCTGTGGATTCACCACCCGGCTGTCGCCACGGTAATGATGCCCGTTGCCGTCCGTTCCCACGCGGTTACAGCCCACCACGTACGCCTGGTTCTCAATGGCGCGCGCGGTCAACAGCGCCTGCCAGTGCAGCGAACGCGGAGCGGGCCAGTTGGCAACATACAGCGCCAGGTCATAATCGTTTCGGTTGCGCGACCACACCGGGAAGCGCAGGTCGTAGCACACCAACGGCAGAATACGCCAGCCGCGCCACTCAAACACCACGCGTGCATTGCCCGCTTCATAGTGATGATGCTCATCCGCCATGCGGAACAGGTGGCGTTTATCGTAAAAGTGCACTTTTCCTTCAGGCTCAACCAGCAGGAAGCGATTCACCGCCCCGCGCTCGGTTTGCAGCGCGGCGCTACCGGCGATCAGCGCGTTTGTTTGCTGCGCTTTGGCATGCATCCAGGCAACAACCTCGTCCTGAGGCAGTGACTGTTTTGCCGCCTCCATCGCAAAGCCAGTGGTGAACATCTCCGGCAGAACAATCACATCGCGGCCGGTAATCTCTTCCAGTTGACGATCGAAGTGGCGCAGGTTGGCGGGGCCATCCATCCACACTAACGGTTGCTGCAAAATCGACATCTTCAGGCCAGGCACAATTCAGACTCCTCAAACGACCGCTTTTTGACACTGTAGCACGTCATTACGAGAAAATGTGGCAATAAAAAACCCTGCGCAGGGCGCGGGCTATTGCCTTGATGTCCGAGCTTACTCTTACAAAAAAAGTAAACAATCGTTATCAATACCGGGCGGAAATCCCCATTCCATTTTGATGTAACTATTTGTATGCTAATAATATATTTTCACAGGAAAATTGGGCGTATAGTGTGAAATAATAACCCTTGTTATTATATGGATATGAAATGCCCCACTTTGTCAGTATCGACGCGCTCGGTCTTGACCTTGATGGCGATAAAACAACCACCGGCGCCCGCTGCATCAGTTCCCTTCCCGCCAACCAGGATACCGGCAGAGGCATAGTTCGCGTCGGTGACAAAACGACGCCCTGTCCGGTCTGTAAAATGCCGGGCACCGTAGTAAGCAGCACGCCGGATTTCGTTAGGGGCTGAACGGCGTCGCCTTTCAGGGGCAGCCCGCCGGAACGACCCATTTTATTGGAATATTCGACACCGTTTCGGCTATCGATATCAAAAACTCGCTATCCATCAAATCGCAATGCCGCTTCGCTTAAGTGAACGGCACTGCGTGCAGGGCGGGGGGTGTCAGAGTGAAACGTGTTACGCCGCTTCAGGTTTGCGGTGTTTCTCCGGCAGTTTTACCGGCTGTGTCGCCAGCGCTTCAGGGTCGAAATCATCCACGTTAATACTGCGCAGACGGCTCTCTTCGGCTTTCACCAGCAGCGCCGCTTCATCTTTATTGATAATGCTGCCTGCCAGCGCTTGTTTCGCCAGCTCATCCAGGCGGGTAAACGGCAGGTTTTTGCCCAGCTGTTTGCAAATTTTCTGATGAATTGGGTCGGCGGCCATCACATCCTGCAGCGCCGCTTCCAGCAGACCGACCGGGTTGTGCTCGGTTGGCTCCAGATACTGACCACGGCCGATACGAGAACGGGTTGCGCTCGGAACTTGAAGGATCTTCGCCACTTTATGATCCAGCCTGTCAGACGGCGCCAGATAATGACGTCCGGTCGGGAAAATAACCGCCCGCAAGGCGCCTGCCACCACGCGGTTCGGGAAGTTCGTCAGCAGGGCGTCAATGGCCTGTTCGGCCTGATGCAGGGCATCCTGTACGCCCCAGTGAACCAGCGGCAAATCGGCTTCCTGACGGCCTTCGTCGTCGTAACGTTTGAGGACCGCAGAGGCCAGGAATACCTGACTCAGCACATCCCCCAGACGGGCAGAGATACGCTCGCGGCGCTTGAGGCTGCCGCCCAGTACCGCCATTGAGATATCAGACAGCAAGGCCAGGTTGGCGCTCAATCGGTTCAGATGCTGGTAATAACGTTTAGTCGCATCTCCCGTGGGGGTCGCGCTGGTCAGTCCGCGGGTCAGGCCCAGCCAGAAGCTGCGCAGGGTGTTACTCCCCACGTGGCCGATATGTTTGAACAGCAGTCTATCGAAGGCATCCGCGTCGTTATTCTGTGCGGCAGCCATCTCTTCCAGTACGTAAGGATGGCAGCGAATCGCCCCCTGACCGAAGATCATCATACTGCGGGTCAGGATGTTTGCCCCTTCAACGGTGATGGCAATCGGTGCGCCTTGGTAGCCGCGCGCCAGGAAGTTGCCCTCGCCGAGCATGATGCCCTTACCGCCCGCGATATCCATCGCGTCAATGATTGACTGCTGAGCACGGTGGGTGCAATGGTATTTGACGATGGCTGATAACACGGCCGGTTTTTCGCCCAGCATAATGCCATAGGTAATTAAGGAGGCCGCCGCGTCCATCACGTAGGCGTTACCGGCGATACGTGCCAGCGGCTCTTCGATTCCCTCCATCTTACCGATGGAAATTTTGAACTGACGACGGATGTGAGCGTAGGCCCCAATCCCCATCGCCACAGATTTCAGACCACCGGTAGAGTTCGACGGCAGGGTAATACCGCGGCCCACGGACAGACACTCCACTAGCATACGCCAGCCCTGACCGGCCATTTTCGGACCGCCGATGATGTAATCAATCGGCACAAAAATATCCTGGCCGCGGGTCGGACCGTTCTGGAATGGCACGTTCAGCGGGAAATGACGGCGACCAATCTCAACACCCGGAGTAGAGGTTGGGATCAGCGCGCAGGTAATACCGGGATTTTCTTCGCCACCCAACAGTTTTTCAGGATCGGAAAGTTTAAACGCCAGACCCAGCACGGTCGCGATCGGGGCCAGCGTAATATAGCGTTTGTTCCATGTCAGGCGCATACCCAACACCTGTTCGCCCTGCCACTCGCCCATGCACACCACGCCGGTGTCAGGGATAGCGCCTGCGTCAGAACCTGCTTCCGGGCTGGTCAGCGCGAAGCACGGAATTTCCTGACCACGTGCCAGCCGCGGCAGATAGTGATCTTTCTGCTCCTGCGTACCGTAATGCTGCAACAGCTCGCCCGGGCCTAATGAGTTAGGCACGCCAACGGTGATCGCCAGGATCCCGGAGACGCCTGCCAGCTTTTGCAGGACGCGCGCCTGAGCATAAGCAGAGAATTCCAGGCCGCCATACTCTTTCTTGATGATCATCGCGAAGAAGCGATGTTCTTTCAGATACGCCCACAGTTCTGGCGGCAGATCTGCCATTTCATGGGTGATGGCAAAATCATTGGCCATGCGGCACGCTTCTTCCACCGGGCCATCAATGAAGGCTTGCTCCTCGGCGGTGAGACGCGGTTGCGGATAATTGTGTAATTTCTTCCAGTCAGGATTGCCCTGAAACAAATCGCCTTCCCACCAGGTGGTACCGGCATCGATCGCTTCTTTCTCAGTACGCGACATCGGCGGCATCACTTTACGAAAGCCCCTGAACACCGGTGCGGAGATCATCGCTTTACGCATCGAGGTCACGTTCAACGGCAGAAGAATGAGGGCCAGCGGAACGCATAGCCAAATATTCCAGAGACCTGCAAGACCGAGTGCGGCGGTCCAGGCCAACAGAATCAGGCTACTGAGAAATAAACTCACGCGGTGATAAAACAACACACCGAGCAGAACAACAGTTGCGAGAATGCTCAAAATCATCATAAAGAAAAGCTCCCTTGCTTGTAGGAGGTCTGACCACTTGTGATGATATGGTTGTAGTGGATGTTATTTCTTTTAGCAATGCGTTCACAAAATAATTACAACATGGTTCACAATGTTCATCTTTTCTCCGGCACGAAAAATCAAAACGCCGGACGAATCGTATGGCTTTGGCTTCTCGCTTTAATCGCTATCCGGTACACTCCACTGAGTTATTTCATCAATACTGAAGGATTATCCTCATGTACCAGGATCTTATTCGTAACGAACTGAACGAAGCGGCGGAAACGCTGGCTAACTTTCTGAAAGAAGATGCCAATATTCACGCTATTCAGCGCGCAGCGGTCCTGCTGGCCGACAGCTTCAAAGCGGGTGGCAAAGTGCTCTCCTGCGGTAACGGTGGCTCCCACTGTGATGCTATGCACTTCGCAGAAGAGTTGACCGGGCGTTATCGCGAAAACCGTCCGGGCTATCCGGCGATCGCGATTTCCGACGTGAGCCACATCTCCTGCGTGAGCAACGACTTTGGTTACGACTACGTCTTCTCTCGTTACGTGGAAGCGGTGGGTCGTGAAGGCGACGTACTGCTGGGTATTTCGACGTCCGGTAACTCCGCTAACGTGATTAAAGCGATTGCGGCGGCGCGTGAAAAAGGGATGAAAGTCATCACCCTGACCGGTAAAGACGGCGGTAAAATGGACGGTACGGCTGACATTGAAATTCGCGTTCCGCATTTTGGTTATGCTGACCGCATTCAGGAAATTCACATCAAAGTGATCCATATCCTGATCCAGTTAATTGAAAAAGAGATGGTTAAATAAGACTTCGCTGGGGGCTGCATTGCCCCCGCTGTTGTGGAGGTGAAGTATGTGCGAACTGCTCGGGATGAGCGCCAATGTGCCAACCGATATCTGCTTTAGTTTCACCGGGCTGGTTCAGCGCGGGGGGGGAACCGGGCCGCATAAAGACGGCTGGGGTATCACCTTCTATGAGGGTAAAGGGTGTCGCACCTTCAAAGATCCACAACCCAGCTTTAATTCACCGATTGCCAGACTGGTGCAGGACTATCCAATAAAGTCCTGCTCGGTTATCGCTCACATCCGCCAGGCGAACCGCGGCGAAGTGGCGCTGGAAAATACCCATCCGTTTACCCGTGAACTGTGGGGCCGTAACTGGACCTACGCGCACAACGGGCAGCTCACAGGCTACAAGTCTCTTGAGACGGGGAATTTTCGCCCGGTAGGCGAAACCGACAGCGAAAAGGCGTTCTGCTGGCTATTGCACAGGCTGACGGAGCGATATCCGCGTACGCCAGGCAATATGACCGCCGTTTTTAAATACATCGCATCGCTGGCGTCTGAACTGCGGGAGAAAGGCGTGTTTAACATGCTGTTGTCTGACGGGCGTTACGTAATGGCATTCTGTTCGACGAATCTGTTCTGGATAACCCGCCGTGCGCCGTTTGGCGTGGCAACTTTGCTCGATCAGGATGTGGAGATAGATTTTCAGACAGAGACCACGCCAAACGATGTGGTCACTGTAATCGCTACGCAGCCGCTGACGGGCAACGAAACCTGGCAAAAGATAATGCCAGGTGAGTGGAGACTATTTTGTCTCGGAGACCGAGTAGTTTGATGCCAGCTGTGGATGGACGACTTTGTGGCTCAGCGGTTTGCTGACGACGTAGCGGCCATCGACAATAGAGACGACAGGCGGTTTATGGGTCTGCTCAAAGTAGTCGTATCCCGGCTTCAGCTGTTTCCAGAACTCGGTGTAATAAGAGTATTTGTGACGCGCCATGTTGGCATCGGTCATGCGGAACGGATAAATACTGACCTGCACGTTTGACTGACCAAAAACCAGCGCGCCCGTAACAAACTGGAAAATCTCATCAATACCGCTATCGGTCATTGCATAGCAGCCGACAGAGACGCAGGCCCCATGGATCATCAGGTATTTACCTTCATAACCGTGAGCACGGTCAAATGCGTTCGGGAAACCAATATTAATGGCTTTATAGAAACGGCTATCCGGTTTTAACTGGTTACGCTGAACGTTATAAAACCCTTCCGGACTTTTAAAATCGCCCTGACGCTGCTTTGGCCCAAGGCCGCCTGAGTAGTTACAAATCTTGTAGCTGTCGAGCAACTGATATGTCTCACCCATTTTCACAAACAGGTCGAGCGTGCGTTCTTCCTTGAAGATTTGAATATAAACCGGCGATCCCATTAACTGTTGTTTATATTCTTTGCTGATCGACGTGGGTGAACTGTTGCTGCTGAGCAGCCCTGCAAACGACACGCATGGAATCAGAAGCATCGCAATGAACAATGCGATTTTACGCATACTACGAGTTCCTTGATAAAACTAAGACCACTTGCCAGAACGGCAAAACAGACCCGAAATCAGACTATTCTGGATTAGGAGCGCTCACATTAGCATCGCCATAAATTTTCGCAATAGCCGGGCGGTTAGTTTACAAATTAGTTATACGTAATAGCCAGGCCAAAATGCGCTGCCGCCATGGACTGTGCGTAATCGCTCGCATTTAGATGTACTTAATGGCGGATTAACTGCTGACAACGCGGGGGGGATGGTACACTCGACCATCCTCTGGATTATCGTTCATGGAAACTTGCTAACCACATGTTTAAAATCAGAAAAGGGCTTGATCTGCCGATTGCCGGCGTGCCTGAACAGCACCTTTCGGCAGGCCCAACTATCCGGCATGTCGCCATTGTAGGTAACGATTACGTGGGAATGCGTCCCTCCATGCGGGTACAGAAGGGCGATCGCGTTATCAAAGGGCAGGCGCTCTTCGAAGATAAAAAAAATCCCGGCGTGCTGTTTACCTCTCCTGCTTGCGGCACCGTTGTGGCGATAAATCGCGGTGAACGTCGGGTTCTGCAGTCGGTAGTCATTCGCATTGAAGGTAACGAGCAGCGCAAGTTTGCCCATTTTGACGTGGAAGACCTTTCCACATTAAGCCGCGAAACAGTACAGGCTCAACTGCTGGAATCCGGCTTATGGACGGCAATGCGCACCCGCCCATTCAGCAAATCTCCTGTTCCCGATACACTCCCGGCCGCCATTTTTGTTACCGCAATCGACACTAACCCGCTCAGCGCCGATCCGCAGCCCCTTATTTTGGCCCAGCGTACCGCCTTTGATGCCGGGCTCACCCTGTTAACGCGCCTGACGTCCGGCAAAGTTCATGTCTGCCAGGCCAGCGGCGGAAAGCTTGGTGGACACCCGGAGGGCCAGGTCACGTTTAACGCATTCGCCGGGCCGCATCCTGCAGGGCTTGCCGGTACCCATATTCACTTTCTTGAACCGGTAAGCCAGACGAAGCAGGTCTGGCATCTCAACTATCAGGACGTCATTGCCATCGGCACGCTTTTTACGACCGGTACATTGTGCGCTGAACGGGTGGTCGCCATCGGTGGCCCACAGGCGCTGGCTCCGCGACTGGTGCGCACGCTGTTAGGGGCAGATATCAATGAGCTGCTTGCCGGTGAAATGAAAGAGGGTGAAAACCGCCTGATTTCCGGTTCAGTGCTCAGTGGTCGCCATGCCGCTGGGGCACAGGCTTATCTGGGGCGTTTCCACCTTCAGGTCTCTGTTGTTCAGGAAGGGCGTGAGAAAGAGTTGTTCGGCTGGGTTCTCCCGGGAGCAGACAAGTTCTCTGTAACCCGTACGACGCTTGGCCATTTCCTGCGCCACAAGCTGTTTACTTTTTCTACCAGCACTCATGGCGGCGCGCGCGCCATGGTGCCCATTGGCAGCTACGAGCGCGTAATGCCGCTGGACATTCTGCCGACCATGCTGCTGCGCGATCTGCTCGCCGGAGATACCGACAGCGCGCAGGCGCTGGGGTGCCTTGAGCTGGACGAAGAAGACCTGGCGCTTTGTACCTACGTGTGTCCCGGAAAATACGAATTTGGGCCAGTATTGCGCGAGGTGTTAACCCGCATTGAGCAGGAAGGATAACCGATGGGCTTAAAACACCTCTTTGAAAAAATAGAGCCGCACTTTACCGACGGTAAGCTCAGGAAGTATTACCCGCTATTTGAAGCGACGACGACCCTTTTCTATACACCGGGGCAGGTGACGAAAGGCGCGGCGCACGTACGTGATGCCATCGACCTGAAACGAATGATGATTCTGGTCTGGTTTGCTGTCTTTCCGGCGATGTTTTGGGGCATGTACAACGTTGGCCTGCAGACCATACCGGCGCTGCACCATCTGTACGATGCGCCGCAGCTCGCTCAGGTACTTCAGTCCGAGTGGCACTACCGCCTGGCGCAATCGCTGGGCGTGAGCTTTGCCGCAGATGCGGGTTGGGTAAGCATGATGACGCTGGGGGCCATTTTCTTCCTGCCGATTTACCTTACGGTATTCATCGTGGGCGGCTTCTGGGAAGTGCTGTTTGCCATTATTCGCAAGCATGAGATCAACGAAGGCTTTTTTGTCACCTCCATTCTGTTTGCGTTGATCGTTCCGCCGACGCTGCCGCTCTGGCAGGCAGCGCTGGGGATTAGCTTTGGTGTGGTGATTGCCAAAGAAATATTCGGCGGTACCGGGCGCAACTTCCTTAACCCGGCGCTGGCAGGGCGTGCGTTCCTGTTCTTTGCGTATCCGGCGCAAATCTCGGGCGATCTGGTCTGGACGGCGGCGGACGGTTTCTCCGGCGCGACGCCGCTCTCTCAGTGGGCCGCCCACGGGGGGGAAACGTTGGTTAACAATGCGACAGGCCAGCCCGTTACCTGGTTTGACGCCTTTACTGGCAACGTTCCCGGCGCCATCGGGGAGGTATCCACGCTGATGATTTTACTGGGAGGCGCCATCATCCTGTTCGGGCGTGTCGCATCCTGGCGCATCGTCACAGGCGTAATGGTCGGCATGGTGCTCACCGCTACGCTGTTTAACCTCATCGGTTCAACCACTAACCCGATGTTCTCCATGCCCTGGTACTGGCATCTGGTATTGGGGGGTTTTGCATTTGGCATGATGTTCATGGCCACTGACCCGGTCTCTGCTTCCTTTACCGATAACGGCAAGTGGAGCTATGGCGTGCTGATTGGCGTGATGTGTGTCCTGATTCGCGTGGTCAACCCGGCGTATCCGGAAGGGATGATGTTGGCCATTCTGTTTGCGAATCTGTTTGCGCCACTGTTCGATTACCTGGTCGTGCGCGCCAACGTTAAGCGGAGGAAGGCGCGTGGCTGATAGCAAAAATAACGACAGCATCAGTAAAACGTTGCTGGTAGTGCTGGTACTTTGTCTGGTCTGTTCCATCATTGTGGCTGGTTCTGCCGTGGGGTTAAAGCCCCGGCAGCATGAGCAGCGCGCGCTGGATAAACAACGCAACATCCTCGCCGTCGCCGGACTGATGCAGGAAGGGATGAGTGCAGACGATATCTCAGCCGTCTTCGCCGGGCGCATCTCGGCGCGGCTGGTGGATTTAAAAACCGGCCAACTGCTGGATAGGATCCGGCAAAGTTTAGCCCCTCTCAGGCACTGAAAGACCCACAGTTGAGCATCGTACTCGAGCCATCGCAAGATCCCGCCGGCATTAAGCGACGCAGTAATCTTGTTGAAATCTACCTGGTGAGCGATGAACAACAACGCGTTCAGGAGATGGTGCTGCCCATCTACGGCAACGGCTTATGGTCAGTCATGTACGCCTTTGTCGCCCTGAGTACGGACGGTCGCACGATTAAGGGAATCACTTACTATGACCACGGCGAAACGCCGGGGCTGGGGGGAGAAATTGAAAACCCTAACTGGCGAGCACAGTTTGTTGGTAAAAAAGTGCTGGACGACAACGGCCAGCCTGCGCTGAGAGTCACGAAAGGCTCTGCACGACCGGGCGACGACTTTGCCGTTGATGGGCTTTCCGGTGCTACGCTCACCTCCAATGGCGTGCAGCACAGTTTTGATTTCTGGATGGGCGAACTGGGGTTTGGTCCCTTCCTTAAGAACGTTCGTGAAGGAGCCTTGAACAATGGCTGATACAGGTGAACTGAAAGAAGTCAAAAAGGTCCTCATTGGCCCGCTGCTGGCCAATAACCCGATTACCCTGCAGGTGCTGGGTGTCTGCTCGGCGCTGGCGGTAACCACCAAACTGGAAACCGCGCTGGTAATGACCCTCGCGGTAACGCTGGTCACGGCGTTTTCCAGCATGTTTATCTCTATGATCCGCCACTACATCCCGAACAGCGTGAGGATCATCGTGCAGATGGCGATCATCGCCTCGCTGGTGATCGTGGTCGATCAGTTGCTGCGCGCCTTTGCCTATGAAACCTCAAAACAGCTCTCAGTGTTTGTCGGTTTGATTATCACTAACTGCATTGTCATGGGGCGCGCGGAAGCCTACGCCATGAAAATGCCGCCGCTGGCGAGCTTTATGGACGGTATCGGCAACGGTCTCGGCTATGGCGTGATCCTGCTGACGGTTGGTTTCCTGCGGGAGTTAATCGGCAGCGGCAAACTGTTTGGGATTACGGTGCTGGACACGGTACAGAACGGCGGCTGGTATTTACCAAATGGTCTATTCCTGCTGGCCCCCAGCGCATTTTTCATTATCGGTTTGCTGATCTGGCTGATTCGTACGCTGAAGCCCGAACAGCAGGAAAAGGAGTAACCGACAATGGCTCATTACCTGAGTTTATTTGTACGTGCGGTGTTTGTTGAAAATATGGCGCTCGCGTTCTTTCTGGGCATGTGTACGTTCCTGGCGGTCTCCAAAAAAGTATCGACGGCATTCGGGCTGGGCGTCGCGGTTACGGTTGTCCTCGGGCTTTCCGTCCCCATTAACAATGTGATTTATAACATTGTGCTGCGCGATGGTGCGCTGGTGGAAGGCGTTGATCTCAGCTTCCTCAACTTTATTACCTTCATTGGGGTTATTGCGGCGCTGGTGCAAATCCTGGAGATGATCCTCGATAAGTATTTTCCGTCGCTTTACATCGCGCTGGGGATCTTCCTGCCGCTGATCGCGGTGAACTGCGCCATCTTTGGTGGCGTCTCGTTCATGGTCCAGCGTGATTACACTTTCAGCGAATCGGTGGTGTATGGTTTTGGCTCTGGTATCGGCTGGATGCTGGCTATCGTTACCATGGCGGGGATCCGCGAAAAAATGAAATATGCCAACGTGCCAGCGGGATTGCGCGGCTTAGGGATCACCTTTATCACCACCGGGCTAATGGCGCTGGGCTTTATGTCCTTCTCCGGTGTGCAGCTATAAGGGCAAGCAAATGGAAATAATTCTTGGCGTAGTGATGTTCACGCTGATTGTACTGGTACTGTCGGGTCTGATTCTGGCTGCGCGCGCCAGGCTTGTGAACGCGGGTGACGTTGTTATTGATATCAACGATCAACCGCAAAATCAGATCCGCACCATTGCAGGGAACAAGCTGCTTAATACGCTCTCCGGCAACGGTATTTTTGTCTCGTCAGCCTGTGGCGGCGGTGGCTCCTGTGGCCAGTGTCGCGTTACGGTCAAAGAGGGCGGCGGTGATATTTTGCCAACCGAGCTTGCGCATATCACGAAGCGTGAGGCCAAAGAGGGGTGTCGTCTCGCCTGTCAGGTCGCGGTGCGTCAGAATATGAAAATCGAACTGCCGGAAGAGATTTTCGGCGTTAAGAAATGGGCATGCGAGGTTATCTCCAACGATAACAAAGCCACCTTTATAAAAGAGCTTAAGCTACGCGTGCCGGAAGGTGAGAGCGTTCCGTTCCGCGCGGGGGGCTATATCCAGATTGAATGCCCTGAACACACTGTAGCCTACGCGGACTTCGACGTACCAGATGAATACCGGGCTGACTGGGATAAGTTCAACCTCTTCCGCTTCGTCTCAGAGGTTAAAGAGCCAACGCTGCGGGCCTATTCAATGGCCAACTATCCGCAAGAGAAGGGCATCATTATGCTCAACGTGCGGATCGCCACGCCGCCACCGAACGTGCCTGCTGCCCCGCCGGGGATCATGTCGTCTTACATCTGGTCGCTAAAAGCGGGCGATAAAGTAACAATCTCTGGTCCGTTTGGCGAGTTCTTTGCCAAAGAGACCGATGCGGAAATGGTCTTCATCGGTGGAGGGGCGGGCATGGCACCGATGCGCTCGCATATTTTCGACCAGCTCAAGCGGCTTGGCAGTACACGTAAAATCAGCTTCTGGTACGGGGCACGCTCGCTGCGCGAAATGTTCTATGAAGAGGAGTTTGAACAGCTGGCGCGTGAAAACCCTAACTTTACCTTCCATGTGGCGCTTTCCGATCCGCAGCCGGAAGATAACTGGACGGGCTATACGGGCTTCATTCACAATGTGCTTTATGAAAACTATCTCAAACAGCATGCTGCGCCAGAGGACTGCGAGTTCTACATGTGCGGGCCGCCAATGATGAATGCCGCGGTAATCAGGATGCTCAAAGATCTTGGCGTGGAAGATGAGAACATTATGCTTGATGATTTTGGAGGTTAACGGTGTTGACCTTTCTGGCAGCATTCGTGGTGTTTTTGCTGGCGATCTTCGGCATGTCTCTGGGCTGGATAGTTAAGCGTAAAAGCATTCAGGGCAGCTGCGGCGGTATCTCGTCTGTTGGACTGGAAAAGGTATGCGACTGTCCAGAGCCTTGCGATGCGCGTAAAAAACGCATGGTGCGAGAGCGCCAGCATCAGCAAAAAAGAATCCTTTAAAACAGGCCGCCTCTGGCGGCCTGTGTCTGTTATTTTGCCCAGCTTTTCGCTTTGGCTGGCGAATCCACTAGTACTCCGTCAGCCCCTAACGCTTTCGCTTTCTGATAATCAGCGTCAGAGTTTACGCCGATAAAAATCAGATGCGCCTTACCCTGGGAACGGAAGCAATCAACCGCTTCCTTATCCCAGGTTAAGGTGGCAGGAGAAATACCTTCGCCTAAGGTGAATTTCTCGACCACTTCGACCTTTCTGTTTAACTCAAGACCGTACCAGTAATCCTGCATTTTTTTCGATGGCGGCTGGCACTCATGGCTGAGCGAAATATTTGCCAGGCGAGTTCGCGTTTCGCTGCGTGTGACAAAGCGAGGAATGTCGGTGGGGAGTGCTTCCAGATAACGATCCTCAGTTGAATAGACGCGAACCCTGTCCAGACTGTGGGTCGCTTTCAGGACATTTAGCAGTTGTTTACCCATTGTCACCGGATCGGCATCAGGGGATTTGATGTCAATATAAAAACGGGTGCCGGGCCAGGTCGTCAGCACGGATTGCAGCGTAGGTATTGTGCTGTGCATCAGGTTTTCCGGCAGGCCTTTATCTTTCCATGTCACGCTGGCGTCCACTTTTGCAAGTTCATTAACGTCATACCGGGAAATTTTCCCCTGCTGATTGGTCAACGTTTTTAAGTCGCTTGGGCGATAAAGGACCGGAACGCCGTCACGGCTTAGCTGGACGGTGATCCAAATCGCCTGGGCGTTGTTCTCAAGCGCGAGTTTAATGGCGGGAAGAGTATTTTCAGGTGCGTCCGCTGTACCACCACGGTGGGCGATAATTTCCGGATTGGCGGACGCCGCGCTTGCAAGGAAGAGTAATGAAGCTGAAATCATTCTTTTCATGAATAAATGCCCACTATTTATTAGTTAACTTTATGTATACTAAGAGAATTATGCCGAACATTTGTATCACGTTTTTATGACAGGTGTGAGTCATGAAAAGAGCTGACGCATTTTTGGTCTTTTGCTATACTGTATATAAATACATGTGTGGTGTAATGAATGCGCAAAATAATCCATGTCGATATGGACTGCTTTTTTGCCGCAGTGGAGATGCGTGACAATCCGGCACTGCGGGATATTCCTGTTGCCATCGGCGGCAGCCGTGTCCAGCGGGGTGTCATCAGCACCGCCAACTATCCCGCGCGAAAATTTGGCGTGCGCAGTGCTATGCCTACCGCAATGGCGCTGAAACTCTGCCCGCATCTCACGCTTTTGCCGGGCCGGTTCGAAGCGTATAAAGAGGCCTCAGCGCACATCCGGCAAATCTTTGCTCGTTACACCTCACTGATTGAACCCCTATCGCTGGACGAAGCTTATCTTGATGTCACCGACAGCGTGCATTGCCATGGCTCCGCCACGCTGATGGCGCAGGAGATCCGCCAGACGATTTTTAACGAGCTGAACCTGACCGCATCGGCGGGGGTCGCTCCGGTAAAATTCCTCGCCAAAATTGCCTCAGATTTAAATAAACCTAATGGTCAGTACGTCATCACGCCTGAAGAGGTTCCGGCGTTTCTAAAAAACCTGCCGCTCGGCAAAATACCCGGCGTAGGAAAAGTCTCTGCGGCAAAACTGGAAAGTATGGGGTTACGTACCTGCGAGGATGTACAGCGAAGCGACCTTGCCCTGCTGCTTAAACGCTTTGGCAAGTTTGGCCGCGTGCTGTGGGAGCGCAGCCTGGGGATTGACGATCGAGATGTGAATAATGAGCGGCTGCGTAAATCCGTCGGGGTTGAACGTACGCTCATTGAAGATATTCATGAGTGGTCAGCGTGTGAAACCATTATTACAGAGCAACTCTATCCTGAACTGGAAAGACGTTTATTGAAGGTAAAACCGGATCTGCTGATTGCCCGTCAGGGCATAAAACTCAAATTTAATGATTTCCAACAAACGACTCAGGAACACGTCTGGCCGCGTTTAAATAAAGAGGATCTCATCGCCACTGCGAAAAAGGCCTGGGAAGAGCGTCGGGGGGGGCGAGGGGTGAGGCTGGTAGGATTGCACGTCACACTGCTGGATCCCCAGTTAGAGCGACAGTTGATACTGGGGCTGTAAAAAAGCCCGGCGGCGCTACGCTCCGGGCCTGCGTTTTTCACCCTCCCCACCGGAAGAGGGCTGTTGGAGAGTATTACTTCACCGGAATCGCTTTTAGCAGTTCGGTCAGAAGGGTCCAGTAATGGCCCACGCTTTCAATGTGCACCTGCTCATCCGGCGAGTGGGGGCCGGTGATGGTTGGCCCAATAGAAACCATGTCCATGTCCGGATACGGTTTCTTAAACAGCCCACATTCCAGCCCTGCGTGGATCACCTGAATATTCGGGGTGCTGTTGAACAGACGCTGGTAAGTTTCACGTACCAGGGCCATCACCGGAGAGCTTGCATCCGGCTGCCAGCCCGGGTAGCTACCTTTAGCAGATGTTTCCGCGCCCGCCAGGGTGCCCAGAGATTTCAGCATGCTCACCACATACTCTTTACCGCTGTCGATGAGTGAACGGATCAGGCAGATGATTTCAGCGCTATCGTCCCCCATGGTCACCACGCCTACGTTGAGTGAGGTTTCAACCACGCCTTTCGCGACGTCAGAGTTGCGGATCACGCCGTTTGGCGTTGCGTTCAGCAGTTGAACGAAGCTGTCACGAGACTGGGCTGTCAGCGCGCCTTTATCCGTGGTCACAGATCCCAGCTCCATGGTCAGGTTCTTCTCTTTCTCAGACAGTTCGTTTTTCAGGGTATCCAGATAAATGCTGGCGTGTTTTTTTAGCTCGTCTGCTTTTTGCGCAGGTACGGCCAGTGTCGCGAAGGCCTCACGCGGAATAGCGTTGCGCAGCGTACCGCCGTTGAAATCAACCAGGCGCAGCTCCAGCTCCGCCGCATGGGCTGCCAGGAAGCGTGCCAGCAGTTTGTTGGCATTGCCCAGGCCTAAATGAATATCACCGCCGGAGTGGCCGCCTTTCAGCCCTTTCAGCGTCAGCCTGAAGGTCTGGAAGCCAGCAGGAACAGCTTCGCGGGACAGCGGCAGGGTAGAGATGAAATCAATACCTCCGGCGCAACCCATGTAGATTTCACCTTCTTCTTCGGAGTCGGTGTTGATCAGTATATCCGCCTGCAGCCAGTTCGCCTGCAGACCAAACGCACCGTCCATACCCGCCTCTTCGGTCATGGTCAGTAGTACTTCCAGCGGACCGTGTTCAACGCGGTCATCAGCCAGTACGGCCAACGCAGACGCCATACCGATACCGTTATCCGCGCCAAGCGTCGTGCCGCGCGCTTTAACCCACTCACCGTCAATGTATGGCTGGATAGGGTCTTTAGTGAAGTCGTGAACGGTGTCGTTGTTTTTTTGTGGAACCATGTCCAGGTGCGCCTGCAGGACAACCGGTTTGCGGTTTTCCATGCCGGCGGTCGCCGCTTTGCGGATCAGAATATTGCCAACCTGGTCGCGTTCAGCGTGCAGACCTTTTTCCTTCGCCCAACCCATAATATGTTCGGCAAGTTGTTCTTCATGGTAGGAAGGATGCGGAATTGAACAGATTTTGGCAAAAATATCCCACAGCGGCTGTGGTGATAATTGAGACAGTTCAGACACGATAAGTCTCCTTGTTGATGCGCTGCAAAGAATGTTGCAGGTCACAGGGTTAGCAGGTTAATAGTTACCACAAGTCAGGCTTGCGAGATGCAACTGAGAATACCACTTTCTCCAGTGGCGGGTAGGATAAAGCATGTAAAAACCCAGGCTCAGGGTGCTTAACACTGGTTTTTAGTGCGTCAGATCTCTATAATCTCGCGCAACCTGGTTCACCCTCATTTTTTTAAGCCGTATATAAACAGGCTGGGACACTTCACATGAGCGAAAAATACGTCGTCACCTGGGACATGTTGCAGATTCACGCACGCAAACTGGCTGCGCGACTGATGCCTTCCGAGCAGTGGAAAGGCATTATTGCCGTTAGCCGTGGCGGTCTGGTACCGGGAGCGCTGCTGGCACGTGAGCTGGGTATTCGTCATGTCGATACCGTCTGCATCTCCAGCTATGACCATGACAACCAGCGTGAGCTGACTGTGCTGAAACGCGCGGAAGGCGACGGTGAAGGTTTCATCGTTATTGATGACCTGGTCGACACAGGCGGTACCGCCGTCGCCATCCGCGAAATGTATCCAAAAGCGCACTTCGTCACTATTTTCGCCAAGCCAGCAGGTCGCCCACTGGTTGATGATTACGTGATTGATATTCCTCAGGATACCTGGATTGAACAGCCATGGGATATGGGCGTGATATTTGTACCGCCGATCTCTGGCCGTTAAGTGCCAAACCTAACTTTACACGCCCGGCTTGCCGGGCATTGTTCTTTTTAGTCTGCCACGCGTTACAATGGTCTGTGAATGACGTATCCACGGAGGCAACGTAATGACGCAGGCGAATCTCACCGAAACTCTTTTCAAACCCCGTTTTAAGCACCCTGAAACGTCTACGCTGGTGCGCCGTTTTAACCCAGGCGCCATGCCTGCCATGCAATCTACGTTAGACGGTAAAAACGTGCCTCACTGGTATCGCATGACGAACCGCCTGATGTGGATCTGGCGCGGCATTGATGCGCGTGAAATCCTCGATGTGCAGGCCCGTATTGTGATGAGTGAATCCGAGCGTACCGATAGCGAGCTTTATGACACTGTGGTCGGCTATCGCGGCGGGAACTGGATCTACGAATGGTCAAAACAGGCGATGCTTTGGCAGCAGAAAGCCAGCCAGGAAGAGGATGCAGCGCTCAGCGGCAAGCACTGGTTACATGCGGCCAACCTCTACTCTATCGCCGCGTACCCGCATCTGAAAGGGGATGAACTGGCTGAACAGGCTCAGGCGCTGGCGAATCGCGCCTACGAAGAGGCGGCCCAACGCCTGCCGGTACAGATGCGCGAGCTTGAGTTTACCATCCCAGGTGGCGCGCCCGTCACCGGGTTCCTGCATATGCCTGAAGGCGAAGGCCCGTTCCCGACGGTACTGATGTGCGGCGGTCTGGATTCCCTGCAAATCGACTACTACAGTTTGTTTGAACGTTACTTCGCCCCGAAGGGGATCGCGATGCTAACGCTGGATATGCCTTCAATCGGTTTCTCCTCGAAGTGGAAATTAACGCAAGATTCAAGCCTGCTGCACCAGCATGCGTTGAAAGCACTGGAACATATTCCGTGGGTTGATCATGCGCGGGTGGCGGCATTCGGTTTCCGCTTTGGCGCGAACGTCGCGGTACGTCTGGCTTATCTTGAATCATCGCGCCTGAAAGCCGTGGCCTGTCTTGGGCCGGTGGTTCACGCGTTATTAAGCGATCCTGAACGCCAGGGACGTGTGCCGGAGATGTATCTCGACGTACTGGCCAGCCGTCTTGGCATGCATGATGCCTCAGATGAAGCCTTGCGCATAGAACTGAATCGTTATTCGCTCAAAACACAAGGTTTATTGGGACGTCGTTGCCCGACGCCGATGATGTCAGGTTTCTGGGAAAACGATCCTTTTAGCCCGGAAGAGGAGTCGCGTTTAATCACTTCGTCATCTACGGATGGCAAGCTGCTTGAGGTCCCCTTCAGCCCGGTTTACCATAATTTTGACAACGCGTTAATCGAGATCACGCGCTGGATCGCTCAGAGATTGTGTTAATAGATTGCTAAATTTTTCTGGTTTGATAAAACAGTGGCTTCACAAAAGGAGATCGCAATGACGTTACCGAGTGGACACCCGAAAAGTAGATTGATTAAGAAGTTCATGGCTCTCGGCCCGTATATTCGAGAAGAGCAGTGTGAAGAAAATCGCTTTTTTTTCGACTGCCTGGCTGTTTGCGTCAACGTGAAGCCTGCCCCTGAAAAACGGGAGTTTTGGGGCTGGTGGATGGAAATGGAAGCACAAGAAAAACGTTTCACCTATAGCTACCAGTTTGGTCTGTTTAACAAAGACGGTAGCTGGCAGGCCGCTCCGATTAAAGATCAGGAAGTGATCGACCGCCTGGAATTCACGCTAAAGGAGTACCTCGGAAAAGCGAGTGCTTTACTGGCAACCCTGGATCTCAAGCTTGAACCTGCCGATGATTTTTCCAGCGAAGCGGTAAAGCTAACGGCGTAACGAGATAACCGCGGCACCGTGCAAAAAAAAACCGGTAACAGCCTAATGCCGATCCGGTGGTTGATGTAAAAAGGGTTCATGTTTCTACATGGACCCTTTTTAAATGGAACTTTCTCAGGCACTCGGCATTATCAATATTACCTCTGCGGTACATGCCCGTTCCCTCTCCGATGTCTGAAATTATTAATCTTACGGATATTGCCGATCGTAGCGGAACGCCTTTTACCGCCCGCAGTTCGGGAACTGTTCAACATTACACAATAACACTGGCATCAACAGGCCGCTCACCCGCAGTGGTATGGCCTGAATCTGTTTGCCGTGGATGGTCTGTCTGATGGAACTGAGTAGTCATCTGATAAATGCCAGCGTTTTTGACAGTTGAAATGCGGCTAGCAGACAAGACCCCGGACAACAGCATTCCGCTGTTCGATAAAGGATTTGACTCACTGGGGTTGTTCCATCACTGGATGACGGCGGGAGAAAACCGTCACTGGCTGTTGCCGCTGAAGGAAAACACAGAGTATGAAGTCGTCTGCCGTCTGGGGCGTGCTACTGACTTACACCCTGGTGAGGTATCAGATGGTGAGAAAGGCGTTCCATCTTAAAGGGGGTTATTTGCCTTATCAGTTAAGCTTCAGTGGTACGATAAGTGACATAACACTGCCGTGGGCCACGCCGGGCAATATGCCGTGAGAGTTAAGAAGCCTGTATGAGCAGGCACAATGGCTGATACTACCGGGCAGGCGGGAGCGAAGTTATCAACGAGAGCTGAGGGTAAAAACAAAAAAATATCCTGATAAGAAAACTGCTGGTCACCTTAAGTGACCAGCATTCGGCGAAAGCCGGTTTTTTATTACCCCAAAATTAGAACTGGTACGTCACACCCAGGGCAACAATGTCATCGCTGCTCACGCCCAGTTTGTTATCGTCATCGATCTGATTGATTTTATAATCAACAAACGCGGACATATTTTTGTTGAAGTAATAGGTTGCGCCGACATCAATATATTTCACCAGATCTTCGTCACCGATACCTTCGATATCTTTGCCCTTAGACTGGACATAGCCCAGAGACGGACGCAGGCCGAAATCGAACTGGTATTGTGCCACCACTTCAAAGTTTTGCGCTTTATTTGCAAAACCGCCAGAAATGGGCATCATATTACGGGTTTCAGAATAAAAAGTGGCCAGGTAGATATCGTTAGCGTCATATTTCAGACCGGTTGCCCAGGCCTCCGCTTTTTTACCTTCGCCACGTGCCAGCAGGTTCTGATCGTCAGTACGGTCGGAGCTGGTGTAAGCACCGCTGATGGCGAAATCGCTGCCGCCGAAGTCATAGGTCAGAGAGGTGCCGAAACCATCACCGTTCTGTTTTTTGGCATCGCGATCGTCGTTTTTACCCTGATACTGGAGGGTCATATCCAGGCCGTCAATCGCGCCGAAGAAGTCAGTGTTACGGTAAGTCGCCAGGCCGCTGGCGCGCTTGGTCATGAAGTTATCGGTCTGCGCTGAAGAGTCGCCACCGAATTCAGGGAACATATCGGTCCAGGCTTCAACATCATACAGCGCACCCAGGTTACGACCATAATCCAGAGAGCCGAAGTCTTTCAGTTTCAGACCGGCAAATGCCAGACGCGTTTTTTGTGTCGCATCGCTCTCAGTTTTGTTGCCGGAGAACTCCGCTTCCCAGCGACCATAACCGGTCAGTTGATCGTTAATTTGAGTTTCACCTTTAAAGCCAAAACGTACGTAAGTCTGGTCACCGTCTTTGGCATCGTCATCACTGATGTAGTGCATTGCTTTCACTTTGCCGTACACGTCCAGTTTATTACCGTTTTTATTATAAACTTCTGCCGCGTGCACCGATGCTGAAGCAACAACGCCCATTACCACTAATGCCAGAGTACTCTTTTTCATTTTCAATCCTGAGTGTTATATACGCGCTAAAATTCGCTGGACGCAAAGCTCATGCTTCAGTCCCGTGAAAAAACAGGAAGGGTTTTAACGTTCTGGAATTAAAGTTTTATGACAATTTGAGAATTATTCTAAAAAGTTGTGATTTATTATTTCAGTAATAAAACTGTCAAAATTTGCCGCTACGCTTCCTGATCCTGCGCAACAAAGTGTTCTGCTTTATGCTAAGGCGGTTGGCAACAGGGCTGAGTCCTGTTAAAACGTTCGTTTGACATCAATTTTCCTTATCGTTGAACGGCAGAGAATCATGAGTGACAGCCAGACGCTGGTGGTAAAACTCGGTACCAGTGTATTAACAGGCGGATCGCGCCGCCTAAATCGCGCCCACATCGTTGAGCTTGTACGCCAGTGCGCTCAGTTGCATGCCGCAGGGCACCGTATCGTGATTGTGACCTCCGGGGCGATTGCCGCCGGGCGTGAACATCTGGGCTACCCCGAGCTCCCCGCGACGATAGCCTCGAAACAGCTGCTGGCCGCCGTGGGGCAAAGTCGACTCATTCAACTTTGGGAACAAATGTTTTCCATTTATGGTATCCACGTAGGGCAAATGCTGTTAACGCGTGCGGATATGGAAGATAGAGAACGTTTCCTGAACGCACGTGATACGCTGCGTGCGTTACTGGACAATAATATTGTTCCCGTTATTAACGAGAACGATGCCGTCGCGACTGCTGAAATCAAAGTGGGCGATAACGACAACCTTTCTGCCCTGGCTGCGATTCTGGCCGGTGCCGATAAACTTCTGCTTTTGACCGATCAACAAGGTCTGTTCACCGCCGATCCGCGCTCCAACCCGGAAGCGGAACTGATCAAAGACGTTCACGGTATTGACGACGCGCTGCGCGCCATCGCGGGTGATAGCGTGTCTGGCCTGGGAACCGGAGGAATGGGCACCAAGCTGCAGGCCGCCGACGTGGCATGTCGCGCTGGTATCGACACCACCATTGCCGCAGGCAGCCGTCCTGGCGTGATTGGTGACGTCATGGATGGTATCTCTGTGGGCACTCGCTTTCATGCCCAGGAATCCCCGTTGGAAAACCGCAAACGCTGGATCTTCGGCGCGCCTCCTGCAGGTGAACTGACCGTCGATGAAGGGGCCACCGCCGCAATTCTGGAACGAGGAAGTTCATTACTTCCAAAAGGAATTAAAAGCGTGACAGGCAACTTCTCGCGTGGTGAAGTGATCCGCATCCGTAGTCTTGAAGGGCGCGATATTGCACACGGCGTCAGCCGCTACAACAGCGACGCGCTACGCCGCATTGCGGGTCACCACTCGCAGCAGATTGATGCCATCCTCGGCTACGAGTATGGCCCGGTTGCCGTTCATCGTGATGACATGATTATTCGTTAAGGAGCAAATAATGCTGGAACAAATGGGTGCCGCCGCGAAGGCCGCCTCTTACAAACTGGCGCTCCTTTCCAGCCGCGAGAAAAACCGTGTGCTGGAAAAAATCGCTGATTATCTTGAATCGCAATCCGCTGAGATTTTATGGGCCAATGAACAGGATCTCGCTGAGGCGCATGAAAACGGCCTGAGCGACGCGATGCTGGATCGTCTGGCGCTGAACCCGGCGCGTTTGAAAGGCATCGCTGACGATGTTCGCCAGGTCTGCAACCTGGCCGATCCGGTAGGGCAGGTGATTGACGGTGGTTTGCTGGACAGCGGTCTACGTCTGGAGCGTCGCCGCGTGCCGCTCGGCGTTATCGGCGTGATTTATGAAGCCCGCCCCAATGTGACGGTCGATGTGGCCTCCCTGTGCCTTAAAACCGGTAATGCCGCTATTCTACGCGGTGGTAAAGAGACCTGGCGCACCAACGCGGCAACGGTAAACGTTATCCAGCAGGCCCTTAAAGAGTGTGGCCTGCCGGCGGGCGCCGTGCAGGCGATTGAAAGCCCGGACCGTGCGCTGGTGAACGAGATGCTACGCATGGATAAATACATCGACATGCTGATACCACGTGGTGGCGCGGGTCTGCATAAGCTGTGCCGCGAACAGTCGACGATCCCGGTAATCACTGGCGGTATCGGCGTGTGCCATATCCTGGTCGACGACAGCGCGGAGATTGCACCGGCGCTGAAAATTATCATCAATGCCAAAACCCAGCGACCAGGCACCTGTAACACGGTTGAAACGCTTCTGGTGCATCAGGATATCGCGAGCAGCTTCCTGCCAGCTTTGAGCAAGCAGATGGCGGAAAGCGGCGTTACGCTGCATGCCGATGCTGACGCATTCGTTCTGTTGAAAGACGGCCCGGCGGCTGTGGTTCCGGTTAAAGCACAGCAGTATGACGACGAGTTCTTGTCACTGGATCTGAACGTGAAGGTGATTACGGATCTTGACGACGCCATTGCGCATATCCGGGAACATGGCACCCAACATTCTGACGCGATCCTGACGCGCACTCTGCGCAACGCCGATCGCTTCGTGAACGAAGTGGACTCCTCTGCTGTGTATGTGAATGCCTCAACCCGCTTCACCGACGGCGGACAGTTTGGTCTGGGCGCAGAAGTGGCTGTCAGCACGCAAAAACTGCACGCGCGAGGCCCGATGGGGCTGGAAGCGCTGACTACCTACAAGTGGATCGGCGTCGGTGATGATACGATTCGTGCGTAAATCGCCGCGGGTGATGCAAAAATAGCCATCTGATTTAAAAGGGCATTGACGCATCACCCGGTTAGATTTACTCTTTTGCCCCATGGTTACGCTCGTAACCGGCCTCTCAGGGCCGATATAGCTCAGTTGGTAGAGCAGCGCATTCGTAATGCGAAGGTCGTAGGTTCGACTCCTATTATCGGCACCACTCAAGCATCTCTCTAAGTCTACTCAAGTTCACTGAAACCCCTTATAATCTCCACTTTCCGGCTCCCGTCTGTATTCTGACGTCTACTGGAGTACCCCAAAATCTATATGCATGTGGGGGTACATTCGGGGGTATTTGCTGTTCGGTCTTATGGAGATACCCCCAGTGAAACTTAATGCCCGCCAGGTTGATACCGCTAAACCAAAAGATAAACCCTACAAACTCGCTGATGGTGGAGGACTTTATCTTTTGATTAAACCTAACGGCGCACGATATTGGCGTCTTAAGTACCGTGTCGCTGGCAAAGAAAAGCTGCTGGCCTTGGGGGTATATCCTGACGTTACCCTGGCGGATGCACGGGCGAAACGTGATGAAGCAAAAAGGGGGATCGCTGGGGGTATCGATCCTAACGAAGCGAAGCGTGAAGAAAAGATAGCCCGAGAGGCAAATATCAGGAATACCTTTCGAGAAATTGCCTGTGAATGGCATTCCAGCAAGCTTTACAAATGGTCTGAGGGATATGCCTCTGACATTATGGAAGCGTTCAATAAAGATGTGTTCCCTTACATCGGCAAAAAGCCTATTGCAGATATCAAGCCACTCGAACTGCTGAATGTGCTTCGCCGCATGGAAAGCAGGGGAGCGACTGAAAAGGCAAAAAAAGTCAGGCAGCGTTGTGGTGAAGTTTTCCGCTATGGAATTGTGACTGGCCGGGCTGAATACAATCCTGCCCCCGATCTCACCAGCGCCATGCAAGGACATGAGTCCAACCATTATCCTTTCCTGAACACATCCGAGCTTCCTGCATTTTTCGAATCCCTTTCTCAGTACTCGGGCAGTATTTTAGTCGTTTTGGCCGCGCGCTTGCTGATTCTTACTGGTGTCAGAACAGGTGAACTACGAGGTGCTACATGGCAAGAAATCGACACAGAATCTGCTATGTGGACCATCCCAGCAGAACGTATGAAGATGCGCCGTCCACATATTGTACCTTTATCCAGACAGGTACTAGCTATCATTGAGCGCATCCGCGAAATGACGGGGCGTTACCCTCTGATTTTTCCGGGTCGTAATGACCCACGAAAGACCATGAGTGAAGCCAGTATTAATCAGGTATTCAAGCGCATTGGCTATACCGGACGTGTTACTGGCCATGGTTTCAGACACACCATGAGTACTATTCTCCATGAGCAGGGTTACAACACTGCCTGGATTGAAACACAACTTGCTCATGTTGATAAAAATTCTATTCGCGGCACCTACAACCACGCCCAGTATTTGGAAGGGCGTAGGGAGATGTTGCAGTGGTATGCGGATTACATGGATAGCCTTGAGCAGAATGGGAATCTTATCCACGGTAAGTTTGGGAAGTCAGCATAATCTGCTCGGATAGGTGGTTTAACTAAAGAGGAGTAGACTGCAGTAGAAGTATAAAAAACAGGGCTATACCTTAGTGATACCCGGCTGCCTCTGCGGGTGGGTATAGCTCCCTATAAGAAGAGGCGAAGTTGGCGTGGTCATGTCCGAACAACAATCTCTCCCTTTAGATTTTTCCATACCGCCTTTCCCAAGTCGGGATTTAAGCTGGGTCGCCAACCATGCCCGCTGGATTCTAAAGCGCAACAGAAGAACGAACTCGCAAGTTATCCATGTACAAAAGTTGATCAGGGATCTGATCGACATTTACTGGCAGGAAGAGCGCGAGAAAGAGAAGCAACGGTTAGAAACTGAAGTTAGAGCACGCTTAGCAAAACATCATTGGGGTGAAGAAGAGGACGAAGGCCCAGACCTCTATCCTTTTGCACTTCGTCATAACCGCTATGGCGAGTTTCTTGAATTTGTCGGTGATGAAAGTGAACTTAACCTGCCGGGTGATGGTGACCTGGATGATGTTGAAGTGCTCAATGAAATCATTGAGTGGTTTACTGATAACGAATCCGTTGAAGGATTTGTAGATGCTGGGCCTTATGAATACTTTGCCGCTCTGGCACTTTTACTTGCCGCAGAATCTGTTTACTTCATTCCCTCTATTGAAAAAGTGAATACTACGAAGGTTCTGGCAGACATGGGATGTTTTATTGAACCAGCGATGAAGGCTATGAAGGCCATCGGCTACGCTCGCCTGTCTGAAATGAAAGCAAAACATGAACTCAATCTACTGGCGTCAGAAGAAAAAATAGATGTATTGATGAGCGAGAAAGCTGTTCTTACTGAGGCTGATGTCACTGATGCTTACAAGGTATTGACGCAAAAAGCGAATACCGCACGTCATGTGAAGAATAGGGAAGCGAAGGAGCTGGTTTGTGCCAGATGGCTTGAAAACCGGGAAAAGTTCAAAAGCCTGATGGCTGCTGCTAAGCATTATAAGTTGTGGCTTGAAGGACTAAAATTCTACTACGAGCTATCTACAGTCAGCCGCTGGCTGATGTTGTGTGCTAAAAATAACCCAATCGATAAGTAAATCGGCAATGAAAGTATGTAGTCTCCGCGTAGACTACATACTCTACGTCGTAGAGCAGTAGAATTGATGTACCCATTTGTTTGAAATGACTCCAGTTCTTTTAACGACTATTGGAGTCAGTCATGCCTAAGTCATTTATCCGCTTACCCGAAGTACAACGCCGCACCGGCTACAGTAAGGCCTGGATCTATCGCCTGATGAGTCAGCAGCGTTTTCCTTCTGCCGTGAAGATCGGATCTCGCGCTATCGCCTTTGTTGAGAGCGAAATCGACGACTGGATCGATCAACGCATCGAAGAGTCCCGCAACGGTATCTATCTCCCGGGAATCAAACCACATGCTGTGAACGCATCCCTCAACTGTGGAAATGTAGGGGTGAAAAATGCGTAGTATCGATAACATCCGGGAGGTGGTTCAGGCAGCTTCGGGACAATGGCCGCTCGTGTTGCAAAGACTTGGCATCAAGGTGCCAGGTTCTCCGGTTAAACATTCGGCCTGCCCGGCCTGTGGTGGTAAAGACCGCTTTCGATTTGACGATAAAGGCTGTGGCGCACATATCTGTAATCAATGCGGTGCGGGTGACGGGCTCGATTTAGTCCAAAAGGCACACCAGGTTAGCGCGGCAGAGGCTGCGAATCAGGTTGCTTCTGTGCTGAATCATGTCAATCGCTCTCGCGCAGATGGAATGGTGTATTCCCGACAAAAGGGACTACAGGAAACTGAAATCCGTCGTCAGCGCTTTACGTCGAAATACTTGGCAATGGTCGAGAAAGCCCAGCCAGGGCAAAGCCAGTACCTGGCCGCGAAGGGGCTGAATGATGGGCGTTTTCTGTTGCTCCCTGATGGTACGCTGCTGCTTCCTCTGGTGAATGAGACTGAAAGCGTAGTGGCCGCTCAGTCCATCACATTAAGCGGCGAAAAAAAGCTTCTGCCAGGGTCAGCCAAAAGGGGGGCATGGTACGCCCTGAGTACCGCTGATGTGGGTAGTGACATTGTCGTTTGCGAGGGGCTGGCCACGGGGTTATCTGTCCAACTCATGCAGCCAGATTCCATGGTCGTAGTGGGTCTGGATGCCGGAAATTTGACACCTGTAGCGCAGGCTATGCGTCGCAAGTACCCGAACAGTCGAATCATCATCGCAGCTGATAACGACTGGCAGGGCGAGGAGCAGCCTAATGTCGGGTTAGCCGCTGCGGAAAAAGCCGCTGCAGTTGTAGAGGGGTGGATAGCTCTCCCGCCAGTGGATTACAAAGCTGACTGGAATGATTACCACCAGCGGTTTGGGCTTGATAAAGCTTCTGCTGATTTCAATGATTCTGTTGTGCAGTATCAGTCGAACGCAATGTTAACTGCCTCTAGTCTCGCTGGAGAGACTGAAATCCGTCCCTTCGAACATGATCCACTTAAAGCTCGCGTTGAGTCTCGTCAGGATGGCATTTTCTGGGTGGTGCCCAAGGTGGACAGAGACAGCGGCGAAATCACCCTACAGGAAAGTTGGTTATCCTCTCCAATGGAAGTCGTTGGAATAGGTACTGATGGAAATGATCTGTATCTGATTATCCGCTGGACTGCTTTTGGCTCGGATTTGCCTACCACCAAAGCGATCCCTTTAGCTGATATTGGCGAAAAGGAAGGATGGAGAGTGTTGAAAAAAGGAGGGGTTAACATTACAGCAAAAAGTGGTTTGCGCGCCACGCTTGCTGACTGGCTCCAGCGCAATTACCCGAAAAAACTTTGGCTTATATCCCATGCCACTGGGTGGCAGCATGGTGCCTATATCATGGCGGACGGGGAGATAATCGGCTCTCCGGAAACTCCGGTTTTATTTAGCGGGCGTAGCTCTACAACCTCTGGATATACCTGCAAAGGGACGATTGAAAGTTGGCGTAGAGATGTTGCACATTTGGCAGAGGGAAATCATTGCATGATGACAGCCATCGGCGCTGCCTTTGCCGCACCACTTCTTGGTCCATGTGGAGCTGATGGATTTGGTCTTCATTTCTATGCCCAGTCCAGTGCAGGCAAGACTACAACGGCGAATGTGGCCAGCAGTTTGTATGGCAGCCCTGATCTTCTGCGGCTTACGTGGTATGGGACCTCGCTGGGTCTGGCTAATGAAGCCTCTGCACATAATGATGGCCTGATGCCACTGGATGAAGTTGGCCAAGGATCTGACCCGGCTAGTGTGTCTCAAAGTGCCTACGCGCTGTTCAATGGCGTGGGTAAACTGCAGGGCGCTAAAGAAGGAGGGAACCGTGACCTTAAGCGCTGGAGAACAGTTGCCATTAGCACCGGAGAGATGGATCTTGAAACCTTCATTTCGACTACGGGGCACAAGACGAAAGCAGGGCAACTTGTGCGATTGCTCAATATTCCTTTGAGTAAGACCAATTGCTTCCATGAATATGAAAATGGTAAGCAGCACGCCGACGCACTGAAAAGTGGCTATCAAAACAACTATGGGACCACAGGGCGAGAGTGGATCAAATGGTTAGTTGACCACCAGCAGGAGGCGATTGACGTTGTTCGCGAATGTGAACTGCGCTGGCGTAACCAAATCCCTGCTGAACATGGCGAGCAAGTACACCGAGTGGGTTCCAGGTTTGCGATCCTTGAAGCGGCTCTGCTGCTTAGTCGAACGCTAACGGGCTGGAGTGAAAAGGCATGTATTGAGGCGGTTCGGCAGTGTTATGACGCATGGCTGGATGCTTTTGGTTCCGGAAATAAAGAACGAGAGCAAATTATTGAGCAGGTGGAAGCATTCCTGAATGCTTATGGATTTAGCCGATTTGCGCCGATACCGTTCGA
The DNA here is from genome assembly GCF_918797525.1 of unidentified bacterial endosymbiont. Classification (NCBI taxonomy): domain Bacteria; species unidentified bacterial endosymbiont. The sequence continues at coordinate 3,856,156 of NZ_OU963893.1, read as the reverse complement.
CCCTGTCGCGTTGCCAATCAGGGATTTAGCGGGCTACAGGCAAAGGGGAAATCATGAGGATGACCCACTGACCTTTTATGTCTTTCCTGAAACATTCAAAAATGAGATGGCGAAAGGATTCAATTACAAGCAAGTTTGTGAGGTGTTGATTGAGGCCGGGATGTTGATCCTTCCAACAATCGACAGGGGATATATGAAGAAATCCCCTCGTGTTAATGGCAGACAAGCGCGTGTCTTTGAAATCAGGTTTCGGACAGAGAAGTAAGATTATCTACGTGAGATTCTGACACTGAGGGTTGTGGTTCAGTCGGTTCGTCGGTATCACTTTATGATGCCTATGCCCCACGGGCATTTACGTCGAAAAACTGAACCACACGGAACCAACTATGGCGTGATTGAACCAACTTTCCAGAAGGTGATGAACCACAGGGACTTGATGTTGAACCACAGACTCAGCTCTAATGTGGTTCAACAAATGCTAGTAATAGCAATGTCTTCAGGGTTTAATCCAACTGACCCGACTGAACCACACCTTCTACGTTGATATTTACCGGACTAAATACAACGGTTGTTTTTCTTTTTGTTTTATTTTCACCTTATAAGTGATGTCACAGGTTAAATGTTTAAAATATGCGTCATCATTCGTTCCATATATGGAACGGAGCCATTTTAAAATATATAAAATCCCCTGGAGTGTAATGTTTTTAGCCTGTATAGATAAAAAGGGACAACAGGCAAAAAGAGTCTTACATGGAATTAAATGAACTCAGAAAAAGAACGCTGGTGGATGAAACCACAGAATTTTTTGAAAGAGGCGTGTATGAAATTCAAATCCCTGGAATGGATACTGCAGCCTGGCGACAATGGTATATGCGTACAGATGGTAGCCAGTTTGCATTGGTCAATCTTGGTGAAGAACCGCAAATTGTCTGCCGATTCGATATGAGGCAAGTTGACACCTTTATTCCAAGATTACCCACAGCATTGAAAATTCATGCCTGGCAGGATGACCAGTCTGAACGTAAGTGTCCACGTGGAACTCAAACGGCCTTTATGGAATGGGTATTGAGGACTGAATGCATCGCTATCAATTACCGTGACGATCTTGAGTACTGGGAATGCATTGCCAGGCGGTTGAAAAGGCGATTTGGTGTGGTACTCATTTTATTTGATCGCGAAGAAAAACCTTATCTTCGGGAGGTGAGCAGCGAAACAGAGCTGCGGCAGTCACTGGAGCTTTTCCCTTACGCCTGTACGGGCATTCTGGGGAGAATGGATCAGGTTGAGGAAGCACTGGCCAGAGCCTGAGGGGGCTATCTTGATTAGGAAATATGAAGATTATGCTCTGGAAGGATACGAAGTCCCGGTTGGATATCGGTTATTGAAGCGCACAGATACTCATCGAAATGTGGTGTATCTGGATGCTCCGCCTGGGGAGCATTGCACTGCATATCTGATTGCCTGGTGGTACCCGAAACCAGATCAGGTCCGTTTACGGGTCTGGCGGTCGTATGATTTTCAGCATCAGAAGGCAATAGGTGAGTTACCACAAGCATTTGTAGCCCACCAGCTAAAAACCAACGATGTTCAGCTCATGCCGGTTAATAATGCATTCTGGCGAAAATTGGAAGCCTGGGCGCTTGAGGAGTGTTATCAGATTACCGCTGAGCATGACCGGATATTGAGCCACGAAAAGTTGGTAAAGGAATTCTATGGTCTTAAGCGGCTAATGCTCATTCACAAACAGCCAGATGAAACAGAGTTTGACCGATTATTCTGGCAGTATCGGAAGATCTTCCGACGTCTGGCTAATCCTTTAATCATGAAAAGACATTCCCTCAATTAAGAGTGGACGAGTTGTAATGGCATCATTCGATGCTGCATTTTTGCAGCATATTAAAAAGACCAATTATTTATGATGAAAATAACTACAGCAGCTTTTTGCGGGCTTTTGCACGTCAGGCAACAATATTTTGATGAAATACGAAAGAGAGAAAGTGACTTTCCCGTTCCAGTAATGGAAACCCTGGATGGGGAGCTTTGGGATGAAATGCAGTGCCAGCTGTTTTCCGATGCGATGGTAAGCCGGTTACAGAGTTCTCGCTTTCAGCGTTATTGCCGAGCGTGTGAGCTGTCGGTAAAAATTTTAATGCATTATTCCCAAATGTACAGCAGTGAAAAGATACTCTTCGCAGCGTGTGCTGACGTTACGGATCACGAAAAATGGCTATCGCTCCACAACACTCATGCGAAGCAGATGTCTGACTCAATTGATGCTATGGCCAGTGATGTGAAATCGCTCGGGAAGGGTCTTCAGAGGCTGAGAAGTGAACAGGGGTTGCTGGCAGGCCCAGAAGAATCCGTTGCAAAGCGAACGAAAACACTCGTTGCGTTAGCCACAGTAGAAAAAGAATTTGCAGGTAAGGTTAAGAAGCTATCGCAGCGGTACGACAACTATGATTTTTATCTCCAAGGTAACGGGCATTTAGGCTGGATGTTCCCTGCTGACGATAGGGCAGAATTGATGGAGATATTTGTTCAGGCAAACAGGCTCCAATCTGCCCTTAAGCAGTCTCAAGTCTCTCGTATCATGAAATCAGCCAGAGATTTCAGATTGAAGGCAGCAAGCTTCAAGGCTACCGCTGTCGCTATTACAGGTGATGCCCTCGTCGCCGAATCAGCCTACCGTGAATTTATGCACAGAAATCCGACACTGCTAACCAATCAGAGGCAAAAGGAACAGGAGGAAATCCGTGCTCAAGAAGTTGAACGTCACCAACGTAGGAATTTTATACAGAAACTTGCTGTGTGGTTTGTTCGTTTCACTGGAGCTTAGTAACTTAAGAAAAATATGAAAAAGTGTAGATCCAAATTGGCCCCGTAAAGGGCCAAGAATGGATTAAAGAGTAATAGGGATTGGTACAGGAATTCTAGGTTGAATTTCAACTAATCGTGCATCCGACTCGAGTATTCCGGAGAAAATATTCGGTGTTTTGGGCGACTCGAGCGAAACTACGAATGCATATCGTATACTTGCCGCTTTAGAACCATCGATTTGATCTCCACCTTCACGCGCCATATAGTGAATTTCAAAGCAAGGTCGTAGTAATTTGTTGCCGACTTTATTCAGTTCTGCACTAAGAACCGACTCCCATTTTCCCGCATCTGCACGCAATTCTGCTTCTGTGGCGACAGTTTTCTGCTTGAAAAAAGACTGGGTTTTTTCAGGATCAGGGCGGAATGTAATTTCAACACCAGCACGTGTATACATTGAGGTATCCTGAGGATCTACCGGACTTGAGAAACAACAAGTAGCCCGAATTTTCACTTTGCCATTAATTCCTGTTTCAGGGATTGGCAAAGGTACGCGTAAATATTTCCCTGGTGTTAGCTCACCTTGGTAAAGGATTCGGGCAGTTCCGTCAGGGGACTCGATGATTTCATTTATTGATTCTGGCACTTTGCCCCATCCCACATCTCCCTTTTCATGGTCTGCACGCTCAGCTGCATTGATTAGCAGAGCTTTGATTGCGAGTGGTGAAATATCATGTCCAAGGATTGCTCGAATACCTACGGCATAACGTAATAAAAAAGGCGCTGAAAAGCTGGTTCCACAGGTTGGTACCAGTTTGTTGGAATCCGTAGCACTTGGCACATGGAAGTACTGTCTGGGCGTTCCTCCAAATGCAACAAGATCAGGTTTAACCAATCCTGGTGAGCGTCCCGGGCCAACAGCACTGTATGGTGCGCGCTTCCACCCTGTATCAACTTGGTCAGTGGCTCCAACGGATAGTGCATTGACACAATCTGAAGGTACTTGAATACGATTAAGGCCAAGTGAACCCTTGCTATCTCCATTATTTCCGGCAGCTATAGTGAGGAATGTATCGCCGTCTGCAAGATACGTATCAATGAGAGATGTCCATGGATGAATTTCATCATCATCTATAGGTAGTGCAGGGCCGAGGCTTAGGTTCAAAAATTCATACTGGCGGGATAGCAGAATATCTTCGAGATGTGACAGCGTACGATAAAGTTCGTAAGGATCCTCTCCGCCAATATTACTGTCAAGAATCCGATGATGATCAACATATGAGAAAGGGCGGCTTGCTTTTTCTCCAGGCCAAAGCGGCCCAAAAAGGAATGCCGAAGTAACACCCAATCCGTGAGAGGGACCGTCAACGTGATCATCTGCTGTAGTATCAGCTAGAGAATAGTTAGTGACCCAAGGCTCAAGCACATGCTTTTCAGGTAGTCCACCATCTAGAATGGCAACACGCACATCTGAGGCGTAAGGCTGTACTTCAGGCAAATTTATGTCAGCGCCAACTGGTACCCCTCGGGTTATAGGCCTAAACGATCTCATAGCTGGCAAAGGCCGGACTACGCGAACGAATGAAAAGGATGCAAGTTGGACCAGTTGATTATCTGAGCCTGCAATAGGCATGAACCAGAGATTACCAACTTCAATAGCCATTTCTTCTTTGGTTTCAAACCCTAGTTCATGTGCGTAATCAACGAATGCGGTTTTGATAAACTCACTGTTTCCCACTGGCATAAGTTGTAATCCAACTTCCCAATATCCCTCAAAAGCATCGGGATTTTTTTTAACCTTTTCATTATTGTCTGGTTCTGAAATGTTCCAAACACGGAAAAGGTCAGCGCCTCCTCTGCTTGTTTCAGTAAAATGTTCTAACTCTTTACTAAACGCCGTTAGCCGGTCTCTTTTGCCAGCTACAAATATTTTAGTTGTCGGTGACTTTACTGGTGGACCTGTTCTCGTCCACCGATCGGGTAGTACTTCGACACCCTTACTCCCGATGGAGCGTACGGCCATTTCTTTGAAAAGTGCTCGGGGAAAATGCCCTTTTGCAATGTAAGATGGATGTAGAGTAATAGTCGCAACTGCAAAATCTTTGGGACAGAGACTGTCGTCTAATGCATTCAACTTGCTGACTGTCTGCTCAAACTGAGGTTTTAACCTCCCCATTACCTCTTGAAAGGTATAAATCGGATCCGACTTAGGATTTATTTTCGGCGGGGGAGTATGGGATGCTAACACTTCTGCCTTGCCGATAATGTAGTTTCGCTTTTCAGTCATTACTCATCTCCTTTGCCATTAGATGTTTTCGAATTGTATCCCTGCTTATATTCGCGATTTTTGCGGCCTTTTGCTGTGTGAGACCATATTCACGAACTAGTCTGACTGCGAAGCTGATTTTTTCGGCCTTGGTTTTCTTCGTGGCATCAAAATCCAGTTGTGCAATCAAGTCTGCTTCAAAATGCTCTGGACGCAGTATATAAAGTCTGCGTAATTGCGAGATTTCACGCTTAATGTTGCTGTATGACTGACCTCGAAGGCTTTCTTTCAGAAGGTCATACCAAGGTGCTAATATATTGAACTCATCTCCAGCGAACAGACGCACAGCTTCGGCAACTTGTGCATCGTCAGGTAGTTGAAAAGTAATTTCAAGATCAAAACGTCGCCAAAGTGCCGGATCAACGAGCTCCGGGTGATTAGTTGCAGCGATCAATAAACCGCTGGATGGCCAATCTTCTAATTCTTGCAACATGATAGTGACAAGGCGCTTTAGTTCGCCTACGTCGGCCTCATCAGTACGTTTTTTGGCAATAGCATCAATTTCATCAAGTAGTAAAATTGATGGGTGAGATTTGGCGTAATCAATTACGCTGCGAAGATTGCTACCAGTCCGACCCAAGAAGCTACTCATCACCGTCGTTAGGTCTAGCGTATACAGCGGGAGTTCAAGCTTTTGAGACAGCCACTGAGCCGTCATTGTTTTTCCTACACCAGGAGGGCCGCTGAAAATTAACGATTTAGCAGGTACTAGTCCGTGGCGAGTCAACAGTTCGCTTTTTTCTCGTTCCAGTAAAACTTGTTCAAGCTGCTTTTTTACCTGACCCTGTAAAAGGGGGGTGTCAGAATTGGTTGGAGTTGATGACATTTTCAACAGCGAGTGGGGCATAACTTCATCAGTAGTAGTGCCTTGAAAATCGTAAGAGGATGGCTCCTTACGCATAACATCATGGGAACGGGCAGGGTTCAGTTTTAGCAACTCTTCGATTTTCAATGCAAGCTGGGGGTCACTCTTTCTTAATGAGCGGACATGTTTAGCTAGATAGAGCCGTAAGTCTTTCTCATTCCCTTCAAGAGATAACTTGATTAAACTGACTAAATCTAAAGTCATTTGTGCACCTTGGTCAATAATTTGCGTAACTTCATGTTATTTAAAGGCAAAAAATCATAATTTTAATGTCTGTTTTTTGCGTTTTTATGCATTATAGACAGTTTCATCCATGTTGTCAGTAGCTACTGTGTTTTTTTACAGTGCCGAAAGTTGTGTTTTATCGTTTCCCACCTACTTTGCTCTGACGAGCGTCCCAATCGATTTCTAACGTATGACCCTCTCAAAAAATGCTGTTCCATTAATAAGAGGAATTTCAGCATAATACGTGCTGTCTGGACTAAGGTTAGCTTGGTTACCCGCGGAAGATACGGATGGAAAACGGAGCGGAACTGGTCTCACTGTCACAATGGGTTGAAGAACATGGAGTGTTGCTGGAATTTACCAAGCCGGGCAAGTCGATACAGAACATGTTTATTGAGCGGTTCAACTGGACTTACCGGACAGCAATCTTGGATTTTTATCTGTTCAGGACCCTGAATGAAGCCCGGAAAATCACAGAGTGCTGGCTGAAGGAATATAACAGCGAATGACCTCATAGATTCCTGAATAACCTAGAAGAGTTCAGGCTGATGGCTGAAAACCCGGAAGCCTCAAAAAGCGTGGTGAACCAAAATGGGTACGCATACAGCCCGCGGCGACATCTTCAATTACATTGAAATCCTCTATTACCGGGTCCGTTGCCACATTCATCTCGGGGGTGTCAGTACGGAGGCCTTTGAACAGGCCTAGCAGAGTAAGGACAAGAAATGTCTACGGTTGTGGAGGCTGTCCACTTTGCAAATAGTCGTCAAAGAAAAATGCTAAAAGGTAGTCAAGTAACACACAATTACGCATATTTATCTTATTCTAAAATTTATCTGATCTAAATTAGGCATCACAATCAAAGCGAATTAAAAGGAGTCTAAACTTGTCAGCTATCGTACCAAAACTACCAGAGCCGATACTTCCGGCATTACCAACAACTGTTCTGCCAGCGATTTCTGCACTCACTGCATCATTGGGGATACCCCGCGATGTACTGGCAAGCGATGAGGAAATTCAGTATGCATGGCGCGATCTTCCCCGTGAATTGCGTGAAATTCCACCAGATCTTCGTGGTGAGTTGGTAGCCAGAATGTGCGTTGCTGTTAGCACTGGTCTATTTGATGGGGCAATGAATTACGCATGGAACGCCGCCATCCTTCAATTGAGAACAAAAGTAAGGAACTTTGGCCTACCTATTGTCGCGCAGATCTTGCAATCGGACTTCGAAGAAAGGCATCTATTGGAACTTCAAGATAGCCGACTCCTTGAACTTGCACTCAAATTAAACTTAGTTAACGAAGATGGGTTCTTTTTCCTCGATCAATGTCGAGAAGTTCGCAATAACTTTTCAGCCGCCCACCCGACAATGGGCAGCGTTAATGACCGAGAGTTCACAACGTTTCTAAACCGATGTGTTCGTTATGCCTTGGCTGATGCATCGTCTCCGAAAGGAGTAGACATTGGTGCATTCATCTCCGCTGTTAAAGGTGCAAGATTTAATGCTAACCAGCATGATATATGGGTGCAAAGACTTACAGAGACACACGATGCTCAGCGTCAGATGTTGGTTGGAATGGTACATGGCATCTATTGTGACCCAAATACATCAGAACCGTCGCGGTTGAACGCATTGGATATAGGTGGTTCACTAAAAGAAATTTTTACTGCATCTCTTCGCTCAGATCTCGTTAACAAGCATAGCGAGTACGCAGCAAAAGGAGATGAGCCACGTCATGCTGCATCTCTCCAGTTCTTCGAGAAGCTTGGTCTTTTGACTCTGCTAAATGAGTCTGAGCAACATGCCGTCTTCTACCGAGCCATTGAGCGTCTTTGGAATGTACATAACGGAACAAATAATTTCTACAATGAGCCGCCATTTGCAGAGCGACTATTAGAATTGTCGCTGCACGGAGCTGTACCGGAAACGGCACAAGAGCAATTCGTACAAGTAGTTGTCTGCTGCTACATTGGCAATGGTTACGGTGTTTGCTGGGCGGCAGCTACAAGTTATGAACAATTAATTCGTAACTTTTCCCCAAGGGAAATAGCAACGATGATTCGTTTGGCAAGCAACAATGACAATAGCCTTGGACGCCGTGTAAACACATTACAGTCCTGTCGTGCCAGATTTAAAGCCACTCTTGCTTTGATTGATCCAGCGAGCGTTCCCAGTGGAGTTAAAGCAGCTTACGATCATTACTTAAAGTCGTGAAGTGAAGAGGTTTTAAATTTGGACGATGAGTTTAGGGTGTTAGGGATGAGGAGGGCTGGCAAATGCCAGCCCCATTTAAAAATGGGTGAGTGGTATCAATCGCTAGGGCTGATACCTGATACTTTTGAGCGCTACTAAAAAAAAGACCTGAACAACATACCCATGTAGGTAAGGCACCTAATCAGAGCAAATTGTAGTGATAGACCTCGTTACTCAGATCTCAACTTATGTCCCGCATACAAACATCTGGGGGTACTTATGGGGGTATGCTAAAAGATCGAATAAAATAAAGTGATTAAAAATCAATGACTTTGTGTTGGTTGTTTTGTTCCTATTATCGCACCATTAGAATCAAATAGTTACCTCACATTTATATAAACTACATTCTTCTCTTGTGCCGTATTTGTGACATTGAGTCCAATAATTGCGTCAATTTTGCTCGCATGTTCGGTCAGGTGACCTGCAGATAAATGCGCATATCTTTGAACCATTTCCAGAGTCTCCCACCCGCCCATTTCCTTCAGGGCCAGAAGTGAAACGCCGGACTGTACCAACCAACTTGCCCAGGTATGTCTCAGGTCATGGAAGCGGAAATTGCTAATGCCTGCCCGCTTTAGTGCTCCCTTCCATGCCTTATTGCTGTCTGTGCGCATTTTCCTCACAGCTGCCGTATTCGACCCATCACTCCTGTAGCCCGGGGTCGTGTGAACGAACACCCACCTATTATGCAATCCCTGCTGCTTCCTCAGTATTCCGCATGCCGTTTCATTCAACGGAACGCCGATCGCATTACCTGCTTTCGTTTCGTCCGGGTGCATCTATGCCATGCGCTTATCAAGGTCCACCTGAGACCATTCCAGATCTGTCACATTTGATCTGCACAGTCCTGTGGTAATGGCAAACTTAACGACAGGGAAGAAATGGGGCGCTATCTCTGCAAACAGACGCTTCGATTCTTCTTCCGTCAGCCAACGGATACGACCGTTCTTGATACGCGGCGTTGATATCTTCGGAGCCTTATCAAGCCACTGCCATTCAACAGCCAGATTGAGGATCGCCCGCAGTATTGCCAGGTGTCTGGTTCTCGTTCCTTTCGTCGCCAGTTTTGGCATATACTCCGGTACTGGTTTGGAAAGTCTTAAACACCTGTCCCGGCTCATCTCCCTGTTCAGGCGATGGCGGCGGTTTTCCATTCCGTCTACCGCCTCCATTATTTTCTGCGTGGTTATATCGGAGAGGATCGTCTCCCCGAAGAACTGCAGCCAGAACGTGATGATGCTCTTATCATCATCGATGCTCTTCTTATCCTCCTTCTCCCTTAGCCAGCGAATGCAAGCCTCTTTGAAAAGTTTCTTTGGAGCCTCACCGAACATACTTATAAAACAGAATGTTATCTTTGACTTATCATGCAGGCTAACGCTTCTTTAGCTATTAGTCATTTAAAATCAATTAATTACTTAGCATGGTGTTGTTGGATCATTTCATTTTGAAAGTGCATTGTCGTATCACTGTGATGCATTTTAAAGCGATAGATGCCAGGAAAAGAAAAATGATCCGCTACTTCAGATGGCGAAAATAATCCTGCATATAAAGCGGCGTTAAGATGCTATGGATCACCCCGTGGGATTGATTAAATCTTGAAGATGTCAGGTTAGTTGCAGCGTGCAGACGCATGTCTACTATTTCTGGGTAAGATCAACTGACTCCGGTAACAATAACATCATAGCCATCTTTTTTGGTCAACGGATGAACGTTCTTTGATGTCCCTTCTGATCAGGCAATCATATCTAAAAATGCACAAAGATGAGTATCTAACTTCCCGGTATTCGATATAAACGGCATGGACAGTACCTTGGCTATGTCTGGAAATCAATCATAGGGTGTATTTTACATTGCACATAGCACCAGAGTTAAAAAAAAGAACTAATGAAGGTTTGTTTAATTAAAATATATATATTTGTTAAAAAATAACAAGCAAACAACAAATCTGCAAACTCTCATTTGTTATAAGATTTATAAAAATGAGACGTATCATGCCTGGGATAAGGGTAAGAAACGCGTATATATTTATTTTGAGGTATAAATTAATTAAATTAATTCGTTAAAAAAACAATGCATACATGATTCTATTCTTTCTTTCCATAAACAAACCTTAACCTCTTTGCTGTTGTTATAATATATCATATATATATTATTTTAGTTAATTATCAGTCGCTTACATATTTATTTTTTTTGGTTTGAATCACTTACATCGATCGTTATAAATCATTTAATAGTTACCGCCTATCGATGCAGCTACTTACGATCGGTAATAACAGTTATCTTTTTATAAGAATTATGTATAGGTTCTCCTCCAGAAGAAATTTATTAAATAGGGCTTTAAGATGATATGACGACATTTTTGCGATGATTTTTGATAGATATGCAGGAGAAAGCTTATGATAACTGCAATATATGAATTTGATTTTTCTGTTATAACTGCATCTTTTTCTGGAGCGTTGTGCTTCATAATCAATGCGCGATGTTTTAACAAAAAAAAGAAACGTGTAGCTTTCTTCATCTCATTCTCAATGGGATTTATTGGAGCTGATGTATCATTAGACATTATCAACAGCCTGGTGCCTGCCATTAATACAGAAGAACGAACGTTAGGGGCATTTGTTTGTAGTGCATTAATCATCACAGTATTTTTAAGAATGAAATCATTAGTCGATGGAGCACTCACTAAAAATAAAAGGATAAAATGGTTTTGTTATGTCAACGTCAGAGTACGGATTAATAAAAATTATAAACCGCACTTAAATGGATGTTGATATGTCAGGGTTGAAAGTAGCAATTACGAGAGTAGGAACTGTCAATCCTGGCACAGGAAGCGTGGAACATGCACGGAAAAACATTAATTAAAAACGTCATCCTTTTTATATAAAGCAAAGAATCAATGCACAAAGCTATTCCCTGACGGGATGATGGCAGAGCGGAATTTCATCGTTGATCATTCCACCCTACACCGGTGGGGTATCCGCATGGTGACGCTTCTGGATAGAGTGTTCCGCCGATATAAACATCGTCTCGGGGGACTGGACGCAACGTATATCAAAGTTAAGGGCCAGTGGAAATACCGGTGCCGGGCCGTTGACTCCGACGGGCAGACCATTATTTCCTGCTCACGCGAATCGAGATACAGCTGCAGCCCTGCATTTCTTTCGCAAGGCTATCCGTGATAGTAGTAGCCATCGTTAAAATCTCTACAAACATTGCTGCCCTTGCAGAACTAAATACTGGCAGCAAGAAAGATAACTGTATTGAATTCAGGCAGAATAACTATCTGATCAATTTCATGGAGCAGGACCACCGCGACACTGAACGCCTGATAAAAGTAATGACGGGTTCAACAGACTATCTCGTGTGGTATGGAAATTATCCACATGCTACGGAAAGGTCAGCTTCATCACTCAGTAGGAGAGGGATTATCACGGCAGGAAAGTTTTATCTGTTGACTGCCTAAAAAATAGACAGTGCAACTTCAGCTGATCCGCTGCCGTTAATACGATAGAGCCAAAGCTAATGGAGGTACGGAGAAAAAATCATATTAAATACGTTACTCACGAAGGTTTTAAATTAAACATTCATTAATTGTTCAATGCTATAAGGAATAATATTATGACATTCCGTTCACCAACTATTATCTCCAGGGATAAACAATCAAATGTTACCCCATTCCATGGGCATGTATTCTCACCGGCATCTCGGGCATATTTTGCCTGGCAAGCCGGGCAGCTCGATACAGGCCAGCTTAACCAGCGTGAGGCGGGTAAATTTTTCCCTGCCTTACATTCGGGCCTTCGTGATCCTATAGCACCTCAGGATCAGTCTAACGCATTACCGCCGCCTGATGGCAAAATTGGCAGTGCTAACCAGGGAAATGGTGAATTTCTGGACGCACCGGGTACTCACTGGCAAAAACATGATGTGCTATCATCAGACGTCTTAACGATTTCTTGGTTTTATTCTGCCAAGCATCTGACTCGGCGCTGGAACTATTTTATTACGCGCCCGAACTGGGATGCAAATCTGCCTCTTAGCCGCGCCCAGTTTGAAGACAAGCCTTTTTATCAGGTTGAATTAACTGAACAGCCTTTCTGGAGTCATGGCACAGCATTAACTCCGCCACAACCCACGGTGCATGATGTTATTTTACCGGAACGCAGCGGCTACCATGTCATTCTGGCCGTCTGGGAAGTGGCCGACACCGGCAATGCTTTCTACCAGGTTATTGATCTAAACTTTGTGGGTGAAAATGAAGACGACGGTAATCAGAGCATCCTAACTCCTCCAACGAATTTGCACAGTATGGGTGTCACTGAAAATAGCGTAAGCCTGATGTGGGGACCTTCATCGACAACATCAAGTACGCTGGCTGCCTATCTGATCTACCGTAATAGCGTCGAGATATCCCGTGTTCCAGCTTCACTGCTTTCGTTCCTAGATACCGGGCTGCAGTACGGTACTACCTATAATTACCATGTTATCGCGGAGGATATACACGGACGGCGTTCAGCGGCGAGTAATACCCTGAGTGCCACTACCCTGGCAGGTTCGGACCCAGGCCCTGGTCCGGGCGAGGGGGATTACCCGGAGTGGAAACTTAATGCAACCTATCCAGCAGGAACCCGGATAAGCTATCGCGGTCGGAACTGGATTTGCCTGCAAACTCACACCGCCTATGTTTATGACTGGTCACCTGGCGGTGCCGACTCCGAGACACTATGGCGCGCAATATAATTATACGAATGCCTCAATAATAATAAAAGCAAGATGGCCGGTTATCCCGGTCATCTTTAATGAAAATAAAATCCTCTCTCCTGACACTAACGCCACGAGGTTATTAGTTCAATAAAAAATGTAGTGGCACACTAAATTTGGCCACCTGAACAGAGGTGATATCATCGCCTCATAGTAAAAACAGGTGACATTATGACGGACGTAACAGACGTAATTTTAGCCCAGAGTTTCGCCTCGAAGCCGCCCAACTTGTACTCGATCAGCAACAATCTGTTGCCGCCGCTGCCACGGCAATGAATGTCGGCAAATCCACGATGGATAAGTGGGTCCGTCAGTTGAAAGAAGAACGAGCGGGAGAATCACCCATGACACCTGAGCAGATTGAAATGCGTGAGCTGAAGAAAAGACTTCAACACATTGAAATAGAAAGAGATATATTAGAAAAGGCTACCGCGATCTTGATGTCAGACTCCCTGAACAGTTCTCATTCGTTGAGCAACTCAGGGTACGGTTTCCCGTAGCGCTGTTTTGCCCGGTGAAAAGCCTCGTGCACGGTGCTGTCGCAACTCAGGCGGAACTGCTGGCGTGAGCTTTTCCCCGCACGCCGCTGATCCCACGCATACCAGCCGCTGCGGGCCACCCGGAGGACCCGACACATGGCTTTGATGCTGAACTCAGCCTGATGTTTTTCAATAAAGACATACTTCATTTCAGGCGCTTCGCAAAGTATGTCGCGGCCTTTTGGAGGATAGCCAGCTCCTCAGCTTGTTCCGCCAACTGGCGCTTGAGACGGGCATTTTCAGCGGCGAGTTAATTTTCTCGGTCAGAGGATAAGAGCTGTTGCTGCTGTTTACTGCGCCAGTTATAAAGCTGCGATTCTCGCGGGCTGCCGCGGCGATACCGTGCGCTCAGCCAGTTTAAGGACTTCCTGACGGAATTAAGGCGAGTGTTGCTTGCGGATCTTTTTGATGGTTGATGCTGGTTTTGCCATGTGAGTCACCTCTGGTTGAGAGTTTACTCACTTAGTCGCGTGTCCACTATTGCTGGATAAGATCAAGTGGCCCAGAGATTTTTACTAATTTTAATTCTCATCCCTTTGCGGGGAGAAGACCCCCAAAACATGTTACAGGCTCGCTTCTCTCAAGTGCATCCGGGCGCTACCAATGGCTTGATTGTTAGGAGACTGAATCATCGTTTTAAAAATTTTCTGACTATGAATATTGCTGCAGGAAGCGTAATGATGGCGGGTAATGGTGGCTCTTATGATGGTAAAATGCAGTTTTAACCTGAAACCCATTTTTCAGGCGCACTTATCCTGCGGTCTATGTTAGAAGCCATCGTTTTCTTTCGATCCCGTGCAGTCTTTCTACCATTAATTCTGGGATGTGTCTGCCAGCCTCTACGCCACTGAAACGCAGCCGGTTGCCGCACAGGATGCATTTGTACGGATCCGTGCGCAGAAATTCCTTCATCAGCGCGGCGAAGTCCGGTTGCTCCGGTTTTTTCCGTGCTTCCATCTGCAGGGCTTCATACACCTTCGGTAGCAGCTCGCCCCGTTTCCGGCTGGACAAAAACCGTGGTAGCGCACCATTTAAAAGTGCTTCGCCGGGATATGGCTGATATAGCGCCCGATCATCTCTTCCTGCGACAGCGTCTGCTGCTGGTACTGCTGCGTAGGGCGGTCGTAATAGTGATGCACCACGGTACCACCGCTGTAGTGCCTGAACTTCGCAGCTGACACCGGCGGTCGCTTCAGATACCGGCCGAGGCATTTTACGCTTCGCCAGACACCCCGGGCCTTCTTCGCAAAGTGGACCTTCCAGCGGCGACCGTACTACGAATGCAGGTAACGCTGTCACTGTTTTCTGTCGCGGATATGCCTCAGTACCGGCAGGATGCCGGTACTAATCAGGTCATAACTGTGCCGCAGCAGGCCCGCGCCAGATTCCCTCCACGGCGAGCTTCTTAAAGAAGAGATCGCGGCTGACGCCATACTTAATATCGATCCCGCCGTAGGTGACGGAGAGATGAATGTGCGGATGCTGGTTGAGCAGAGGCCAGTGATGTTAAAAAAAGGCCACAGCAGATGGGGCATGGTAAAGATGATGTGCTGCCAGTCGCAGTCGGTGAGGATATGGCTCTGCTGCGATACCCACCGCTCCGTGGCTTTGAAGTCGCAGGAGGTGCAGGCCTTTGACTTACAGCTCTGGCAGAAAAAACGGGAGTGGGTGCAGCAGTAGCGGCGGACGCCTATGCTGGCGGTACCGCAGGTGAGCATGCGCTCAACGCAGAGGCGGGACTAGGGACTAACGCTGTCGCCATACGAATAAAGGTACCTGTTCCAGCCGTCATCGACGGTGAAGAGCAATTTTGCGGGGCGCGGTATATACATGCCGTAGAGTATAAAACGGGTCTCAGGCCATGCAAACCATCGGAGCCACGAAGCGGTGACGCTTGTCCTCTAAGGGGCATTACTGTTCTGTATTTTCAATCTATCCAAAGGTATTTTAAAAATTTGATTAGACTTTAATTAAAATTATCAGATTTCGTGTGATGGGCTGAGGATTTTAATGTATTTAAGGCTGATTCAAAAACAGCAATTAGCTGACCCATACTATGTTCTGGTTGTCCGTAGCCCACTCCGGGAAATGATGCCCAGATGTTTGAACACCGGCTAATTGCTTCCTGTATTCTTAATTCTTTTATGTCAGTAAGCGCACGACGCTCCCTGATTAACTGTAAGGCCCATAGATCCTGTGACCGGGGGCCAAAGTCATTTAGCTTGAGTTTTTCCTTATAATAATTCCAGTGTACTTCAAGGAATTGGTAGCGTCCGGATGCACTTGAGAAAAGCGAGCCTGTAACATGTTTTGGGGGTCTTCTCCCCGCAAAGGGATGAGAGCTAAAATTAGTAAAAATCTCTGGGCCACTGACTCCGGTAACAATAACATCATAGCCATCCATTTTGGTCAACGGATGAACGTTCTTTGATGTCCCTTCTGACCAGGCAATCATATCTAAAAATGCACAAAGATGAGTATCTAACTTCCCGGTATTCGATATAAACGGCATGGACAGTACCTTGGCTATGTCTGGAAATCAATCATAGGGTGTATTTTACATTGCACATAGCACCAGAGTTAAAAAAAAGAACTAATGAAGGCTTGTTTAATTAAAATATACGTTTGTTAAAAAATAACAAGCAAACAACAAATCTGCAAACTCTCATTTGTTATAAGATTTATAAAAATGAGACGTATCATGCCTGGGATAAGGTCAAGAAGCGCGTATATATTTATTTTGAGGTATAAATTAATTAAATTAATTCGTTAAAAAAATAATGCATACATGATTCTATTCTTTCTTTCCATAAACAAACCTTAACCTCTTTGTTGTTGTTATAATATATCATATATATATTATTTTAGTTAATTATCAGTCGCTTACATATTTATTTTTTTTGGTTTGAATCACTTACATCGATCGTTATAAATAATTTAATAGTTACCACCTATCAATGTAGCTACTTACGATCGGTAATAACAGTTATCTTTTTATAAGAATTATGTATAGGTTCTCCTCCAGAAGAAATTTATTAAATAGGGCTTTAAGATGATATGACGACATTTTTGCGATGATTTTTGATAGATATGCAGGAGAAAGCTTATGATAACTGCAATATGTGAATTTGATTTTTCTGTTATAACTGCATCTTTTTCTGGAGCGTTGTGCTTCATAATCAATGCGCGATGTTTTAACAAAAAACAGAAACGTGTAGCTTTCTTCATTTCATTCTCAATGGGATTTATTGGAGCTGATGTATCATTAGACATTATCAACAGCCTGGTGCCTGCCATTAATACAGAAGAACGAGCGTTAGGGGCATTTGTTTGTAGTGCATTAATCATCACAGTATTTATAAGAATTAAGTCATTAGTCGATGGGACATTCACTAAAAAATGATTGCTTTGGTTACTATGATTTTTGTCAACGCCAGGGTATTAAATAACGTTAATCATACGTTTCACTTAAATGGAGGTAGCTATGTCTGGGGCAAGAGTAGCGATCACGGGAATGGGGACCGTTATTGCCGGCGCAAGAAGCGTGGATCACGCTTGGAAAAGGATTATTGAAAAACGACATAACTTTAGCTATGTGTATTTGAATTCAGAAATTAATGCGCGATACTTTTCCTTTCTTGAGGAAAAAGATAATCGCTATGCATTATTACCCCGTTCACTAATACATGTTCTGCCAGAACATGGAAAATTAGCTCTTGAAAGCTGTAGGCAGGCTATAGTCCAGGCTTTTGGTAAGGAAAACTGCCCGGTTGATTATTACGATGCATTTGATTGTGGCGTTATCCTTGGCAGCGGCTGGGGGGAATTTGATAGCATCCGTCAATTTAGGCTGTGTCCCTTAATCGTTTGAGCTATAGTAACTGTCTGTTTCCACAACATATTGAACTATGGCTCGCTACGACCTTCCTGATGAAGCATGGATTATCATCCAGCCTTTATTGCCTGCTGAACCCGTATCTCCACGGGCCGGACGCCCATGGGCTGAGCATCGTAAAATTATCAACGGTATGTTCTGGGTGTTGTGTTCCGGGGCTCCGTGGCGTGATTTACCTGAACGATATGGACCATGGAAAACGGTTTATAACCGCTTTAACCGGTGGTCAAAATCAGGTGTTATTAACATTATTTTCAACAGGTTGCTTTCGCTACTTGATGCCAGCAATCTTGTTGACTGGTCTGCTACGGCGCTGGATGGCAGCAATATCCGGGCGTTGAAATGTGCTGCCGGGGCTCAAAAAAACATCCCGATATCGCCGGAGATAATGGGCTGGGTCGCTCTCGCGGTGGTTTTGGCACCAAAATCCATCTGGCGACAGACGGAAACGGTCTTCCGTTAAACATAGTGCTGAGTCCCGGACAGGCTCACGAAAGCCAGTTCGCGCAACGTCTTCTCGACGGTATTGGTGTTCAGCGCCAGAACGGCAGCATGAAACGCCGTGGCCATGCGGTACTGGCCGACAAAGCGTACTCCGGGCATGCGTTACGCAACGAACTGAAAAGCAAAGGTATAAAAGCAGTCATTCCCCGAAAATCAAATGAGAAAATGGCATTGGATGGGCGTTCACAGCTCGATCGTAATGCGTACCGCAATCGCAACGTTGTTGAGCGATGTTTTGGTCGCCTGAAAGAATACCGTCGCATAGCGACGCGTTACGACAAAACGGCGAGAAATTATCTGGCGATGGTGAAGCTGGGCTGCATCCGGCTCTTTTATCAACGACTATATAATTAAGGGACACAGCCTAGTCTTCAGTACCACAATTCAGGTTTAACCAATCCCATAATTAATCTCATCAGCATGCCAGGCTCTATGACTGCGGCATGTGCAATGATGTACGGCTTACGCGGTTTTCAAAACACAATCTCTGCTGCATGTGCCACCGGCAACATGGCAATCGGTGAAGCCTATGAACTAATTCGTTCCGGTCGAGCGAAATGCGTGGTTGCGGGTGGCTCAGAGTCATTGAAAAGCGAGTTGAGCATTTGGGGCATCGACATAATGAAAGCATTGTCAAAAGAAAAGGATAATCCTGACCGTGCTTGTTGCCCCTTCAGCAGAGATCGCTCTGGTTTTGTTCTGGCCGAAGGTGCTGCTGTCGTATGTCTGGAAGAATATGAGTCAGCCGTCGCACGGGGCGCAAAAATCCTTGCGGAGATTAGAGGATATGCAAGTTTATCTGATGGCGAGAATATGACCCGTCCTGCAGAAGATGTTTCATGTCGCGCAAGAACCATCAGCCAGGCACTGAGTCAGGCAGGCATCACTCCCGCAGAAGTGGATTATATTAATGCTCACGGTACCTCCACGCAGCTGAATGATTTGTACGAAACCCGTGCTTTAAAGCAGGTTTTTGGCAAAAACGCTTACCTTATTCCGGTATCCAGCACAAAATCGTATACAGGTCATCTTATTGGCGCAGCAGGAAGTTTTGAAACCATTGTGTGCGTAAAAGCGATTAATGATGAAATATTACCAGCAACTATTAATCTCAATAATCCTGATCCGGAATGTGATTTAAATTATTTACCGGACAATCATCTTACAGGCCATAATATCAATACAACAGTTAACGTCAGTTCCGGTTTCGGCGGACATAATGCGGCTCTTGTTATCACCCGAGGAAGTGACTGATGATTTTGTTTTCGCGTCAGGATGTTGCTCACTGGTCTTATTTTTCGGGGGATAATAATAAGTTACATTCCTCTTCGCCTCCTGAAAAATGCATCGTGCAGGGTATGTTAGTTTTTGTTCATATGCTTAACTGGATTGAACTCAGGCCTTCAACTAAAAACAGTGCATTCAAAATTGAGAGTTTTTTCCGCAAGCCGATTTTTACCGATGATGATTATCGCCTCGCGCTACTGGAAAAAAATAAAATAACTCTTAATTCTAATGCAAATCGTAACGTAATGACAACTACATGGTACAGAACAGAAAAATGGCTTAAAGGGGAAAAACAAATTTATAGTGATCAAGTCAGCATTGATAATGGGTCAATAAAAAAGTTCAGAAATGATTTTCATAAAATATTCACTAAAACAACAACAAAACTCAGTTTTTACTGCGCGTTATGCTTTAGTATGGCATTAGGGTCCAGAACCTTTTTGACATATAAAAATATAGTTTATGAGAATACAGATAAGTACTTTGGCAACAATATGGTTATCCATGTATCCCAATCGGCAGAATGGGACCATACGTTTCCTGATAAAAACATAGTTGAGCAAATAAATTTATTAGATCTTCTGATTATTAAAATCCATGATCATGATATCTCATCTACAGTAACTGTCCGCTCTGTGACTTATCACTTAAGCATAAATGGCAACATAGTGTTAAAAATGAAAAGTATGTTCTTAATTAAAGGTAATAAAACCAGTTAGGAGTAATGATGGAATCAAGAGATGATATTTTCGATAGTCTGAAGCAACGAATCATGATAATGAAGGATCATAATGAAAGCGAAGTGCTGATGGAAAGCACCTTCGAGTCATTAAAATTTGACAGTCTGGACTACATTGAATTGCAGGTCTATATTCAGGAAAGTTATGCAATTAAAATTCCTGACCAGTTATTGTATCAACGCACTATTGCAAGTATTGAGGATGCTGTGAATTATATTTTGAACTAAATATATTTATTATAACCTAACAGTAAAAGAGGAAAAAATGCTGACATTAACAGATGGCCATTTACATGCACTTTATAAAGATGCTGAAGGTTTTTCCTGGTTCGGCTCATTAATCTATATGAAAGCTGGCGCTGAGCATATCCCGATGACGATCGGTAACGAACGAATCATGCTGGAATTTGTCATTCCTGAGCACTTAACCAATAACAACTACGAGCCGAAATATCTTATCACCGGACTTAACGAGCATTACCTTTTACGCCGTAGTTATCGCGAACTTAGAATTTATCGTGTTAACGAATATGGCGTAATGGATTTTGTCATAGATGATGATTCTCTTCTAACTAACCCGGAAATGGCTCCTGGTTTTATCTCGCTAATACAAAATGCGGTTTGTTATTATGTGTCGATTTCGCCAGAAACACGTCAGTTTATTTTCCAGGCGCGAGGCGTGTTCAGTATGTTAATGATGTCACTACTTACTAATATTGATCCAGAACTGAAAAGCAGGTTCATTATTAAAATTATTGATGAACTTAGCCCGCCGTTTTTTGGTTTCGAGATTGAGATGAATAAGTAATTCTATTTTATAATAGGGGGGTTAGTTATGACATTCAGAAATGTTCATGTTTCACAATTCAGTCTTGAGGCTGTCTCAACACGTTTTTATGCAAACGGCAGACAACAGTGCCACATTCGGGTAAAAATTTTAAAACAAGGCATCAATGTTTCTACAGGAATGTTGAATACAGTTCCGCTCACCCAGCAAGAGCGTAAAACTGTTACCACAGCACTTTTCTCTTCATCGCTGAATTATGAAGATTTACCTATGCCACCAGGATGGGAAATCAATAAAAAACGTAATGAATACGAAATGGGTATAATCAATCAGCGAAGAGAGCAAAACCTAACAAAATGGTTTAGACCTAAGGATATTCTAAACGAAGAAGAGTGCACTAACAAACCATGTCTGCCTGTCAGTAATGAGCAGAAGATACAAGCGGAGATGGAAAATATCCTGACTGAGACCGTAATAAAGCAAGGGAATAATGTTCCTGAAATAATAAATGTCTACATCATTGCTTCGACTACTGGTATCCAGAGGATTATGGCGAAGGCAACACTCGATGTGTCTGATGGAAATCAAATTAGCCCTGTCACTTTCACAACTAATATGAATGTTGGTGTCAATGTCTTTAATAGTACAGTAAATCTTGAAGCAATTACTCCCTTTTCAATTCAGCCAAACATGCTGTCTTATTCCAGCCAGACAATCCAGAACATCGAGGAACAAATCAGTAAATGGGTTAAATATCATCAAAATATCACTTTATTTCGCTGGGTGTTACCCTATAACCTTAAAATAATGGAAATGAGTGATGGTCATCTTGGTGTGTTCTACAGGTTAGGCAGCACGCATGAGAATAATCTTTTTATGACTCGCGGTTATTTTCTTCGACCTGGGAATTATTCTCTTCATGCACGTCAAGTGAGAGATCCCAAAGGATGCATCTGGCAATATAAATATTTTATAAATATTAATAGTAACGAGATAGCTGTGTCTTTATTACATTTCAAAGGATGCGCATGGCCGTCAGGTTATTACACTGGACAACGTCGACTCTCATTCGTCGACAACTTTGGAAATCATCAATCTTTTTTATTCACGCCAGAAGATAACGGAAGGAAAATTTCTGTGAACAGAAGTAACTAGCAGCTACTAATTTAAAACTCATCAAACTATTATTTTCTGGTTTTCACTTCATTCTTGATGGTGGAATAAATAATAGCATGTGGACTTTGATGGGTTGTTTAACTTATTTGCTTTAGGAGTATGTACAATGAGCGACCAAACAATTTATTCCAATGCGTTTAACTTTTCATCTTTTCTATCTTCCGGCGTTGACCCACGCACCGGACAATACACGGCAAAAATTAATATAACGGAGCTTAAACCCTTTAATATTAACGACAGTAGTCTCAACATTGCAGTACGCTTCTCACCGTTTAACAAAATTAACTTTGGTTTTGGGCGAGGATGGGAAGTAACTACCTCGAAACTGGATATACGCAAACGAGTATTAACCACTGCTGAAGGTGAGCAATATCGATGTGAAGCGTTGATTCCTGGCAGAGAAATCCGATTTATTGATAAAAAAATTGTTAATTTGCGTGCCACAATGGTTAATGCCACCACGGTCCGATTGCACTATAAAAGTGGTATTACTGAAACACTTCAACGTTTAAACTTCACGAGCGATATGGCTGTTTTGACGTCTGTTACCTTTGCCAACGGTGAAACATTCGATCTGGCCTACAGTATGTTTATCCAAGGGCATCCCTGCCTGACGGAAATCCATCATCGTCAGACAAAAAATCTCATGCTCCGGTTGAATTATTTTTCCGGAAACTGCCATCAGATCAAGTATCCTGATGACAATGGCGACCTGTCCCAGATCAATATTCAATACCGTAATAATCAACTGATGCAGTTAAGCCTGCCGGTAGGGAAAAATACTAAAAGTGATGCGGCATATACATTTAACTATATTACATTGCAAGATAACTATCTTGGTATTAAGGAGTGTCGAACGCCTACAGGCTCCAGAGAAATTATTCAGTATAATGCCACCGGTATACGGGTCACGATGGCAACCTACCTTCCTTGCGTGGTGTCCACCACGACCCATCCAGGGAATGGTCAGCCAGCAATGACCAGAACGTGGCAGTACAGTCAGAATACAAATTTTACGGGTTTTTCATCCGGGCGGACGCATATCGATCCGGAGCAGGATAATCTCTACCTTGTTACCGGAAATTATACCTACAGCTCAACGGAAAATCATTTTCTGGGAAAACAGGACGCCATTCGTATTACCCGGGATTACAACCGTTTCCACCTCATTACGCGGGAAGAAACTGTGCAGGACGGCAAGCGTCATACCCTGAGATATGTCTATAATGAGCTCTCAGGCGTAAACTATTATCAGCAGCCGATGAACCTGCCGCTGGTCAGTGAAGAAACCGAAATTTTTACTAACATCGGCGAAGATCATTTTCGTGTGAAGTCAACGACTCAGCAGACAGATGAGTGGGGTAACGTGTTACGAGTCGTCTACCCTGACGGCACACAGCAGGAAAATGTTTTTTTTGGCAGTGCAGGCGAATCCGGACTTTGTCCTGCTGATCCGCTGGGCTTTAGTAGGTTTATCCGTTCAACAACGTTACTGCCAGCGTCTGGCGATACACCATCAAAAAACGACATACTACTCCTGGCAATCACTGTCTTCTTTCTCTGATTCACTGAACATTAACTATATTTGTCCTGCCACCAAAGAAACCGATGGCACACGGCTTCATAGCTACAGTTACGTCAATTCCCCTGCGCAGCGCCTTCACTCCTTGCTGAGTAAGGTTGAGACGACCATGAATGATCTCACGACCGTCGCCACATTTACATATCAGGCAACCGGTAATGCGCTACGCACGACGGAAAGCACCATCGGTCATGACGGTGCCCACAGCAGCAAATCAGCGACATACTCTGTCTTTACCCGCCATCTGCTTGAACAAATCGACGAAAACGGAACGCTGACCTGCATCAGATATACCCCGGACGGCAAAATAGCGGAAAAAAGTACCAGAACCGGCCCGAACAACATTGAAACGCGATGTTTCAATTATACTTACCCAGACCCGGCGTCGACAAATCTCTGGCCGGTAATGACAGAAACTAATACAGCTGGTTTGCGCCGGGAGTATCAGTACGATGGCACAGGAAGACTGTGTCGGATTATGCAGCAGGACGATGATGCGCCACTGAATGCCGAAGAATATACAGGTACGTTGCGAGAAGTGAAAAATCTTGCCTATAACTCTCTGGGTCAGTTAATCCGCGAAACCTCTCTGGACTGGTTGTGGGATCTGAATGCCAGCATCACTGAGCGTCTCTCAACACCGGTTCGTAAGAGCAAGGAATACGAATATGACGGATGGGGAGAAGTAGCGATAACGCGCCATAATGACGGACGGGTGGAAATAGACAGCCATGATCCGGTTGATAACTCCTACCTACAAGGATTGCAAGGGCTTTCTATGGTATTAACCCAAAATAATGCCTTCGACGAGCCGGAATTTGTTGCCCTGATGGACACGGATAACGGGATTCATGCCAGAACCAGCATGAGCTACGACGGATTTGGCCGCCAGGTCTCCGAAATCGACAACAACGGTGCAACCACCTGTTTTAAATGGGATGTTTTTGACCGTCTCGTCCACAAAACACTGCCAGATGGTACAGTGGTCAAGAAAACGTACGCGCCTTTCACGACGGAAAAATGCATTTCTACACTTACCGTGCAGGGTGTCGCGTTTGCCAGCGCGCAATATGATGGCCTGGAGCGTGTGTCACAGGATCAATGCGGTGAACGTACCCAACGATATCAATATCGCAACGGAGAACGGTTGCCAAACGCCATCATCCCCCCGGCTAACCAACCCCATATGCGTCGCTACGCTTTTCATCTGGATAACACAATTACCAGCATGACGGCCCCGGGCATTAATCAAGTTTTTAATTATAATGATAAGTCCGGCAAGATGACACAGGCGCACGAAGGAAATCTGAACCAGCAGATGGACTATTTCCCGTCAGGGTTGCTTCAGGAGGAGCGCATGGTGGTCAATAATGTTGACATGTCTGCCACAACGTATCGACATTCCATGTCAGGTCTGCTTCAGTTTAAACGTGACAGTAAGGGCATAGAGCATCGTTATTATTATGATGACGTGGGTCGGTTGAAGCGTTCCACTCACGCCACGCAAGAAATAATGTATGAATATGACAACTTTAGTCGCATCAGTACCATTGAAACCCGAGACGGTACAGCTACCTTCACCACGACCATTAGATATGATTCATTCAGTCGGGAAGTTATGCGTACCTATCAGGCCGGAAATCATGTCTCCACGCTTAAACTTGCCTACACGCCTGAAGGTAAAATCTGCGAGCGTGAACTGCGCGATACCAGTCTGCTGCTGCTGGAGAAATACAGTTACGACCAAAACGATCGACTCTGCCACTATCAGTGCTCAGGTAAAAATGCACCGCGCGATCATCAGGGCCGGGTATTGTCTGCTCAACACTATCAATACGATTGCTGGGGGAATATCACGCGCCTGGAAAATACCCATGATGGTGTTACGAGTGCAGTAACATATGAGTTCAACCCGAATGATCCTACCCAGTTGAGCAGCATCGTCGAAAATGGTCAACGCGTTACCCTGCAATACGATGTCAACGGCAATCTAACGAGTGATGAGAAGGGTCAGAAACTTGTCTATGATGCAAAAAAACCGTTTAGTGGAAGTGAAAAATGCAAATAATCAATGCATTTGCCGCTATCACTATGATGCATTTGATAAGTTGGTTGCCCAGGAGATCCCGGGTAATAACACTAACCGCTATTTTTATTCCGGGCAGTCACTCAGTAATGCAGATCTTGACGGTAAAGAGTTAACATGGATGGACAACGGTAGCGCGTTACGACTGGGGCATATTGAAACTGAAAGCAATCGGGAAACCAGCTACCATTATGGATTGATGGTTGATGGTACACCCTGCCTGAACAATTCTGTAGACAGTTCCATACCTCTATCTTATACCCCTTTCGGATTTCGAAGTCTGTTGTCGACGATCCCAGGCTTGGGCGGGGCTCAAATTGACCCGATTACCGGCTGGTATTTTCTTGGGAATGGCTATCGCGTGTTTAACCCAGTGTTGATGCGTTTTCACAGTCCGGACAGTTGGAGTCCTTTTGGCGGTGGGGGTATTAATCCCTATATCTATGCCTTGAGCGACCCGATCAA
Organism: unidentified bacterial endosymbiont; assembly: GCF_918797525.1. Classification (NCBI taxonomy): domain Bacteria; species unidentified bacterial endosymbiont. Next base: position 3,829,848 of record NZ_OU963893.1, on the reverse strand, counting down.
CAAAAACGATCCCAGCGGGCATTTGAGTGAAATGGCGATTGCGGGCATTGTGTTGGGCACCGTTGGTATACTGATGTCGATTTTCACGCTTGGAGCTGCCCTTCCTGCGGTCGCAGCCAAGTTTGCAGTACTGAAAGCCATCGCAGCGACCTCTGTATTGGGCAAAGTATCTGCAGGTCTCGGCGTGGTATCGAATACCTTGTCGGTGGCATCAGCGGCAACCAGTGAATCTAACCCGAAAGCTTCCAGTGCACTTAATATAGCAAGCCTGGCCACTGGTTTATTTGGGTTAGCCGTGGGAAGTGCAGGGGCCGGATACACGATCAAATTAAATATAGGAAAAACTGCAGCGGAGCGAACGGGAGGGACATTTGGAATTGGACGAAATGTCTTATCTATAGGCGGTGTGAGCTCAAGGTTCGATACCGCTATTACGGCATTTGAGATATCCTCCGTTTTAGCATATACGGGCACTACTATCGCTGCAGAGTTTGTAGATGAGGACACTGCTGAAAAACTGAATAAAGCGGCTCTGGCGTTTAACGTCATAGGTTTAGCTGCTGGGCTTTTTGGTTCAGGAAAGAATTTACGTAAAGCAGCAAAACACCATACTGACTCCCTTAATATCACTGTAGAGGACCCAATCATGAGCAGACAAAATTTTGAGTTAGGTAGTTTTAGACCTTTAGATTAATCTATATATTATACAGCACTCGCATTGCAGAGGGTGCTGTATCTCTAGATTAGTGAATCGCCACGGGTTTAACAATCACCTCAGAGTCATTTAAGATGACTTTGAGGTGTCCATGAACGGTAAGCGTTATCCCGGATTGCTGACAACATGTGCTCACTGGCTGGGGTAGCCTGAAAGTGTAAGTCGCGCAACATCGCAGACAGGAAGTGCTTCACCCGCCCATATTGTTCCACCATCTCATCCTGAAAATGAGTATTCTGCGGGCGCGCCAGCTCATTTACCTTGCCGACGGATTCAGCCAGTTTGTCCTTTGGTATGCGGCGAAAAATAGCCTGACGTAAGTCTGCTTCATCGGTGTTCACATCAAGTAATAGCGTGCATGCCCGTGCCAGTAATAGTGCGGCCCGATCAAGATCTTTCAGAGTCCTGAGCCGCTTTTTCGTAAGCGTCGTCTGAGTACCGTCTGGTCCCGAATTCAGGATCCTGTAATTTAAGCACCCACTTATTTTGCAGGTGGACACCTCATGCGCGCCAAAGAACGACTTCCCCGTGACAGCAACGAAGAAAAATGGCAAAAAGATTGGCGGACCAGCTATAGTCGTGTATTTAAAGTCAGCCTGGTTAAACAGGCACTACAACCCGACGCTGTTGTTGCCCGGATCGCCAGAGAACATGGAATCAATGATAACCTGCTGTTCAGATGGAAAAACCAGTACGAAAACGGGTTACTGGAAGATGATGATATACAGGAATGCCTGCCTGTCCCGGTTGCACTGACTGCTACACCTGACCCAGTGACAAATCCCTTCTGGCGAAATAAGCCAGACGAGAGCTCTGTTGACGAACCACCTGGGTGTACTCCACGATGTGAACTGCACTTAAAATCAGGCGTTGTAAAACTCTTTGCCCCGATGACACCAGAACTTCTTCGGGCGCTAATCCGCGAAATGAAAGGTGATGTCCGATGATAACGCTGCCGACTGGCACCAGAATCTGGATCATAGCGGGTGTTACAGATATGCGTTGTGGCTTCAACGGCCTGGCCTCGAAGGTGCAGAATACGCTAAAGGACGATCCGTTCTCCGGGCATATATTCGTGTTCCGGGGGCGCAGCGGTAAAATGGTAAAAATCTGGTGGGCCGATCGCGATGGGTTGTGTCTCTTCGCCAAACGCCTGGAGCGGGGCCGCTTCGTGTGGCCGGTAACCCGTGAAGGGAAAGTGCACCTGACACCCGCCCAGTTGTCCATGCTACTTGAGGGTATCGCGTGGCAACATCCAAAACGGACGGAACGGCCTGGTATACGGATATAACCAATGCACTTCCCGATGACATCGAGCAACTGAAGGCCCTGCTGGTCGCCCAGCAGGCGGTTATCCAGCGTCTGTCCGGTGAAATAACCAGCTATGCCCGCGAGATCGACTCACTCAGAGCACTGGTCGCTAAACTACAGAGGATGCTGTTTGGCCGCAGCAGCGAGGAAACCGCGAGAAGATAGAAAAGCATCTCTGAGCAGTTAGATATCATCAACACCGCCTTCAGGCTGATCAAAACGGTTCGTCCGAAGCTTGCCTGCAGCCGGTGCGACTGTATCGTGCAGGCTCCGCTGCCGCCGAAACCCATCGGGCGCAGCTACGCCAGCCCGGACTTGCTGGCCCGCATCATCATGGCGAAGTTCGCCGAACACTTGCCACTGTACCGGCAGGCTGAAATCTACGCCCGGCAGGGTGTGGAGCTGAACCGCAATACGATGGGGCGCTGGGTTGATGTCATGGGGGAGCAGCTTCTCCCGCTGTATGATGAACTGAACCACTATGTGCTGATGCCGGGTAAAGTGCATGCAGAGGATACGCCGGTGAATGTACTAGGCTGTGTCCCTTAATCGTTTGAGCTATAGTAACTGTCTGTTTCCACAACATATTGAACTATGGCTCGCTACGACCTTCCTGATGAAGCATGGATTATCATCCAGCCTTTATTGCCTGCTGAACCCGTATCTCCACGGGCCGGACGCCCATGGGCTGAGCATCGTAAAATTATCAACGGTATGTTCTGGGTGTTGTGTTCCGGGGCTCCGTGGCGTGATTTACCTGAACGATATGGACCATGGAAAACGGTTTATAACCGCTTTAACCGGTGGTCAAAATCAGGTGTTATTAACATTATTTTCAACAGGTTGCTTTCGCTACTTGATGCCAGCAATCTTGTTGACTGGTCTGCTACGGCGCTGGATGGCAGCAATATCCGGGCGTTGAAATGTGCTGCCGGGGCTCAAAAAAACATCCCGATATCGCCGGAGATAATGGGCTGGGTCGCTCTCGCGGTGGTTTTGGCACCAAAATCCATCTGGCGACAGACGGAAACGGTCTTCCGTTAAACATAGTGCTGAGTCCCGGACAGGCTCACGAAAGCCAGTTCGCGCAACGTCTTCTCGACGGTATTGGTGTTCAGCGCCAGAACGGCAGCATGAAACGCCGTGGCCATGCGGTACTGGCCGACAAAGCGTACTCCGGGCATGCGTTACGCAACGAACTGAAAAGCAAAGGTATAAAAGCAGTCATTCCCCGAAAATCAAATGAGAAAATGGCATTGGATGGGCGTTCACAGCTCGATCGTAATGCGTACCGCAATCGCAACGTTGTTGAGCGATGTTTTGGTCGCCTGAAAGAATACCGTCGCATAGCGACGCGTTACGACAAAACGGCGAGAAATTATCTGGCGATGGTGAAGCTGGGCTGCATCCGGCTCTTTTATCAACGACTATATAATTAAGGGACACAGCCTAGAGACCGGTCAGCTGTGGGTCTATGTTCGTGACGATCACAACGCCGGCTCATCCATGCCGGCAGCGGTGTGGTTCTCCTACTCACCCGACCGCAAAGGTATCCACCCGCAGCGGCCTGCATGGTGCATGCCCGACGCAAGATCCACAATGTACATGTTCGCCATCCAACGACAGTAACAACAGAAGCGCTCAGCCATATCGGGGCGCTGTAGGCTATCGAGTCAGAGATCCGCGGCAGTCCGGCAGAAGAGCGACTGGCGGTCAGAAAATCCAGAACGGTACCGCGGATGCAGTCGTTGTATGACTGGCTCCCGAGGCAGATGAACACGCTGTCGCGGCACTCAGACACAGCGAAAGCGTTCACGTATATGCTGAAACAATGGGATGTGCTGAACGAATACTGTCGCAATGGCTGGGTGGAGATCGACAATAACCGGTGTGAAAACCCGCTCCGTGTGGTTGCGTTGGGATGCCGTAACTACATGTTCTTCGGCTCTGATAGTGGTGTTGAAAGTGCAGCAATGATGTACAGCCTGATAGGCAGTTGCAAACTCAACGGCATCGAGCCGGAAACCTGGCTACGTCATGTCATCAGTGCTATCAATACCTGGCCAGCCAACCGCGTGAAAGAGCTGTTACCCTGGAACGTCACCCTCTCTGTAAACTAATTTTTATCCCACCTTCTTCACGGGGCGCTTACTGTCAACCTGCAAAATAAGTGGGTGCTTAAGTTACAGGATCCTGAATTCGGGACCAGACGGTACTCAGACGCTTGCAACTACCCACAATTATATTAAGGTAATCATTAAGATAGTCGTTGTGAATTACTTTCAGGGATGGTTGAATGGTTAATCAGGAACAGACTTCGCTTTCATGGCTTGATGAGGAAATTAATTTTTCTGTCTTTAGCGATCGCCGCCATGCCAGTCGTTTTAAAAGTCTCATGCAAAAACTCTGGCGGGGAATGGGCAACAGCCTTCCATTTGCCTGCCAGGATAATGCAGCGACAAAAGCGGCTTACCGGTTCCTTTCCAGCGACAGGATTGATGAACAGCTCCTGCTACAGGGGCATTCCGAGGCCACCAGTCAAAGGATACATGCGCTGCAAGATGAGAATATTCTGCTGCTTCAGGATACCACGACATTTGGCTATCATCGGGATAACCCTGACGCAGTAGGATTTGCTGGCAATCACACTGCTGGTCTAATCAAGACGGGGAATGATGCAGGTATCAATTGTGGGATCCTGATGCATTTGAGCCTGGCAGTAACTACATCAGGACTCCCACTGGGTCTGACTGCGGTGAAATTCTGGACGCGAAAAAAATTCAAAGGTACCAACGCACTCAAAAGGAAAATTAATCCGACCCGCGTTCCTATTGAGGAGAAAGAAAGCTATCGCTGGTTGGAGAATTTACGGCAGTCAACGAAGTTACTGCAATGCCCGGAACGATGCATTCATATTGGTGATCGTGAGAGTGATATTTACGAGCTGTATTGCCTGGCATCGGAGTTAAATACACATTTTCTTGTCAGAACGTGTGTTAATCGCCTGGCTGAAAATACCACCATGGAGGAAGAAATGAAAAGCGTGTCCTCTGACCATCAGGGATATCATAAGATCTTTCTTCGGCATGACCAGGAAGGGAGTATCGTTCCGGTGAACTCACATTTTCAAAAATTTTTAGTCAGATAACATCGGCGGCATCCTGAATCACCTGAGGTTTTGCCATGCCGTTATCTTTCTGGTCCGCCGACGACAAAAAGCATCATATCCGCGCCTGGCGCGACAGCGGGCTCACTTCCCGCCAGTACGCCCTGCACCACAACATCAATCCCGGCTACTTCAAAAACTGGCCCTCCATGTTCCCCGATATCAACAATCAACCGGACTCCGCTGTCATCCCCGTCCGGGTGACTCCGGAGCCTTCCGCCATTAACGCTGCCGTCACCCTCCATCTCCCCGGCGGCTGTCGTATCGACTGCCTGCCCGCGCAACTCCCTGACGTGCTCCGGGCGGTGAAACATGCTGAAGCCTGAACGCCTCTTCCTTGATGGTTAGGAAAATGAATCATCGTTTTAAAAAATTTCCTGACCATGAACAGCAGTGTCTGCAATGCAGTAATGATGTGCCATCGGGAATGTTATGGCCATAAAATGGCTCTTTCGGCGCGTTTTTAACCTGAAAGCCGTTTTTCAGATGCACTTATCCCGCAGTCTGTTCCTGAAGCCATCGTTTCCGGTCGATTTTATGCTGCCTTTCTGCCACTAACTCCGTGGCGTGCCTCCCGGCCTGAGCGCTGACAAAGCGCAGCCGGGTCCCGCACAGAAGGCATTTGTACGGATCCGTGCGCAGAAATTCTTTCATCAGCGCGGCGAAGCCGGGCTGTTCCGGTTTTTTCCGCGCTTCCATCCCCAGGGCTGCATACACCTTCGGCAGCAAGGTGCCCCGTTTACGGTTAGACAGGAAGCCGTAGTAACGCACCATCTTAAAATGCTTCTCCGGGATATGACTGATATAGCGTCCGATCATCTCCTCCTGGGTCAGCGTCTGCTGCCGGTACTGCTGCGTACGATGGTCGTAATAGTGGTGCACCACCGCGCCGGCGCTGTAGTGCCTGAGCTTCGCCGCCGATACCGGCGGGCGCTTCAGGTAGCGCCCGAGGTATTTGACGCTTCGCCATGCGCCTTTTGTTTTCTTCGCAAAGTGAACCTTCCATCGGCGTCCGTACTGCGCCTGCAGATACCGCTGCCACTGAGTTTTATCGCGGATATGGCCCAGCCCCGGCAGGCTGCCGGGATTAATCAGGTCATAACTGTGGCGCAGCAGCCGGATGACGGCTCCGCGCCAGATTTCCTCCACGGCATGCTTCTTAAAGAAGAGGTCGCGCCATACGCCGTGTTTAATATCAAGCCCGCCGCGGGTAACGGAGAGGTGGATGTGCGGATGCTGGTTAAGTTGTCTGCCGTACGTATGCAGGGCGCAGAAGATACCGACCTCCACGCCCTGTTTGCGGGTCCACCGGAGTATGGCCCGGGTGGCTGCCCGGAACAGTGCATTGAGAAGGGGCCAGTTGCTGTTGAAGAAGGGCCACAGCAGGTGGGGCATGGTGAAGGTGATGTGCTGCCAGTCACAGTCGGGCAGAATATGCTGTTGCTCTGTAATCCACTGTTCCGTGGCTTTATGTCCACACGAGCTGCAGCCTTTTGATTTACAGGTCTGGCAGAAGAAGCGGGAATGTGTACAGTCCGGGGAGGCGCAGCAGTATCGCTTCACCCCCATGGCAGCAGTGCCGCAGGCGAGCATGCGCTCGACACAGAGAACGGTCCACGGGCTGAGGGTGTCACCGTGTTTATCCATATACCTGTTCCAGCCGTCATCAGTGGTGAACAGCAGCTTTGCGGGGCGCGGGATATACATGCGGCGGATTATCGCTCTGCAGTGGCACCGGTATGATAGTGCCAGTCGTCACAGTCATCGGCCCAGTTGTCGGTGTGTTTATCCCACGGTGCGAAGGTCACCGGTAGCATGCCGGATTCTGTGGCGAGAATAAACACATCGGCTGGCATGGACTCAATGACGACATCGCCGTCGGGTGAGTCAGGCGGCTCAAAGCCGCGGATGATACAGACGAGAGGCGGGTCGAAGTGTGTATCGAGGAAAAACTGCGGCCCCAGGTGGACACAGTGACGAATGGCATCCTGCGGTGTGTCGTAAAAAAACTCGTCGGGGTCATCATGGTCGCTTTCCGGGGGCAGGGAGACGAGGAAACGCTTCGGATAATCAGGGCGTGAGAGTCGGGACGAGGGCGTGGGTTTACGCTTTCGGGGGGCTTTGCTGCGGGCCATACCAATGACTTCCTGAGAAAATTAACATGCCGCAGAGTATAAAGCCGGACTCAGGACATGCAAACCATCGGAATCGCGAAGCGATGACGCTCGCCCTGTAAGGGCGCTACGTTCTCCGCCAGCCCGTCGATATGCGCTGCGGCATTGATGTCCTCACGCAGTATATTCAGGCCTCCCTCACCACGCCCTGGCATGACGGCGCCGCCTTCCTCTTCACCAACAAAAACCGCACCCGTATCAAACTGCTGCGGTGGGATAAACACGGCGTCTGGCTCTGTTCCCGCCGCCTGCACCAGGGGCGATTCACCTGGCCGCGTGACGGCGACAGCGCATGGTCGCTCACGCCGGCGCAGTTCGACTGGCTGGTCGCCGGCATTGACTGGCAGAGAATGGCCGGTCACGACCTGACGAAATGGACATAATATCTGCCGGTAATCTGATGATTTTGAATGAATATCTGTGCCGGAAAGCCTATAATATCCGGTATGGATATCACAGTACTTCTCTCCACGAATGACCCCGACACGCTGCGTCAGCTGGCGTTATCCCTGCTGGAAGAAAACCGTAAAAAAGACGCCTCCCTGAGCGAAAAAGACCATCAGATACACCTGCTGAAGGAGGCCCTGCTGCTGGCCCGCCAGCAGCGCTTTGGCCGTCAGGCTGAATCCTTCAGCGGCTTACAGCGCTCCCTGTTCGAAGAGGATGTCGACGCCGATATCGCCTCTGCCGAAACCCGGCTTGCGCGTCTGCAGCCGGAACCGGAAGAGAAGAAAGCCCGTCCGGTGCGTAAACCGCTGCCGGAACATCTTCCGCGTGAAGAAACCGTTATCGAACCTGACGCCTGCGGCTGCCCGGACTGCGGCCGGCCGCTGCGCCATATCCGCGATGAAATCAGCGAACGGCTGGATTACATCCCGGCGCAGTTCGTGGTGAAACGTTACGTCCGCCCGCAGTACGGTTGCGATGACTGCCAGCGCGTGGTCTCCGGTCGTCTGCCCGCGCAGATTATCCCGAAGGGCATTCCCGACGCCGGCCTGGTGGCGCAGGTGCTGGTCGGCAAGTACTGCGACCGCCAGCCGCTGTATCACCAGCAGCAGGTGTTCGCCCGCGCCGGGGTGGAACTGCCGGTGAGCACGCTGGCCGGATGGGTGGGCGCGGCCGGCGTCTGGCTGATGCCGCTGGCGGAACGGCTGCGCACAGCGCTGTTAAGCCGCCCGGTGCTTCATGCGGATGAAACGCCGTTGCAAATCCTGGAGACGAAAAAGGGCGGAAAGGCGCAGAATGGTTACCTGTGGACCTATGTCAGCGGTGAAACCACCGGCGACAGCGTGGTCTGCTTCGACTGTCAGCCCGGACGGGCGGCGCGTTATCCCGAAGCCTGGCTGGCGGGCTGGAGCGGCCGGCTGGTGACAGACGGCTACGCCGTGTATCACTCCCTGAAAAACGGCGGTAATATCATCAACGCGGGATGTTGGGCGCATGCGCGGCGCGGCTTCGCGGCGTTGTATAAGGCAAATCGCGATCCGCATGCGGGAACGGCGCTGAAAATGCTCCACGGGCTGTACAGGCTTGAAAAAAAGATCCGCCACCGGCCAGCGGAGAAGATCCGGCAGTGGCGGCAGCGGTATGCGAAGCCGCAACTGGATATCCTGTGGGGCTGGCTGACGGCGCAGGTACAAAAATGCGCGCCGGGTTCAGCGCTGCATAAGGCGATAAACTATGCGCTGTCTCACAAAACAGCGCTGAGCCGGTTCGCGGAGGATGGCGCATTGCCGCTGGACAACAACCGGTGCGAGCGGGCGATCCGCCAGGTGGTGATGGGGCGGAATACGTGGCTGTTTGCCGGCTCGTTGCAGGCGGGGCATCGTGCGGCAGCGGTGATGAGCCTGCTGGAAACGGCGCGACTGAACGGCGTGGAGCCGTATGGCTGGCTGAAATCGTTGCTGGAACGCCTGCCGGAATGGCCGCAGGAGCGGCTGGATGAGTTATTACCCTTCGCCAAAAATAGCCTGATCGACTGACGCAAAACTGCGAAATGCAGAATGGGGCGGCTTCGTCAATATGAGTTCGCCGAAACGATACGGATTTTCGGATCAGAGGCATGTTCAGACAACATCGTAATAAAAAAACAGTATGTTACCCGACAATTTCTTAATGCGACAGAATCGGCAGAAATGATTTCAATTTCCTGTACGTGAACAATTGTGAGTCAGCCGATGACCGGATTGTGAAATAAAGGTGATATCAAAGATGATATCGTCCGTCAACCGTCAACCGTCAACCGTCAACCGTCAACCGTCAACCGTCAACCGTCAACCGTCAACCGTCAACCGTCAACCGTCAACCGTCAACCGTCAACCGTCAACCGTCAACCGTCAACCGTCAACGCCAGTCGTTGGTACCACCTGACAAAATTTACAGAGAGTTTTTATTATGCCCTTTCACATTGTAAACTCATGTTTTCCCGCCTCAGTCAGCGACAGCCGCATTACCCGTATCGCCAGCTCTGATACTCCGCCTGAAATAAGCGTATGGGAAAAAATCAGCGCGTTTTTCTGCTCAACGAACAAGCCTGAAGCGCAGGAGCTTATCCGGCAGATTTGTCACCCACCGGCCGGCACGACACGGGAGGATGTGGTTCACAACTTTGAACGGCTCAGGACGCTCGCGTATGGCAGCTTTGGGGAAAACGTTCAGTCCGGCCGGCACGGGGAAAACAACTTCTGTATTCTGGACGAAAACAGCCAGGAGATGCTGTCGGTCACCCTCGATGACGCCGGGAAATATACCGTGAAGTGTCAGGGGCATGATAAAACGCACAATCTCACCCCGGACACAGAGCGGGAGGAGGATTGCGCAGAACAGACGGCAGCGGTCTGGTCCGCTTGGGAAAAGGCTGCACCGACAGGAGAGGCCACAGACCGTGCTCACGTTGTACGGATATTGCAACGAATCCAGAACTTGGAGTCAACTTTTCTTACTCTGAATGGCTTAAATATTTCTTCCTTACCCGACCATTTACCATCACATATTAAATTCATACACATCCGCAACATCCCCCTGACCAGTCTGCCGGCGCTCCCGGACAGGTTATCGGCACTAAGTGTGTCTGGCACCTCCCTGACCAGCCTGCCGGCGCTCCCGGACGGGCTAGTAGCGATGGAGTTCTCTGGAACCCCCCTGACCAGCCTGCCGGCGCTCCCGGACGGGCTAGTAGTGATGAAGTTCTCTGGAACTTCACTGACCAGCCTGCCGGCGCTCCCGGACAGGTTATCGATACTAAGGGTGTCTAACACCCCCCTGACCAGCCTGCCGGCGCTCCCGAACAGGATGGAAGGAATGCAGGGAGGAATGCAGGGAGGAATGCAGGGAGGAATGCAGGGAGGAATTCTGGGAGGAATTCTGGGAGGAATGCAGGGAGGAATTCTGGGAGGAATTCTGGGAGGAATGCTGGGAGGAATGCTGGGAGGAATGCAGGGAGTGGAGATGGAGTTCTCTGGAACTTCACTGAGCAGCCTGCCAGCGCTCCCGGACGGGTTAAGGACACTAAAGGTGTCTGACTCCCCCCTGACCAGCCTGCCGGCGCTGCCGGGCAGCTTGAGGAGGATGGAGGTGAATAACACCTTAATCACCAGCATGCCGGAAAGCCTCACCGGCCTGTCCCCGAATGCATCTGTGAATATATTAAATAATCCTCTGTCAGAGCGTACGCGCCAGGCCCTGGAGGCCATGACCCGCGCCCCGGACTATTCGGGGCCACGTATATATTTCAGTATGGCCGGTCCTTCCGCTCCCCGGGAAATCCGCCCATTACACCAGGCGGTCGCTGACTGGCTGACGCCGGCGAAAGAGGGCGAACCCGCGCCCGCATACAGCTGGCAGTCCTCTGGGCCTGAAGCCGCTTCCTTCAGCGCTTTCCTAGACAGGCTTAGCGAGACGGAAAACTTCAGAAAAGACTCCGGTTTTAAAGCACAGATATCGTCCTGGCTGACACAGCTGGCTGAAGACGATGAACTGAGAGCAAAAACCTTTGCCATGGCAACAGAGGCAACGTCAAGCTGCGAGGACCGGGTCACCCTTGCGCTGAACCAGATGAAGAACGAGCAGCTGGCCCATAACGCAGAAAAAGGGAAGTACGATAACAATCTCCCTGAACTGGTTTCTGCGGGACGTGAAATATTCCGGCTGGAGAAGCTGGAGCAGATTGCCTGGGATAAGGTCAGCACGCTGCGCTTCATTGATGAAATTGAGGTTTATCTGGGCTTCCAGAATAAACTGAAAGAACCTCTTGGACTGACCAGCGTGACGAAGGAAATGCGGTTCTTTGACGTGTCCCACATTACTGAATCAGACATTCAGGCCGCTGAGCTTCAGGTGAAGACCGCCGAAAACAACCAGTTCAGGGAGTGGATACTGCAGTGGGCGCCGTTACGCAGCGTTCTGGAACGCGCGTATCCGGAAGACTGGAAAAAACTCAATGAAAAGAAAATATCAGACTATGATGATTCGTACCGGACGTTGTCTGACACAGAGCTGAAACCGGCGGGGCTAGTCGGCAACACCGATGCTGAGCGTGCTATCGGAGCAAGAGCACTGGATAGAGCGGAAAAGGCATTTCTGGATGGTCTTAGCCCTCTGGCGAATAAGATGCTGGACGGACACCTGAAGGCCCGATGGCCTTAATTGTATTAGTCTCGACTTGATCTGACACTGGGCCTTGAAAGGTTGAGAGTTACCGGTTTTGATATGGGTGTCTAATCCTTAAACAAAACGCGAGGTAACTCTCATTGAACAGGTATATGGATAAACATGGGGACAGAGCCTGTAAGTAATTCTGTGTAACTGCCCACTCGTTAAAGGTGATCGCTCGGGCGGTCACCGAACTCGATAATAAAGCGACTCATCGCCAGACGCCAGTTCTGGATCGGCATACTCCATTTTTTTGACGCATCTTTGATCGGTAAGCGTACAGCGCGAACCGTCTGGTCATAATCTGATGTATTCGACAAAGTGGTGTCCACCAAATAAGTAGTGGGAACCAAAGTGTCAGATATGCAGAAAAATGTGACCCCCGGCAGGCGTAAGGGCTGCCCTAATTATTCTCCTGAGTTTAAGCAGCAGCTCGTTGCTGCCTCCTGCAAACCCGGAATATCCATTTCAAAACTGGCGCTTGAAAACGGCATCAACGCCAATTTGTTATTTAAATGGCGCCAGCAGTGGCGCGACGGAAAGCTACTGTTACCTTCCTCAGAGAGTCCTCTGCTACTTCCTGTGACTCTCGATGCCACTGCCGTACAGCCAGAATCGCTCGCAGAAGACCCGGGGCTCAGTATCAGCTGTGAGGTAACGTTCCGGCACGGGACGCTTCGCCTCAACGGCGCTGTCAGCGAAACGTTCCTGGCTCTGCTGATACAGGAACTGAAGCGATGATCCCGCTACCTTCAGGTACTAAAATCTGGCTGGTTGCCGGTATCACCGACATGCGTAACGGCTTCAACGGCCTGGCCGCAAAGGTGCAGACCGCGCTGAAAGATGACCCGATGTCCGGCCACGTCTTCATCTTCCGGGGACGCAGCGGCAGTCAGGTCAAACTGCTCTGGTCCACCGGTGACGGGCTGTGCCTGCTGACAAAGCGACTGGAACGTGGTCGCTTCGCCTGGCCCTCAGCCCGCGATGGCAAAGTGTTCCTGACGCCGGCGCAGCTGGCGATGCTGATGGAAGGTATCGACTGGCGACAGCCAAAGCGGTTACTGACGTCCCTGACCATGTTGTAGCGCTCTTTATCCTGGTTGTCGCAGAATAAGCCTGGTAAAATACGGGCTTATGAACGACACCTCTTCTGACGACATCCTTCTGCTGAAACAGCGCCTGGCCGAACAGGAAGCGCTGAACCGCGCCCTGCTGGAAAAGCTGGCCGTCCGGGAACGCGAAATAGACCATCTGCAGGCGCAACTGGATAAGCTGCGCCGGATGAACTTCGGCAGTCGTTCCGAAAAGGTATCCCGCCGTATCGCGCAGATGGAAGCTGACCTGAACCGGCTGCAGCAGGAAAGCGATACGCTGACCGGTCGGGTTGATGATCCGGCGGTGCAGCGCCCGCTGCGTCAGACCCGCACCCGCAAACCGTTCCCTGAGTCACTCCCCCGTGATGAAAAGCGGTTGTTACCCACAGAGTCCTGTTGCCCGGAGTGCGGTGGTTCGCTGAGCTACCTGGGTGAGGATGCCGCCGAACAGCTGGAGCTGATGCGCAGCGCCTTCCGGGTTATCCGGACAGTACGTGAAAAGCATGCCTGCCGTCGGTGCGATCGCATCGTTCAGGCCCCGGCGCCTTCGCGCCCCATCGAACGGGGTATCGCCGGACCGGGGCTGCTGGCCCGCGTGCTGACCTCAAAGTATGCAGAGCACACACCGCTGTATCGCCAGTCGGAGATCTATGCCCGCCAGGGTGTGGTGTTGAGTCGTTCTGTACTGTCGGGCTGGGTGGATGCGTGTTGTCGTCTGCTGGCACCGCTGGATGAAGCCCTTCAGGACTATGTCCTGACCGACGGCAAACTCCATGCTGACGATACGCCTGTCCCGGTGCTGTTGCCGGGTAATAAGAAGACGAAGACCGGGCGCTTATGGACGTACGTTCGCGACGACCGCAACGCCGGCTCAGCGCTGGCCCCCGCAGTGTGGTTCGCTTACAGCCCGGACAGAAAAGGTATCCACCCTCAGACCCATCTTGCAGGCTTCAGTGGCGTACTGCAGGCTGATGCCTACGCCGGGTTCAACGAGCTCTACCGCGACGGTCATATAAAGGAAGCCGCGTGCTGGGCCCATGCCCGGCGTAAAATCCATGATGTTCACGTTCGCACTCCCTCAGCGCTCACAGATGAAGCGCTGAAACGGATAGGCGAGTTGTATGCCATCGAAGCGGATATCAGGGGAATGCCAGCAGAACAGCGGCTTGCTGAACGCCAGTTAAAAACGAAAGCGCTTCTTAAATCACTGGAAAACTGGCTGCGTGAAAAAGTGAAAACCCTGTCGCGACACTCAGAGCTGGCAAAAGCGTTCACCTATGTACTGAACCAGTGGCAGGCGTTGACATACTACGCAGACGACGGCTGGGCTGAAGCCGATAACAATATCGCTGAAAATGCGCTGCGGACGGTCAGTCTGGGGCGTAAAAACTGGCTGTTCTTCGGCTCAGACCACGGTGGTGAGCGGGGAGCGCTGCTGTACAGTCTGATCGGGACGTGCAAACTGAATGGAGTAGCTCCAGAACGTTACCTTCACCATATCCTTGACGTCATTGCTGACTGGCCGGTAAACCGGGTTGGTGAACTGCTGCCGTGGCGGATCACACTGCCTGCCGAATAACCCATCCTCGTCACGTCAATACGGTTCGCGCTATACGCTTACTTTGATCGCCAGATAGACAACTTTCCGTACCGAGTCGTCCGTCGGGAACACTTTGCGTTTCTTTATGGCCGCACGGATCACGCTGTTCAGCGATTCTATAGCATTAGTGGTGTAAATGGCCTTGCGGGTAGCCGAAGAACGTATTCAGCTTTTCCCAGTGCGCACGCCAGCTTTTGTTGATTTGTGGATACTTGTCGTCCCACTCACCCGCGAACGTATCCAGCGCCATCAGCGCTGCCTCTTCGGTCGGAGCCTGATAAATCGCCTTCAGTCCGCTGGTGACGGCTTTGTAGTCCTTCCAGGACACGTATTTCAGGCTGTTACGTACCATATGGATGATGCACAGCTGGATATGGGTCTGCGGGTAGACACTGTTTATCGCATCCGGGAAGCCCTTCAGACCGTCCAGGCAGGCTATCAGGATGTCCTGAAGCCCACGATTTTTAAGCTCTGTCAGTACACTCAGCCAGAACTTTGTGCCTTCATTTTCGGCCAGCCACATGCCCAGTAATTCTTTCTGACCTTCGGTATTGATACCCAGCGCCAGGAAAACGGCTTTGTTTATTACGCTGCCATTCTGGCGGACTTTCACAACAATGCAGTCCATGTAAACAATGGGATATAACGCATCCAGTTGCCTGTTTTGCCACTCTGTAACCTGCTCTTTAACGGCATCGGTGACTTTAGAGATCAGCGTGGGCGACACATCGGCGTCATACATCTCTTTGAAGGTGGCGACGATTTCGCGCGTGGCCATCCCTTTGGCATACAGGGATAGGATCTGGCTGTCCATCTGCGTAATACGCGTCTGATTTTTCTTAATTAACTGAGGTTCAAAGGTATTTTCACGATCACGAGGCGTGTTCAGCTCAATCTCCCCGTCATCGCAAAGCAGAGTTTTTGATGTGTAGCCATTGCGGGTGTTCGAGCCGGATTTAGGGGCATTTTTCTCATGCCCGAGATGGTCAGTCAGCTCAGCATTTAACGCTGTTTCGACGGTTAGCTTCGTCAGCATACGAGAAAACTGGTTAAGATCAGCTTCAGTTTTAATGCCCTTAGCCAGTTCAGCCGCCAGCGCTTTGAGTTTCTTTTCGTCCATAATTTACCTGTTTCGTTGTTGAAGTGAACATATCAAAAACAGGCAGATACACAATTTAAATTACAGTCTCTAGCGCAACAGGTATTTCCGTCTTCCGAAACTTAAAACCTCAGCATCGTTTCTATTAAAATCCGCCCCACAGCCATTTGTTTCGCCGTCGTGAACGCCTGTGGTATAATTCCAATATAATGTGCCTTATGTTGAATAATGAGAGATAAAACACAATATGTTGGATTTATCGCTAACCAAACCAGATGAGATAGCCTTGCTTCTGTGCGATCGGTTACGTACAGAAAGGATTAACCAACAGATGACTCAGTCTGAGCTGGCAAAGCGAGCTGGTATTGGTGTGAATACGTTGTCCAACCTGGAATCAGGTAAAAATACCAGTTTTGAGAATATTATTCGTGTAGCAATGATCCTGGGCCGAACTGATGAGTTGGAATCACTGTTCAAACCAAAGCTTGATAGTCTGGATGATCTCCGCCGATATGAGTCCACGTTAACCCGGAAGCGCATCAGAAATAAGAGTTTAAAAAATGATTAGTGTTGATGTTTTTTATGATGGCTGGGGAGAGCACTGGCGTTGGGGAACGTTAGCCACGACGACAGCGTTGACAGGGCGACCGGTGATCGTTTTCGAATATAGTCCTGAAGCACAAAAAAAAGGGCTGGAACTGGCAAGTTATACGCTACCACTGGCTGGCCCGAAACTCCGGAGTGATTTCCCTCTGCACCAGTTAGGGCTTCCTGGACCGGTTTACGACTCCCTGCCAGATGGGTGGGGGATGCTGCTCATGGATAGATTGTTTCGTAAACGCGGACTTAACATTGCAAGAATCGGCCCCCTTGAACGACTCACCTATATCGGTAGTAATGCTATGGGGGCGATGTCTTATAAGCCGGTATCACCGGATGTTAAATCTGTTCAGGAAGATATCCCGGTTAGCCAGTTAGCTGCGGAGGTTCAGGAAGTACTTAAAGGTGAAGGAGGGGAGTTTCTCAACCGGCTCTTACTTATGGGGGGCTCACCACAGGGAGCTCGCCCAAAAGCTCTGCTGTATCGCCACTCTGTAACGGATGAGTTTACAACGATACCTTCACAGAAACTTGAACCATGGCTGATTAAGTTCCCTGCCAGGCAGGAGCATCCCGAAGTTTGCGCTGTGGAAATGGTCTACTCGCAGTGCCTGCGAGAATGTGGGATTGAAACGCCAGAAACCAGGTATTTTGAATTACCTGACGGACAAGCGGCTTTTGCAAGCCGGCGATTCGACAGAGAAAGAGAAATGAAAGTACCGATGCAAAGCCTCGCGGCCTTCACAGGTGCAAATTATCAGATCCCGGGCTCCATGGACTATGCAAACTTCATTAGGGCGACTCAGCTCTGTACGAATGATATCAGGGAAAAAAAACGAGCATTCGAGCGCGTTGTATTCAATGTCATCTTTAATAACCGGGATGATCATCCCAAAAACTTTGCCTACCTGATGTCTCAGGAGGGGAACTGGTCTCTTGCGCCGGCCTTTGACATTACTTTCTGCGATGGTCCGGGCGGGTATCATCAGATGGATGTCATGGGGGAAGCACTCAACATAGAACGCAAGCATCTGATTGCCCTTGGAACCCGGGAGGCTGAGCTAGAGGTGAATCAGATAGACGAGCTAATTGAGCGGATTTCTTCTGTGGCCACCACATTTTCCGCGAAATGCCGTGACTTACTTCCGGAAAAAGTAACTGAAGATACAATCGGTTATATTCAAAATCGCATCAACGAAAATATTGCCGGTATGCAATCCAAATGAGTTATCACGGCCTCAAAAAAGAGGTCGTTTTCATGCTAACCAGATTGAGAATTTCTTATCCACACTTAACTGCAAGAGACCTTACAAATTGGGGGCAGTTTGGATATCGAAAATTATTGTACGTTAAGGTCGTTTTTTGACCTTTCTACTTTAGCAGGCCTCAGCCGACGAAACTTACCGGAGGCCGGTATTCTATTGCTTTTCCAGATGTAATCGCCTGTCAGATTGATATGCTCCCAGCCTAACGGCGACAAATGTGACAGCAGTTGCTCGTTGATCTTCACCCCTTTACGCTTCAGGGCATCGACCGCTCTTTCCATATAGACTGTATTCCACAGCGAGATAGCTGCTGTCAGCAGCGTCAGTCCACTGGCGCGGTAGCTCTGATTTTCCGGTTTACGATCCCTGATTTCACCCAGACGGTGCAGGAATACCGCGCGCGCCAGCGCGTTACGGGCTTCTCCTTTATTCAGTCCCGCCTGGACCCGCCGACGAAGTGCAGGATCGCGGAACCAGTCGAGCATAAACAGCGTCCGCTCAATGCGGCCAATTTCTCTCAGCGCCTTTGCCAGGCCATTTTGTTTGGGATAGCTGGCCAGTTTTTTCAGCATCAGGGATGCCGTCACAGTTCCCTGTTTTATCGAGGTTGCCAGACGCAGCACTTCACGCCAGTGAAGTTCGATCTCTTTCAGATTCAGGCTGGTCGTTGATATCAGTGACTGAAACGCCGGGTACTGGTCCGCTTTCCCTTTGATAAACAGCTTCTTGTCGTGGAGATCCCTGATTCGCGGACAGAACGCAAATCCCAGCAGATGCATCATGGCAAAGACATGATCGGTGAAACCAGCGGTATCGGTGTAATGCTCCCTGATTTCCAGGTCGCTTTCGTGATACAGCAAGCCATCGAGAACATGGGTTGAATCCCTGACCCGACTGATTATGCAGGTGTAAAACGGGCTGTATTGATCCGAAATATGGGTATAAAACTGACGCCCAGGCTCCTGCCCATATTTCGGGTTAACCTGCCCTGCGTAGCGGCCTGAGCTGCCTGTTCTGAAATTCTGTCCATCTGATGATGACGTTGTCCCGTCTCCCCAGAATGCCGCCAGTGGTCTTTTCCCCTGTGCATTTACCAGCTCAGCAAGAGCGGCTGAATAGGTTTCGTCGCGGATGTACCATGCCTGAATATCTTCGAGTGATGATTTGGTGCTACCTGGGCAGGCTTCTGCCATTTTGGTCAGACCAAGATTGATGCCATCCGCAAGAATGGTGGTGAGGAGCAGGCGGGTATCGGGACGGGTAATGTCATTTTTTATATGCGAAAAATGACGGGTAAACGTCGTCCAGCTGTTTACCTCGTCGAGAATTTCCGTGATTTTAGGTCGCGGTAACATGCTGTAAACCAGTTCTGCCAGCGGTGAAACCTGTGCCGGAACGCAGTTATCCAGCGGAGAGACTTTTACGCCCCTGTCGGATATTTCCACATCGGGCAGCTCACCAAGGGCAGCCATAGCATTGACCTCTTCAAGCCTGGACTGAAGCAGAGTCATGCGGCTGGTAATGTACTCATGATAATCAGCAGATACGGGCAGTGGCAGCGCCGGTGTGAGTTTGTCAAAGTCTTTTTCGGGAATGAGGTAATCATCAAAATTTTTGTAGCGGCGTGAGCCTTTAACCCAGATGTCCCCGGAGCGTAGCGCTCCCTTAAGCTCGCTGAGCGCACAAAATTCATAATACTGTCGGTCAATACCCGCAGGTGTAATCACCACCTTGCGCCAGCTTTCAGGGACAAACTCAAGCGGCGCTGTCGCCGGAACTTTACGTGACTGCCTCCGGTACATATCCTTGATCACAATCAG